>JBFMDM010000007.1:0-41359 GCA_040753835.1 Planctomycetota bacterium
GGTACTTGCCCTCTGTTTTACAGAAGTTCGGGAGCATACCTAATTTTTTACTTGACCTATTCAATTCGGGGGACATACCGGATTATTTATTCACTTCGTGGTCTCCCTGCCTGTTCCGTCCATAACGGGACGGCAGACAGGTGCGGTGTTCCCCGAATTCACTTCGGGGGTCTCTGCGGAGTTGTCTGCGAAGGCAATATAGTTTTTCGGTAAACCCGCCCTCCTTAAGGAAGGCGCTCTCCAAAGCCCGCAATTGCCTGTCAAGAAGATAGTTGGTCTGATGGATGATGCAGACCATTGCGTTTGCCGCGACCTCAGGCGGGCTGTCCTCAATATAGGTCTTATAAGTCAGATACGACCTATCTTTCGCATAGCAGAGCGAGCGAATCTTCCTGGCGCGCGGGTCGTCCTTGGTCCAGCGCGTCAGACATTTCTTACGCAGATAGTCCTGATAATCCTGCAGCAATTCTTCCAAACTTGCCCTGGCAACGCCCACCAGTTTCAATTCGCTTTTCTTGGAGGTGCCTGAGGCCTGGCTACCCTCGGCGATATTTTGTTTGCCTGACCGCGCGGCCTGGACCATCTGGTCGTGCGTGCGTGAGCGTTTGTCTATAAACCGCTCGCAAAATATGCCCGTCGCATCAAACACTATCTCGGCCATCTGATACGATTGCAGGTCGCGATAGCCGCCGTGCGGGGGAATAAGGTTTTCATCGCTCATATATGTCTTATAGGCCCTATACAACCTATATGTTATCCAAAAAATTCTTTGTACAGCGTCCGGACGGTCTTTTTCAGGTCCCTGCGGTGCACGATAAAGAATCCTGCCGCGGACGAGGCCCCGGCTGATATCATCTCAACATTGATTCGTTTTTTGGCCAGGGAGTTGAAGACCTTTGCGGCCACGCCTTTTTCCCTGGTAATACCCTCGCCCACAAAGGCAATGAGCGACCGGTCCAGGACCTTTTCAAATCCGCTGACTAATTTCATTGCGCCTGCCTGCTGCAGGCAGGTGCGGCTCAGGAGCAAAAACGCCGCGTCAAAGTCCTCACGGCCGAAGACCAACCCGATGCCGGTCGGCGCCGAGAGGATGCTTTTGATGTTGATGTTTGCGGAAAGAAGCCGGCCGGTAATCTCGCTGACCACCTCTGATTTATACCCGAATCCAGAGCCGTAGCCGTGCACCTTGATAAAACCAATCTCCTTCTCGTAGGTGATACCCTTGATGGGAATGGAATGCGTAACGTGATAGTTGTGAATGACCGTGCCTTTGGCGCGCCGGTCAAAACCAACCCCGGCACGCAGGGGCTGGGTAAACGTATTGCGAATTATTATCGGGATATTCTTCAGCAGGACCGGCTCAACGGTCCGGGGATGGAGGATGCCCGAGCCAAAGTAGGCCAGTTCAGCGGCCTCCTTATAAGACAGGTGTTTGATGAGCCGGGCCTGGGGAATAATCTCCGGGTCCGCGCTCATAAATCCGTCCACGTCCTTCCAGAGTTCCAGAACATCCGCATCCAAGGCATAGGCAATAACCGAGGCGCTGTAGTCGCTCCCGCCCCGTCCGAAGGTGGTGGTCCGTCCGTGCCTGTCGCATCCGAAATAGCCGGTAATGACCGGAACGATATTGCGCCTGACGAGAGGCAGGACAACCCGGCGCATATTCCGGCGCACCGCGGGCAGGACGGCCGAGGAACGTCCGAACAGGCCGTCGGTCAGGACGCCGATTTTATCCGCCTCAAGCGCCCGGCAATTTATGCCCAGGTTATTGAGCGCTCCGCTCTTGCCCGCTGTGGCTGGAACGCTCCGCTCCAGTGGATAAGTGCGGAGCGCCTCGGATGCGACAATCACCGAGAGCCGCTCGCCGAAACTGTTTATCAGGTCGCGCGAACGCTCGGTTATCTCGTCTATGTAACGAAGCCCGTAAAGCAGGCGCTCCAGCCGGTTGCACTGGCCTTCAATCAACCGATAGGTTTCACCGGATAATGCTTGCCTGCCGAAGTCCTGACGTAGGCAGGCCTGCTTGAGATATTCCAGGTGTTCCAGTTTGAGTTTATTAACGAACGAACTTATCTGTTTTTCGCTGAAGTTCCGGCTGAGGATTCGGCCCAAAAAGTTGTTCAGTTCGTCCGTCACGCCGTTAAAGGCGGACAGGACTATGGCCTTGGGGCCTTTGGTCGCGGAGACCACCGAGGCAATTGCTTTGAGGGAATTGCCGTCCTTTAAACTGGCGCCGCCGAATTTTAATACTTTCATAGCAATAAAATTGCAACCACAGATTTCACGGATTACACCGATTTTGATCGGTGAAATCTGCGGCTTTAATTAACAAACCTCCTAAGACGTAATGATTCCTCGCTAAAATTAATAAGCAGTCCCGTCTTAAACCCGCTTGTTTTAAGGGCGTTTATAATTTGCGCCGCGTCTAGTGAAGTCAACGACTTCTCTGATTTTATTTCCAGGACAATATCCCCGAATATAATGAAGTCAGGCACGTAGAACTTTTTTAATCTTTTATCCTTGTAGAATACCGGTAATTCCGGCTGAGGAACAAAAGGTATCTTTCTTTCCCCGAATTCAATTTCCAGGCATTCCTGATAAACCGCCTCAAGACGGCCTGGTCACATTATACGATGCGCCTCCATCGCCGCCCCAATAATTTTATGCGTCCTTTCATCCTTCATATCAATACCAATCATAGATTCCACAGATAATACAGATTCTAATCTGCGAAATCTGTGTAATCTGTGGTTGCCTTTTTACATTTTCCTATACTGAAAGTCAAGGATTTTATCAGCCACAAATTTCTTGGCTATTATACAGATATAATATTATATATCCGGTATGGTTTTTATGTTCAGAAAAAGGGTTATTATTCTTTGTGTCCTTTGTGTCTTTGTGGCGAGTCCTCTGGTTTTTGCCCAGCGGGGCGATTTGGACGATGAGACCCGGCCGGTCGGGTTGGAACGTTTCAATATAAAGGAAATCACCCTAACCGGGCATTCCGACTCCATTAATCTGATAGACCTTGACAACGACGGCGCCAGTGAGATTATCTACGCCTCCGGTGACACAATAAACATTGTGTCCCCGAACTCTTCCGCGCAACGGACAATAAAAATACCGGCCGGGGCGATGATGGTATGCATCGGCAATTACCTCCCGGACGCCGGTCCCGCAGGGACAAGCGCAGAAATCGCCTTTTATACCGCTGATAATGTCTTTTGCTATAAGTCCGCAGACAATCCCGCTGATAGGGACCGACACAAAGAGAATGGCGAAAACACCTACGACGAGGAGAAGATACCGCTGGTCTCCGAGCAATCAATATTTTTACCATCCGAAACCGATACAGGCGCCGTACCGCTGGTCAAGGAAGGCGAGGACATAGACAACGACGGCATAGACGATATAATCATCCCGACAAAAGACGGATATCTTATCTGCTGGGGACCGTATCAGGATGGCAAACCGGCCAGAAAACAGATTATCAACCAGCCGTCCGCCCAGTCAATCAGGACATCCGATTCGTCCTTTATCACCATCTCGTCATCACTGCCTCATCTCTCCCTGATAGACCTGAACGGGGACGGCCTGAAGGACGTTGTCCTGGGATTCTCCAATCGGACGATTTATTACTTCCAGAATAAGACAAACGGCTTTTTCCCGGAAAACCCGTCCGGCGAGTTCAGGATGGATTTCCTTTCACTGCCTTCCGTCCAGGGCGGCAGTAACGTCCTTCTTTATTCCAACCGGTTCGCGGACCTGAATGCGGACGGCATTATGGACCTGGTGATTGCCTCAACCACCGGCGATTTATCCGATATCGGCAATCTGGTCACGCGGTTCTTCGTCTTTCCTGGCAACCCCGTTAGAGGTAGGTCGTCCCTGCCTGTGCCGGAACCACGGCAGACAGGCCAAAGGGACGACCGTGCAAATGAAGGGCAACTCTCAAACTCCACTGAACATCCAAATAAAGATACATCTTCAGCCGTTAAACCAAATACCTCTAACGGGGCGGGGGCTGTTTATTCCACGCCGCCGGCCCAGGTGATAAACCTCAAGGGCGTCTGTCCGCTCTGGGGCATTACCGAGATAAACGGCGATAATTACCCGGACCTGTTCATCACCTCGTTCAAGATAACCCTGGCGTCAAATATAAAGAAGGCAATACTGAAATACATCCCCATTACCTACCAGGTGTATCTGAATAAATCCGGAAAGAATTTTCCACTCTCGCCTGATTATGCGCGCGATGTCAACTTCCCGGCCTCGGCCCTGGGAAAAGGCACCGGCTATTTCTCTCACATCTATTTCGGCTACGACTACAACAACGACAGCCGGACCGACCTCTTAACCATCTCAGGCCCGGAGAAGAAGAAGGGCGCGGTTACCATATACTGCGGCCGGCAGAAGGACAAATTGACAAGACCGGACGGCGTGAGTTTTGAGAAGGACGAATTCCTGCTGTACCCGGCCAGAATACCGGACAAAGCCATAGTGTCCGACCTGAATAACGACCGGAAGAACGACATCATCCTGCAGTATAAATCCAAACTGACGATTCTGATTGCTAAATGAAACCGCACTCTACGAATTACGAATCTGCGAATTACGAATCCGAAGGAACCGCGAAGCGAATTCGTAATTAGAAAATTCATTATTCGTAGTGGTTCGTAGAATTTATGAAACTCAAATCATATCCTGACGCTTACCGGTATTTATGCAAATTCACCGACTACGAAAGAATGACTAAAGTCCATTATGGCCAAACGACTTATAACCTCAAGAGGATGAAATCACTCCTGGACGCGCTCGGCAATCCGCAGGACAATCTGCGCTGCATCCACATCACCGGGACCAAGGGCAAGGGCTCAACCGCAATGATGATTGCCCAAATCCTGTCCTCGGCTGGCCTGCCCTGCCGTAGTCCCGGCGGGACGAAGGCGGGCTATCGCGTCGGGCTCTATACCTCGCCGCACCTGGTTGACCTGCGCGAACGGATACAGGTCTGGCATAACGGCAAAGAGACGGTTATCTCCAAGAATGACTTTACAATACTAATGAACTATTTTGTATCTAAAACCAAACGCTCCACGCTCTACGCTCCACGCTCTTCACGTGACGCCCCCCCCACCTTCTTTGAGACGATGACCGCAATGGCATTCTTATATTTCACACGAGAGGGCGTGGACTTTGCGGTGATTGAGGTCGGCATGGGCGGCCGGCTTGACGCCACCAATCTCATCACGCCGATAGCCAGCGTCATCACCCGGATTGACCTTGACCATACGAATAAATTGGGAAATACCATAAAAAAGATTGCCTCGGAGAAGGCGGGCATTATCAAGAAAGGCGTTCCGGTAATAACCTTCAGGCAGAATACGTCGGCTGATAAGGTCATCAGTCAAAAGGCAAGTGCCCAAAATGCGCCCCTTCACATCATAAAAATAGCGCCCGATAAGATTAACCTGCCGGGCAGGCACCAGCAGGAGAATTACTCACTCGCCTGCGGCGTAGTCAAATTGCTTAACTCCCGTGGCTACACCGATATAAATACAGCAGGCATAAATAAGGCGTTAAAAGGACTGGCGCTACCGGCCCGACTGGAATTCGTAAGCCATAAACCTGATGTTATCCTGGACAGCGCGCACAATACGGTTTCTATAAAAACAACCGTAGAAACAGTCAAGCAAAGGAACTACCGTAAAATCATTGTCATCCTTGCCCTTTCCAAAGATAAGGACGTAGAGAAGATTCTGGACATAATCATACCGGAAGTTGATATTGCCATACTGACCAAGACCCCAAACCCGCGCCTTATGGAACCAAACGAGTTCCTGAAATACTTGCCCAGCCGTATGGATAAGACCATCTTATTGGAGCCGGATTATATTAACGCTCTGAATATCGCCCGAAGATTGGCAACATCAGACGACTTAATCCTCATCACAGGGTCATTCTATCTTGCCGGAGAAATAAAGAAATTATTAAACACGAATCGCAACCACAGATTTCACAGATTCCACAGACCCGCCTGCGCCGATGCTTCGGCGGGCAGGTAAGACGGATTCTAATCTGTGTAATCTGTGGCTAAAACTTGACCGCCAGCGGAATGTGATGTAAGATAGCAATCTATGAATTTACGTACTATCCTGGAACGGCAGGAGAACAAATTGCTGGCGCCCTATGCGATGAGAGGCGCTGACTCGCTGGGCCGCAAATTCCCGGAGAAAGAACACCCCTACCGGACCGCCTTCCAGCGCGACCGCGACCGGATTATCCATTCCACGGCCTTCAGGCGCCTGGAATACAAGACCCAGGTATTTGTCAACCACGAAGGCGACCACTACCGGACCCGGCTGACCCATACCATAGAAGTAACCCAGATTGCCCGGACCATCGGCCGGGCCCTCGGCTTAAACGAGGACCTGATAGAGACCGCGGCGCTGGCCCACGACCTCGGACACACGCCTTTCGGGCATGCGGGCGAAGAGACACTGAACAACCTGATGAAGGACTGCGGCGGTTTTGAGCATAATTCACAGGGACTAAAAGTAGTGGAATTCCTGGAGCGGCGCTATCCGCAGTTCACCGGCCTGAATCTCTGTTATGAGGTCAGGGAATCGCTTATTAAACATTCCACGGCCTACGACAACGCCGAGATACCTGAGGAATACCATCCTGAATGGCAGGGACTGCTTGAGGCGCAGGTCGTGGCAATGGCCGATATGATTGCCTACGACAACCACGATTTGGACGACGGCATCCGGGCCGGGCTGATTAAGGAAGATACGCTGAAGAACTGCGCGCTCTGGCAAAAGGCGTCGGCCGGACACAAAAAGGCCCTGTCTCCGGCCGAGCAGGAGATGTTCCTGCGGCCGCAATCCATCATCTCGCTCATTAATATAGAAGTCAGCGATTTGGTGGAGAATACCTTGAAGTTGCTGAAGAAATATCATATAAAAAACGTCGTTGATATAAGAAAGCACGAGGGGACAATTGTCCGGTTCTCCGATAAGATGGCCGGACAGGTCAGGGATTTGGAATCATTCTTATACGAGAACCTCTACAAGCACTACCGGGTGGAGCGGATGACCCAAAAAGCCAAGCGGTTCATAGAGGAACTGTTCAACGCCTACTTAACCGACCCGAAGCAACTGCCGCCGCGCTACCAGAAACTGGCAAAGGAAAACGGGGATAACGAATCGTCCCTGCGCCGTTCTATCTGCGACTATATCGCGGGTATGACCGACCGCTATGCCCAGGAGGAATATAAGAAACTGTTTTATCCGTTTGAGAAAATATAGTTAATTATGAATTATAAATTATCATTTATTAATTTAATCATTCATTCATAACTCATAATTCATAATTAATAATTATAAGGAGTTTATATGCTGCACATTCTAAGGGCATTGTTCATCATCGTCAGCGGCGTCATCGGCTGGAATATCGCGGTCGCCAGCGGCAGCGGAGCCGCAACCGGCGTAATTATCGGCATATTATTGGCCGCCTTCTTCGTCCTGATAGAACTCTGGTTCACCCGGCGGTTCATCGCCACCATCTCCATCGTTATGTTCGGCCTGATTTTCGGGTTCATCGTGGCATACCTGTTCACCCGGATCGCCTTTATGCTGGACTGGGTCAGGGATATGGCCGCATCCTCAAAGGAGTTTGAAATGTGGTTCCAGTTTTCCATCACCTTCCTGTTCAGTTTCATCACGGTCATCGCCATCATCCGGAGCAAGGACGATTTCAAGTTCGTGATTCCCTTTGTGGAACTCTCGCCCAGCCACAAGACCGGCAAGCCCTGGATTGTGGACACCAGCGTGATTATTGACGGCCGAATCGCCAGCATACTTGAGGTGATGGCCATTGACTCGCCCCTGATTGTGCCCAAATTCGTCCTGGAGGAACTCCAGCGGGTGGCCGACTCCTCGGACAAATCCAAGCGGACCAGAGGCAAATACGGCCTGGACA
The DNA here is from genome assembly GCA_040753835.1 of Planctomycetota bacterium. Classification (GTDB taxonomy): domain Bacteria; phylum Planctomycetota; class MHYJ01; order JACQXL01; family JACQXL01; genus JACRIK01. Next base: position 7,984 of record JBFMDM010000007.1, read on the forward strand.
TCCTGGAGCAGATACGGAAGAACAAGAAACTGGAGATTCGGATTGACGAGGCGGAATTCCCTTATATCAGGGAAACCGATATGAAATTAGTCAAATTGAGCCAGTCGCTCAACGGGCATCTGGTCACCAACGACTTTAACCTCAACAAGGTCGCCCAGTTACAGGGTCTTAAGGTCATCAACATCAACGAACTCTCCAATGCCCTAAAACCCGTGGTCCTGCCCGGCGAGACCATAGAGATAAAAATCCTCAAACCGGGCGAAGAGCCCAAGCAGGGGGTGGGTTATCTGCAGGACGGCACGATGGTGGTGGTTGAAGGCGCATCGCACCGCATCGGCCAGAAGGTGACGGTTGCGGTTACCAGCGCCCTGCAGACCGCGGCCGGCAAGATGATTTTCGGCGAGATGGAAAGACGGTAAAACGACACTGTAACTTTGCACTTACAACCTGTAGGTGCGCACTTATAACCCGTGGGTTTGCACCCCCAACCTGTAGGTTTAATTTCCCGACAAGGCGGAAAAGTTTTCCATACAGACGGAAAAGTTTTCCGCAGTGAATAATATTTCAGATTTTTATAATAATTATGAAGATTCTCATATCCTATTGATAAATAAGGCGATTTAGCAAGGAACCGGGCGGATTTGTCAGGAAATACCCAGATTTGGCATACCAATTGCGACTATATATATATTATCCCTCTCCGGAGTGCTTAGGCTATTTTGTCCCGTAAGGGCATAGCTTAGGTCTCCGCACTCATCCCCAGCGCCTATCCTTCGGATGGGTGCTGGGCTTTTTGTTGTATGGAATTTCAAAGATAGCCACCAACCTACCTGTCCAGCCAGAGGCGGATCTGCCTTTGGCATGACCGGCAGGCAGGGACACCCCGCCCGCAGGCGAGGCTCGCCAAAGGCGGCAAGGCACGAAGAAAACAACCAGTTAATTTCTTCTTGGTGTCTTTGTCCCTACGGGAGGCAGTAGATCTGTCTTCGTAGCAGAAGTTACGAAGTTTTCTTGAGCGTGATGACACGTAAATCAGTGGAATCTGCGGCTTACGTCCGGCCGGCGGTATTCTTGGCGTTCTCCCAATCCGCCAGGTTCATAATGACCTCCCTGGCCTTACTGTTCTTATAGACACCGACAATGCCGACCTTGGCCATCATCTCAATCAAGCGGGCGGCCCGGCTGTAACCGATATTCAGGCGCCGCTGGATTAACGATACCGACCCGCGCTGGGTTTCCAGCACCACCCGGACCGCGTCCTCAAATAATTCGTCATCCTCCAGGTTCTCAAAGTCGCGCCGGCTCTCCAGTTCCAGCAATTCCGTATCATAGACCGGCGTGCCCTGCTCCTTGAGGAAGTCAACCACATTGTGGATTTCCTTATCGCTGACAAAGGTACACTGGGCGCGAATCAGGTCCGTGGTGGACGGCGGCAGGAAAAGCATATCGCCCTTGCCTAACAGCCGCTCGGCGCCGTTGCGGTCCAGGATGGTCCGCGAATCCACCTTGGAGGCCACCTTGAAGGCAATCCGGGCCGGCATATTGGACTTGATTAGCCCGGTGATGACATCCACGGACGGCCGCTGGGTCGCCAGTATCAGATGGATGCCCACAGCCCGGGATTTCTGGGCCAGGCGGGTGATGGCGTTTTCCACATCGTCCGAGGCGGCCATCATCAGGTCGGCCAGTTCGTCTATCACCACCACGATATAAGGCAGTTTGCTCGGCACGTCAACCGGCTCCTCGCCCTCCTCGCTTAAGCGTTCCTTGATTTTATCCGGAGTCAGTTGGTTGTAGGAACTTATCTTCTTGACGCCCACCCTGAGGAGCAATTCATACCGCTCGTCCATTGTCCGGACCAGCCACTGGAGGATGAGCGGCGCCCGTTTCATATCGGTTACTACCGGCGAAATCAGGTGCGGGATATCCTTGAAGGCGGACAGTTCCACCATCTTCGGGTCAATCAGGAGGAGTTTGAGTTCCTCGGGCGTGCGTTTCATTAGCATACTGAGGATGCCGCTGCCGATGCAGATGGATTTTCCCGCGCCGGTCGTGCCGGCAATCAGGATGTGCGGCATCTCGTCCAGTTCGCGGATAATCGGGGTGCCGGCCGCATCCTTGCCCAGGCACAGCGGCAACACGTATTCCCCGGCCTTCTCGGCTGTAACCAGTTCCTTCAGACGGACAATGCCTTTGTAGGTATTGGGCACGTCAATGCCGACCGTTGACTTGCCCGGGATGGGCGCCACAACCGTGACATTGGGCGATTTTAAGGCGATGGACAGGTCGTCTATCATCCCGGCCACCTTATGGACGCTGATGCCCGGCGCCAGTTCTATCTCGTATTTGGTCACCACCGGCCCGCGCTCTATGTTCACCACCTTGGCCTCTATGCCGAAGTTGCGCAAGGTGCCTTCTATGACCGCAATGCGCTCCTTGACCTCGTCCGCATTGTCCGAGCCCTGCGCCGGCTCCGGGTCTTCCAGCAGGTCCAGGCCGGGCAGTTTGAAATCGCCCCTGCCTGCGGCAGGCAGGCCTGCCACTTCTTTGGCTGCCTTTATCTGAACCGGCTTGGGCGGCATGACTGCCGCGGCTATCTTTTTCTCCAGGTCCCTGTCTATTTCCGGCTCGTCCTCGTCGTCAATCTCAGGAACAACCGGTTCATCCGCCGGCATCGGCACCGTCTGCGGCCTGGTCGCCTGGCGAATCATCTTATCCTGCGCCTGCCTGCGGTCAATACCCTGGCGGATGGAATTAATGAATCCGATGAACCGGGCGGCCAGCGCATAAATCACCTTACCGAATCGCGCGCCGATATCGTAGGCCAGCCAATCCGTGGCCAGGACAATGGATGTGCCCATAACAAAAAGCGCCAGCAGGTACGAACCCACAACGCCAAAGGTGTGGTTGAGGAATCCTGATAGAACTACGCCGGTTATGCCGCCCAAGCCCTCCATCCGGCCTGAGGTGAATCCAGACGGCGTAACCAACCCGGCCACCGATAATGCGGCCGCTATGAATATAATAAGGCACGCTATCTTGAGCGGCAGAACCGAAATCTCCTTGCGCCAGATGAGGAATATGCCCCAGAGACAAACCATCGCCGCCACCAGATATGACACGATGCCGAAGACCAGGAACAGGTTGGTGGCGAAGAAATTGCCCACGGCTCCGCCCCAGTTGCTGTATCCGGCCGGCTTGTCCGCATTATAATGCCAGGACGGGTTATCCGCGGTGCTGTGGGTAAGCAACCCCACCTCCAGGAATATTGCCAATATGATAAGAAATACCCCGATGATAGGCCGAATTGAACGTTTGGATTTCTCTGGCATATGCCCCCCTACGAATAACAAATAGGCGAATTACGAATTCGTAATTAGAAGATTCGTAATTCGTAGTGTTATCGTTATATCAAGATTAATATCCCCAATCCGGCCAGCAGGCAATACCAGGCAAAATAGGACAATTTGCCTCTTCTCACCATCCGGACCAGGAAACTTATGGCCAGCAAACTCACCCCTAAACAGATGATAAAGCCGACTATTATAGGTATCGGCTGAAATGCCCCTGTAAGTTTACCGAAATCTTTGAGTTTGAGTATGGATGCCCCGGCCATCACCGGAATAGCCAGAAGAAACGAGAACTTGATGGCAGACGGCCGGTCCCAGCCGTTTAACAACCCGGTAGCCAGGGTTGAGCCGGAACGGGAGATGCCCGGAACGATGGCTATCATCTGGGCAATGCCGACCAGAAATGCCTGCTTGGCGCTGGCCCGGTCCAATGCGGTCGGCGAGCCCTTCCAGTGGAATTCCGAGAGCATCAGATATATGCCGGTCAACAACAACCCTATCCCGGCCACCAGCGGGCTGGTGAACAAACTGCTTATCTGGTCGTTAAAGAAATACCCGACCAGTCCGGCCGGTATGGTCCCGACAATCACCAGATAGAGTATCTTTGGATTTAGGAACATCTCTATGATTTCCTCATAGAAACTGATGCAGATGGCCAGAAGCGAGGCCAAGTGCAATATCACTATTAATAGCAGATTGGTCTCGGCGTTCTTCAGCCCAAAGAGATGCTCGGCAATGACCAGATGGCCTGAACTGGAGATGGGCAGGAATTCCGTAATCCCCTGAATGATGCTTAGAACGACGATTTCCCAAAATCCCATAAAATTCCTTCACCACAAAGACCACCAAGACCACAAAGATAATAGCAATCTGCGTTTACTTTGTGTCCTTTGTAACCTTTGTGGTTAGGTTTTGTTGGTGTCTATCTTCGCGCCGCAGGGCTTGCATATCTTGTCGTGCTCGTCCTTGATTTCCTGCTTGCAGAACGGGCAGAGGCACGGACCTCTTGCCGGTTGTGCCTTTCCGCCAGAGGCGGATCCGCCTTCGGCGGAAAGCCCGGCCCTCTTCTTCTCGTAGTCCTCTATTGCCTTGACCAGGGCCTCGGCTCCTAAATTGGAACAGTGCATCTTATTGGGCGGGAGTCCCCCCAATTCCTTGGCAACATCCGACCTGGTAATCTTCTTGGCCTCTTCCAGGGTCTTGCCCAGGCCCATCTCGGTCACGATGCTGGAGACCGCTATGGCCGCGCCGCAGCCAAAGGTCTTGAACTTGATGTCGGTCAGGCGGTTATCCTTGACCTTAATGTAGAAGGTCATCATATCGCCACAGACCGGATTGCCGACTTCTCCGATTCCGTCCGCGTCCGCTATCTCGCCCACATTCCTCGGATTCCTGAAATGGTCCATTACCTTGTCGCTGTAAATCATATTCTACTCCAAGCGCACCTTAAAGGGTGCGGCTACATTACTATTTTATCTTCTTCGCCACTTCCTGCTTCAAAAACTCTTCCACCTGCTTCTCGGCTAATCCAATGTATCTCTTCGGCTCAAGCAGTCCTTTGAGGTGCGGGATGACCCTGGCAAAGGCCGGGTCGGTCTTGAGACGCTCTATCAGGTCGTTACGGCCGCCGGCTTTCAGGTTCTTGGACACCTGCATTGAGTGCTCCCGGATGCGGTGATGCAGTTCCTGCCGGTCGCCGCCCAGCTTGGCCGCCTTCATCAGAATCTCCTCAGTAACCATAAAGGGCAGTTCGGACTCCACCCTTCTTTTTATCACGTCTTCATAGACCGTGACGCCGGAGATGATTCTGTTATAGGTATTGAGTATGGCATCGGTGGCCAGAAATGCCTCAGGTATGGTGATTCGCCTGTTGGCTGAGTCGTCCAGCGAGCGCTCCAGCCATTGTCCGGCGTGGGTTAGGGCCAGGTTATTGGGCAGGAGGATTACGAAGCGCGCCAGAGAGGTGATGCGCTCGGCCAGGACCGGGTTGCGTTTATAGGGCATTGCGGACGAGCCGACCTGCTCCCGGCCGAACGGCTCTTCCAATTCGCCCAGGCCCTGCAACAGCCGCAGGTCCTGGCTGAATTTGTGGCACGACTGGGCAATGCCTGAAAGCACGGTCAGCATCCGGTAATCCTGCTTGCGCTGATAGACCTGGCCGGTAATCGGATAGGTCTTATCAAACCCCAGTTTACGGGCCAATATCTTATCAAGAAGCATTGTCTTTTTTATAGCGTTTCCGCCAGAGGCGGATCCGCCTTCGGCGGAAAAGAGGGACAGGAAACTGGCCTGGGTGCCGATAGCGCCCTTGGCGCCCAAGCACTTCAAATTGGATTCCAGGTATTCCAAGTCATGGAAGTCGCTGACCAAATCCTGGAGCCACATACAGGCGCGTTTGCCGACCGTGGTCAGGAGGGCCGGCTGGAAATGGGTGAACCCGCAACAAGGCATCCCCTTATACTTCTTCACGAATCCGGCCAAGGATTTGATGGTCTTGGCCAGCCGCGCCTTGATGAGCCCGATGGCATTTTTGTAGATGATTAAATCAGCGTTGTCTGTAATCAGGGCGCTGGTGGCGCCGAGGTGGATAATCGGCTTGGCATTGGGGCACTGTTCGCCGAAGGCCTTGATATGCGCCATAATGTCGTGATTGGTCCTGGCCTCCCACTGGCTGATGCGCGCGTAATTGACCTTATCCTGAAAGCGCTTCATCTCGGCAATCTGTGCCGGGCTGATGGGCAGACCCAACTGCCGCTCGGCTTCGGCCAAGGCAATCCAGATTCTCCGGTGCGCCCTGAACCGGTTCTCATCCGAGAAATTATAGAGCATCTCCGCAGAACCATAGCGCGTGGTCAAAGGCGACTGGAATCTGGTGAATTTATCATTCATATTAATTCATAATTAGCGGATTCGTAATTCGTAGTGTTACTTTTGTATCTCCTCCGGCAACAACTCCTTCCAGTCCTGCATCTGGATGGACGCCTTGGGCTGAGCCGCGGTCAGGAACAGGAATATCGCCTGCTGGATATCGTTAAACTTACTCTTCAGGGGCTGGGGCAGACTGTCATAACATACGCTGTAAGCCACCCCATTTATCTCCACGCTGATTACTTTAGTAAAAAAGTCCAGCCGCTTCAAGTCATTTATGCTAAATTGTCCAGGGGGCGTCTCGGGCAGGGAAAAGAATTCCTCGTGGTTGATGAACCTGAAGAGTTCGCCGGCCGTTTCGTCATCCACCACCATCACCTGCGGGGTATTGACCTGCTCAAATATCTCGTTCAGTTTCAGACCGTATTTGGCGTTCCGCTCGCCTGAAATCATTGCCACATAGACGCCGATGGGCTCCTTGGCTGACTTGCCCTTGGCCAATTGGAAATACGAAACCTTTATCTCGCCGGGCGAGACCACGGTTGGCGTTGCCGGCCCGCCGGCGCACCCCGTTAGAAAGCCCACTATCGCTATCATTAACACCGCCATTAGTATAACCCTTGCCCGAGTTCTTTCTAACGGGGCGCAGACGGTTACCACCAGCAACAATACCAGCAAATATTTAAGCATTAATACTATACGCTCGGAGTTTATCCCGCCAAAGGCGGGACTATACGCTCAACGCCTTGACGAGATGCTCCACCGCCTCGTTGACCCCGATGCTTTCCTTCTTCCCGTCCCTGCGGTACTTGAGGTCAACCTTCCTGTCCTTCAGGCCCTTGCCCACCGTAACAATCAGCGGGATACCGAGCAAATCAGCATCCTTGAACTTGATGCCCGGCGATGTCTCGCGGTCATCCCAGAGCGCCTCTATGCCACGGCCGGCCAGCCCTTCGTAGATATCGCTTGACGCCTTGTTGATTTCCTTGTCCGAGGTATTGATGGAAATAATCAGCACTTGGTACGGCGCCAGAGCCTTGTGCCAGATAATCCCGTTTTCGTCGTATGAATTTTCTATAGCCGCGGCAATGATGCGGTTGACGCCGATGCCGTAACAGCCCATAATCATCGGATGCCGCGCGCCTTTCTCGTCCAGGAACTGGGCATTGAGCGACTTGGAATACTTGGTGCCGAGTTTGAAGATATGCCCGAGTTCAATCCCGTTCAGGATTTTCAGACCATTCTTCCCGCAACCCGGGCAGGCGTCCTTGTCCGTAATCATCCGGATATCCGCGGTCTGGTCTATCTTGAAATCACGGTTGATGTTGGTATTGAGCAGATGTATATCCTTCTTATTGGCGCCGGTAATAAAGTTGGCCATCCCGGCCACTGAATAATCAGCGATAATGGTGATATTCTTGAGTCCGACCGGCCCTGAGAACCCTACCGGGCCGTTGGTTACCTTTTCTATGGTCTTGTCGTCAGCCAGTTCCATCACCGGCGAATTGAGCAGTTTGGCCAGTTTGGAAAGATTCAGTTCATAATCACCCCGCACCAGCGCGGCCACCGGGCCTTTGGATGTCTGGCAAATCATCGTCTTGACCATCTGCTCCGGCTGGGCCTTGAGGAACTCCACCAACGACTCTATAGTTGACCGTCCCGGTGTTTCTACTTCTTTCAATGCCTTCAATTCGCTATTCGCAATGTACCCGGTGCGCTCCAGTTGGTGCTCCCGACCAGTGCTGCGCACAGGGCGCAATTCGCTATTTATCGCTTTGATTGGCGCCAAAACTGGATTAGAACTATAACTGCAATTGGTGCAGGTTACAAACAGGTCCTCGCCGGCCGGGGACGGGCAGGTGAATTCGTGCGAGCCGCTCCCGCCCATCAGGCCCGGGTCCGCCTCAATCACCTTATAAGGCAGTCCGCAGCGGTCAAAGATGCGGCAATATGCCTCATACATCTTCTTGTAACTCTGCTCCAGGGACGCATCATCCGTGTGAAAACTATAGGCGTCCATCATTATGAATTCCTTGCTCCGGATTATCCCGAAGCGAGGCCTGAGTTCGTCACGGAACTTGGTCTGAATCTGATATAGGGTCACAGACAATTGCCGGTAAGACGAAACCTCATTGGCAACCAGCGAGGTGATAATCTCCTCGTGGGTGGGCCCGAGGAGATTCAGTTTGCCCGTGCGGTCCGTAATCCTGAACATAATCTCCCCGAAATCCTTGAGCCGTCCGGTCTGTTCCCAGGGTTCAGGCGGATGCAGGGCCGGCAGAAGCACCTCCAGGGCGCCTGCTCTATCCATCTCCTCACGCACGACATTAATCACCTTATTAAGGATTCTCATTCCCAGAGGCAGGTAGTTGTAGGTGCCGGCGGCCAGTTTGCGGATTAAGCCGGAGCGCATCATCAGTTTATGGCTGATACTCTCGGCATCCGCCGGTTCTTCCTTAACGGTCGGTATCAAACTATTTGTCCATCGCATAGCATCAATTAAAACAGATGATTCTAAACAGGTCAAGAAATAATAGCCACTAACCTGCCTGCCCGACTTGCGCAGAACACTGCCTGGCTCACGCCGAACACGGCGATGTTTTCGCCGGACACGGCGATGTTTTCGCCGAACACGGCGATGTTTTGAGCCGAATACTGCCAGATTTAAGCAGAATACCGCTCTATTCAAGCCAAAAACACCCGTATCTTACAGGGTATAGGGGAGGGGTTACGACTCACAATAGCGTAATTTTTGATAGGAGTCCCGTAGGGAGGAATAGGGAAATAGCCCAAAATGGCTGGTTTTAGGGGTATACATACGGGTCAGATTGCTAACAATCCGGGGCAGATTTAACTCAATCTAAGACGGATTTAACTCATTCCGGCTTAAAAGGACGTCCTTCCAGATTATAGAAATATCACTATAAGAGGTGGGAAGGTGCTAATGGCTACTGCCCTATCCCTCCGATAATTCTTAGAGAAGGCCCGTCTGTAAGATAGGCATAACTGCCTGAGACAAAAATACCTATAGCACCCCATCTGCTATCGGCATCTAATGTATTATAAACCCCGGCTAATTTAGGACCAGATGGGTTAGAGATATTAATTATCTGCAGCCCCCCACGTCCATCCGCAATATAGGCATAATTACCTGAAACATAAACATTATAGGCATCGCCTGACGTATCGTAAGACCCAACCAACGATGGATTAGACGGGTCAGAAATATTGACTACATGAAGCCCTGCCTCTCCATATGCAATATATGCATAACCGCCTGAAACATATACCCCTTGTGCATACCTATTATAGATAACAGGTATTTTATAAGAACCGGTTAAGGTTGGAGACGTCGGGTCAGAAATATTGATTATCTGGAGTCCTGAAGAATCATTTGCGAGATAGGCATAATTGCCTGAAACATAAATATCACCGATATAATCCGTTGTGTCATACGAGCCGGTTACGAGTGGAGAAGCAGGATTAGAAATATTTATAATCCTGAGCAACGGGTCATACGCGACATAGACATAAGCGTCTGAAACGCAAATATCCGTAGGAGAGCCAAATATATTGTACGCACCGACCAAGGTAGGCGAAGCGGGATTAGAAATGTCAATAATCTGTGGGCCTGAATACCCGCTAACAAACCAATCATTTACATAGGCATAATTGCCTGAAACATCAATACTTGAGGTGTAATATGATTTGTCATATGAACCGGCTGGAGTGGGAGATGTAGGATTAGAGATATCTATAATCCGGAGCCCTGAATAACCATCTGATACATAGGCATAATTATCTGAAATAACGATATCACCCGCATCGTCTGCTATCTTGTATGTGCTGGCCAAGACGAGTGATGGCAAATTAGAGTTATCTATAATATGTAGCCCGGACAAAGCATCTGCAATATAGGTATAGTCGCCTGAAACGTAAATCCCAACGCCAATAGTTAAAGAAGAAACAAAACCACTGTAAGAAGCAACTACGTTTGGCGAAGCCGGATTGGAAATATCTAGAATCAAAGTCCCGAAATCTCTATTAGTTACATAGGCATAATTGCTTAAGACATAGACACTATGAATATTTCCTACATTATATGAACAGGTCAGGGTCGGAGAGGCAGGATTAGAGACATTTATAATCTGAATCCCTGAATACCTATCCGCAACATAGGCATAAGTGCTTGAAATACAGATGTCTTCAGCATTATCCGGTGTATTGTATAAGCCGACCATGATAGGCGTGGCTGGGTTGGAAATATCTATAATCTGAAGGCCTGATAAACCGTCAGCCACATAGGCATAAATACCCGATAGATAAACACCTTTGGCATAACCGGGCGTATCGTATGCGCCAGTTAATGTAGGCGTCGCAGGATTAAAGATATCTACAATCCGAAGTCCCGACAAGCCGTCTGCGATATAGGCATAGGTACCTGAAATACAGACATCCTCAGCATTGTCTGGTGTGTTATATGAACCAACTATTGTAGGAGTGACAGGATTAGAAACATCTATAATCTGTAGTCCTGATAAGCCATCAGCCATATAGGCATAAATACCCGATATATAGATACCATTGGCATAACCAGGCGTATCGTATGCGCCAGCCAATGTGGGTGTGGCAGGATTAGAAATATCTATAATCTGAAGCCCTGAATACCTGTCAGCAATATAGGCATAACTGCCTGAGACATAAACGTCCCTGACATCGCTTGCTATACGATATGAACCAACCAAATAAGGACTGAGGGGGAGGCCGCTTGAGCCGCTGTCTTTATCACGGGAACACCACCCGCCATAACCCAATGCCAGAATCACACCTACTAACCCGGCCAATATTATTTTAGGTATGGTATTCATATAGTTTATGTTAATATACACTTCGTCCCTTGTCTTGTCAAGGTGAATCTTAAAAATATCCGTCCTAACTATTTTGGGCCCGCTAATATTTATAAAGATTTCTCTTGACCCCGCACATAAATGATGTTAATAATCTATGTTTAAATCGCTCAACTGGATTCCTGTATATATCGTGGCTTACGAAACCGCCATTATGTGCGGGCCTGCCCCGCCAAGGCGGGGGTTGACGCCACCGCATAGGAGAACACTATGTCCGAAGGTTGGAGTAATCTCAAGAAGTTCGTCCTGCAGCGCCAGAAGGAGATGCCGGACGGGCAGTGGACCAAATGCGAGAGTTGCAAGAACCTCGTCCGCAAGCAGCAAGTCAAGGAACTGCTTAACGTCTGTCCGGAATGCCATTTCCACTTCTCCATCACGGCCCGGGAGCGCATTGCCCTGCTCCTGGACAAGGGCAGTTTTGAGGAATACTGGGCTGATATGGTCTCCAAGGACCCGCTCGGATTCAAGGCATTGTCCTCCTACCCGGAAAAGGTCGCCGAAGACCAGAAGGCCACGGGCCTGAAGGACGCGGTCGTAACCGGCAAGGGCAAAATCAACGGCATAGACGTGATGTTTGGGGTGACCGATTCGCGCTTTATTATGGGTTCAATGGGCTCGGTGGTGGGCGAGAAATTCGCCCGGGCCGCGGAGAAATCACTGGAATTGAAGATTCCGTTCATTTTCGTCTCCGGCTCAGGCGGCGGCGCCCGGATGTATGAGGGCTGTATCTCCCTGATGCAGATGGCCAAGACCTCGTCTGCCCTGGCCCGGCTACACGATGCCGGAGTGGCTTATATCTCAATATTGACCAATCCGACTATGGCCGGCGTGATGGCCAGTTTCGCGGGCCTGGGCGATATCATCATCGCCGAGCCCAAGGCGCTTATCGGATTCACCGGACCGCGGGTGATTGCCCAGACCATCGGCAAGGAACTGCCTGAGGGATTCCAGACCTCGGAATTCATGCTCCAGCACGGGCTGGTGGACCGGGTGATTGACCGACAGCATATGAAGGCCGAACTCGCCAAGATGTTAGAATACCTTGTTTAGAAAGAGGGTGCAAACATGTCCAAAATAACCGAAATCAGATGGCACGCCAGAGGCGGCCAGGGCGCGATGTTGGCGGCCCGAACCCTGGCCCGGATTGCCATCACCGAAGGCAAATACGCCCAGGGAATGCCGGAATTCGGGCCGGAACGGATGGGCGCACCGATGCGCGCCTATAACCGCATCAGTCAGGAGAATTTCTCCCTCTACTGCTCCGTGGTCAATCCGGATGTGGTGGTTGTGCTTGACGACTCTTTGCTGGATTCGGTCAACGTGGCCGAGGGCCTTAACAAAGACGGGATTGTCATCGTCAACACCACCAAGACGCCGGCCGAACTGCGCGGCAAACTCAAGATGGACGGAAATAAAATCTATACCGTGGACGCCACGGGCATCTCTGTAGCGGCACTGGGACGCTCCATACCCAATACGCCGATTATGGGCGCGATTGTCAAAACCACCAACGTGGTTTCGCTGGACGCACTGCTGGCCGACATCAAGCATTCATTCGGCGAGAAATTCGCCGCCAGGGTGGTTGAAGGCAACCTGACTGCTATTAAAAAGGGATACGAGGAGGTAAAAGCATAATATGGCAAAGAAGATAATGAACCGCCGCGAGATGCCTCTCGGCTCGGTTATCAAAGACCCGGGCTGCAGTGTGCAGTATGAAACCGGCGGCTGGCGCAACCTCAAGCCGGTCCACGATGCGGAAAAATGCACTAATTGCCTGATGTGCTGGATTTACTGCCCGGACAGCTGCATCAGGGTCAAGGACGGCAAGGTTGTCGGCATAGACCTGAAATACTGCAAGGGCTGCGGCATCTGCTCCGAGGAATGCCCGGTTAAGGGCAAGGCCATCACTATGATTGAAGACAAAAAGTAAACCCTGTTAGAAAGAACCGTAATAAGAATATAAGCGCTTTCTAATGGGGTAAAGAAAGAAGAGAATCTATATGCCAAGAATCGCTGCACTAACCGGCAACAACGCGGCATCAGAGGCAATGCGCCAGATAAACCCTGACGTGGTGGCCGCCTATCCGATTACGCCCCAGACCGAGGCCGTGGAGGAATTCGCCGAATTCGTGGCCAACGGCCTGGTCAAGACCCAATACGTGCCTGTGGAAAGCGAGCATAGTTCAATGAGCGCCTGCATCGGCGCATCGGCCGCCGGATCCCGGACAATGACCGCGACCTCGTCCGCCGGCTTCGCCCTGATGTGGGAGATGCTGCCCATCGCCGCGGGCCTGCGCACGCCTGTTATAATGTATGTGGCCAACCGCGCCTTCAGCGCGCCCCTGAACATTCACTGCAGCCACGACGACACCATGGGCGGGCGCGACACCGGTTGGATACAAATCTACTCCGAGAACGCCCAGGAGATGTATGATAACCTGATTCAGGCCGTGCGTATCGGCGAAGACCCGTCCATCCGCCTGCCCGTGATGGTCTCTATGGACGGATTCATCACCACCCACTCCGTGGAAAGGGTTGACCTGCTGGACGACGAGACGGTCCGGAAGTTCGTGGGCGAGTTTAAGATGGCTAATTCACTGCTGGACGTGGACAACCCGGTGACCATCGGCGCCTGCGCCCTGCAGGATTATTATACCGAACATAAACGCCAGCATTCAGAGGCGCTCCTAAACAGCACGGCCAAGATACTGGAAGTGGCCGAGGAATATGCCAGGATTTCCGGCCGGAAATACGGACTGTTTGAATCATACAAACTGGAAGACGCCGAATACGGGCTGGTGATTATCAATTCCGCGGCCGGAGTGGCCAAGATGGTGGTCAACGAACTCCGGGCCAAGGACCTAAAGGTCGGGCTCCTGAAACCCCGCATCTATCGTCCGTTCCCGGGCACTCAAATAAAGGACGCCCTGAAACACCTCAAGGCCATTGCGGTGATGGACCGGGTGGACGCCTTCGGCTCGGGCAGTACCCCGACATTTACTGAAATCAGGTCCGCAATGTACGGGCTGCCTAATCAGCCCCTGATGATTAATTATGTTTACGGCCTGGGCGGACGCGATATCCGCTTGGAGGATATCAGCAAGGTGTTCCATAAACTGGTTGACGTTGCCAAGACAGGCAAGGTTGATAAAGTATTTGATTATTTAACTGTGAGAGAATAGGAGTTTAGTTATGGCACTAAGTTTAAAGGAATTATCCAGGAAGGAAGAGACATTTGTATCCGGCCACCGGCTTTGCGCTGGTTGCGGCGCCGGAACCACCTTCCGCCAGATATTGCTGGCCGCCGAAGACCCGGTGGTGATGTCCGTAGCCACCGGTTGTCTTTATGTGGCTACTGCCACCTATCCCTACACGGCCTGGAAATGCAACTGGATTCACAGCGCCTTTGAGAATTCAGCCGCCACCATCTCGGGCATAGAAGCGGCTTACCAGTCGCTCAAGCGCCAGGGCAAGGTCACCAAGACCATCAAATTCATCGCAGTAGGCGGAGACGGCGGGACCTTTGATATCGGATTGCAGGCGCTTTCCGGCGCACTGGAGCGCGGCCACAAATTCCTCTACGTCTGCTATAACAATGAGGCCTATATGAATACCGGCATCCAGCGCTCGGGCGCAACGCCCCTGGGCGCTTCCACCACCACCACGCCGGCCGGCAGCGTCAGTTACGGCAAGAGCGTCTTCCGCAAGGACCTGACCGGCATCGTGGCGGCCCATAATATCCCCTATCTGGCCCAGACCACTCCGGCACATTGGCGCGACCTGATGACCAAGGTCAAGAAGGCCCTGGCCGCTGACGGCCCGAGCTTCCTTAATATTCTTTCACCCTGCCACCGCGGCTGGCGCAACGAGATGAAGGACTCCATCAACCTGGCCCGGATTGCCGCCGATACCTGCTACTGGCCGCTCTATGAGGTGGAAAACGGGGAATACAAACTCAATTATACGCCCAAGGAAAAGAAGCCGGTTACCGAATGGCTCAAGCCCCAGGGCAGGTTCAAGCACCTATTCTCCAAACCGGAAAACCAGGAGGTCATCAAGAAACTCCAGGAGAACGTGGATAATGAGTGGCAGAAACTGCTCAAGAAATGCAATCAGCCCGCCTCGCCGAGCGAGAGCGAGGCCGGGGGTGATAAGAAACCGAACCTTGAGCCAGTTGCGGGATAGTATTAGTGGCAGCAACTGAATTACTACTCTCTTATTTGTCATTCCTGCGAAAGCAGGAATCCAGGAGTTACTTAATGGATTCCGTGTCCCGCCAGAGGCGTCGCCCGAAGGCGAACCTCGCCCTAATGGCGGGAGGCTCGCCCTCGCCTCGGCGGAGCGGGCCGAAGGGCGGCAAGCACGGAATGACATTTTTAGAGGTATAACAAATTCTCATTAATATCCATTATGAAATTTGCTATCGGCATAGACCTGGGCGGCAGCCATATTACCGCGGCTATTGTGGACCAGAACGGCCGTATCCGCGCCAGGAAGAAGATATCATTCTCCAAAGCGCCAAATGGCAAACACGGCCTCCGCCTCATCACTAAACTCATTAAATCCCTAATTCATAATTCATCATTCATAACTCATAATTGCCACGGAGTTGGCCTCGCCTGTCCGGGCGGCGTGGATTCTGCCAAAGGCATCGTCCTGGCTGACTCGCCAAATCTCATCGGCTGGAAAGGTACGCTGATAAAACAGGAACTTGAGAAGACGCTCAAAATCCCGGTATTTATAGACAACGACGCCAACCTGGCGGCTTGGGGCGAGAAATGCTGGGGCGCGGGCAAAGGCGCAAGGAACCTTATCTGCCTCACACTGGGCACGGGCGTGGGCGGCGGCATCATTATTGACAATAAGATATACCGCGGCTCGCACTTTTATGCTGGTGAAATCGGGCATATGAATGTCGACCCCAATGGCCCAATCTGCAGTTGCGGCAAACCCGGACATCTGGAGGCCCTGGTCAGCGGCCCGGCTATTGTGGAGCGCTATGCGTCTTACACGCTCCACGCTCCACGCTCCACACTCAACGCAAAACACATCTTCAACCTGGCCCGCAAGGGCGACAGAAGCGCGCAATTAGTCGTCAACCGAACCGCCCATTATCTCGGCATTGCCATTGCCTCGCTAATCAACATCTTTGACCCTGAAATGGTGGTGATTGGCGGCGGCGTGGCACAGGCAGGCGATATATTATTCAGACCGCTCCGTAAGGTGGTAAAGATAAGTATAATGAAGCACCCCTATCGCAGGCCAAAGATAGTGCCGGCCAGGTTGGGCGAGGACGCGGGACTCATTGGCGCCGCGGCCTTGGCGCTCCATCAGCGCCTTTAAGTATCCTGCTATTTCCCAGCCCCGATGATTTATATAATTCGTTTATAAGAAAATCGGGATAAGCGGCTGGGACTAAGCGAAGCGTGACTCCGAGCATCCCGACCCGTAAAGGCGGGAATCTCAGGGCAACTCACTTTGGTCTAACGGCCGCTAAATGGATTCTCCAGACGAAAGTCAGGCAGGAAATCATCGCTGCTGATTAGTTCCTGGATAAAGCAGTTCTCCAGCCCCAGTTTTTCGGCATAGGCCACGACCTCTTTATACTCTGACTGCTTGAGCCGGCGGTTTATTAATGGATGCTTATGTGCTTTATGGGACGGGTGATACTGGGACATCAAACTAACATAGGCGTCCCTGGATATTTCCCTGGCGATAAAGTCAAGGCAGTCAAAGGTGCCTGCCAGACGGTCGGGTAAAACCAGATGCCTGATGAGCAGGCCGCGTTGGGCAATTCCGTTTTCGTCCGTGACTAAATTACCGGTTTGTCTATACATTTCTTTTAAGGCCATACGATTGTGTCTGACATAATCGTCTACACCTGAGTATTCCTGGGCATATCTGTCTCCTGCGTATTTGATATCTGGCAGGTAGATATCCACAATGCCGTCAAGCAGTTTCAGGGTGGCCAGCGAATCATAGCCGTTGGTATTATAGACAATGGGTATTTTTAATCCTTTGGGAATGGCCAAAGCGAGCGCTTCAAGAATCTGCGGGACAAAGTGGGTCGGGGAGACGAGATTGATATTATGACAGCCAATCTCCTGGAGGTAAATCATCCGCTTGGCCAGGTTTTCAGTGGTGACTGGCGAACCTTCACCCTGCTGGCTTATCTGGTAATTCTGGCAGAAGACGCATCGCAGGTTGCAGTTGGTGAAAAAGATGGTGCCTGACCCCTTGGTTCCTGAAATAGGCGGTTCTTCGCCATAGTGCGGTCCGGCGCTGGAGATAATCGCTTCCGAACCGCTCTTGCAGAAGCCCAAATCACCTTTTAACCTATTAACCTTGCACTGCCGCGGGCATAAGGTGCATTCTTCCAGTATCCGGTTGGCTTCAGTGATTCTTTCAGCAAATTCGCCCGAATTCCATAGGTCTAAGTAACTTGGTGTCATAATTATTTACTATAGTATGTGCCATTTCCTATTCCGCTTGTCATTCCCATAAAAACGGGAATCCAGTATTTTAGCCGAGGCCTGGATTCCCGCTTACGCAGGAATGACAAAAGAGATGATATTAACTACGTTACTTGCAATATATTACCTAATTTTATTGACTATGGTATAAATATCTGACATTATATGCTGACTATTCAAATAGCACTACTAATTATTAATTTACTGATTACGAATGATGGTTGATTCGCTATCACGGTCTCTGCAAAACTCGTAATTCGTAGGTTCGTCCGCCAGAGGCGGATCCGCCTTCGGCTGGATAATTCGTAGAGTTAATAATATGAAATTCTCTGATATAAAACATTTTCTGATAGGAAAGGCCAAGAACCCGTTTGACCCGGGCATATTCAGGCGGATATCATTGGTGGCCTTATTGGCCTGGGTGGGCCTGGGCGCTGACGGCCTGTCTTCGTCCTGCTACGGCCCTGAACACGCCTTTCTGGGACTGAATGGCAGCGGGTTTCTCGTGGTCTATCTGGCCGTCGCCACAGCCCTGACCATTGCGATTATCTCTCTCTCCTACAGCCAGATTATAGAAGAATTCCCGCTGGGCGGCGGCGGTTATGCTGTGGCAACCAAGTTAATCAGCCCGTCCGCCGGCCTGGTGGCCGGTTCGGCCCTGGTTGTTGACTACGTCCTGACCATTGCCATATCGGTGGCCAGCGGCATAGATGCACTCTTCAGTTTCCTGCCGATAGAGTTCCATTCGTATAAACTGCTTTCTTCTATACTGGCTATTTGCGTCCTGATTCTCCTTAACCTGCGCGGAGTCAAGGAATCAATTACTGTATTGCTGCCTATTTTTATCACCTTTATTATTGCCCACACAATTATGATTGGCTCGGCGTTATTCCACCACAGTTCGGAGCTGGTATTTTTTGTGGCTGACAGCATCCCGCAGACCAAGACAATGGTGCAGAATACCGGTATCTGGGCGATGTTTTTCATCCTTCTCAAGGCCTACACGCACGGCGCGGGCACTTATACCGGAATAGAAGCGGTCAGCAACGCCCTGCCGACCCTGCGCGAGCCGCGCGCCCAGACCGGCAAACAGACGATGTTCTATATGGCGCTGTCCCTGGCGCTTGTTTCAGGTTTTATACTGATTTTCTACGGGCTGTTTTATATAACGCCGGCTGAAGGCAAGACCCTCAACGCCTCGTTATTTGAAAGGATTATCCATTCCTGGAACACGCCGTTCGGCCAGTGGCTGATAATCCTGACGCTCTTGTCAGAGGCGGCCTTGTTGTTCATTGCAGCCCAGACCGGTTTTATCGGCGGTCCCCAGGTCCTCTCCAATATGGCGCTTGACCAGTGGATGCCCAGGCGCTTTACTCATCTCAACGAACGGCTCACCATTTCCAACGGCATCCTCTTTATGGGAGTGGGTGCGGTAGCCATTATTCTGTTCACCCGAGGTAGCGTTGCCTTCCTGGTTGTGCTTTACAGCATCAACGTCTTTGTCACTTTTTCGCTTTCGCAACTGGGTATGTGCCGCCACTGGCTGAAGGTCAGGATGAATAATAAAGAATGGCTCGGCAAGTTTATGGTCAATTCCACGGGTTTCCTGCTGACTACCGGCATCCTGATTGTGCTGATTGCCTTTAAGTTCAATGAAGGCGGCTGGCTGACCCTGCTAATCACTGGCGGCGTAATCGTACTGGCCATTATTATCAAGCAGCACTATTTATCAACAAAACGGGCGCTCAAGCGCCTGGATGATATCCTGACCAATATTCCACGGCTGGAGAATCTCCAGCCCATACCGGAAAACGTGCCGGCCGACGCGCCGACCGCGGTGCTCTTGGTCAGTGGCTATAACGGCTTCGGCATACATATGTTCTTCTCGGTGGAAAAACTCTTTCCCAAGATATTTAAGAGAGTGGTCTTTGTCTCGGTCGGCGAACTGGATATCGGAAGATTCAAGGGAATCAGCGAGGTAGAAAACCTGCGGCAAAATACCGAGTCAGATATGAAGAAATACGTCCAGATGGCCAATGACTTCGGCTTCTATGCTGAATACCGCTATGATGTCTCGGTGGATACCATAGAGACGCTGGTAACCTTAAGCAACAAGATACACAAGGAATATCCCAATTCAATATTCTTCTCAAGCAAACTGGTATTCAAGAACGAGAACTTCTTTACTTATCTCTTGCACAACGAGACCGCGCTTAGGATACAGCGCCGCCTAGCCCTGGAAAGCAAGCAGACCGTGGTTATGCCCATACGGGTTTATTAACGGGTATCCCCCCAGATGAACCCCTACCCCCTAATAGGGGTGTCCTACTCCTCTAATACCCATTACCTACTCCTATATCAACAATCCGTATCTAATTAGGGGAGCCCCCTGATACATATTTTTTGTGTGGATTGCCTGCTTTAATGGCTTGTATTATACCCAGAAATGCATTAACTAACCATAGTCAGTGAAAAATGCTACCCTATCCCCAGCAACTGCTCCAACTTATTCTGGTCAAACCCGATAACCACCTCGTTGTCAACGGTAATGACCGGCACGCCCATCTGGCCTGAGATTTTAACCATCTCCTTTGCCTTTTCCACATCCCGGCCGACATCAATGTCATCAAACGGTATGTTTTTCTTCCTGAGGTATTCCTTGGCCCGGACGCACCAGGGGCAACTTGAGGTTGAATAGACCTTTACGGTTTTCATAATAACTCCTTTACAATCTCCGACAGATACGATGGCGTAATAACCTCTATATTCTTTGCCTTGAGATTCTTGGCATTGCCTTTGGGGATGACTATTTTCTTAAAGCCCAGCCGTGATGCCTCCTGGATACGGGTCTCAATCTGGTTGACCGGCCTGATTTCGCCGGTCAGACCGACCTCGCCGATAAAGGCAATGCCGGTTGGGATGGATTTATTTTTATAACTGCTGTAAATGGCCAGTGCAATGCCCAAATCAGCGGCCGGCTCATCTATCTTGACGCCGCCAACTACATTGACATAAACATCCTGTGACCCCATAGTCAGCCCAAGCCGGCGCTCAAGGACAGCCAGAATCATAACCGTGCGGTTAAAGTCCACGCCGCTGACCCGGCGGGTGGGCGCGGCATAATAAGACCTTGAGGTCAGAGCCTGGACCTCAACTAAGAATGGTCTTGAGCCGATGAGCGTGGAAATCGCCACGGTGCCGGCCACGTCCTGATGCGACTGGGAAATAAACAGTTCGGACGGATTGGCCACCTCGGACAGGCCGTCCTCTTTCATTTCAAATATTCCGATTTCATTGGTGGAGCCGAATCTATTCTTCACGGCACGTAGGATGCGGAAGGACTGGAACCGGTCGCCTTCAAAGTAGAGAACAGTATCCACCAGATGCTCCAGGGTCTTTGGTCCGGCCAGCGAGCCCTCCTTGGTGATATGGCCGATGAGGAAAAGACAGATATGGGAGCGTTTGCACAGATAGACCAAATCCATTGCCGATTCCCGGACCTGGGTAATAGTGCCGGGTGAATTGGGTATTTCCGGCTTATAGACCATCTGGATGGAGTCAATCACCACCAGGTTTGGCTTGTATTCCTCAATATATCCGGCGATGAGCGCGATATTGGTCTCAGAGACAATCCATAGGTTGTCCGAGGTGATATTAAGCCGCTCGGCCCGAATCTTGGTCTGGTAAACGGATTCCTCGGCGCTGACATAAAGCACCTTGATGCCGCCCTGGGCTAATTTATTGCAGACCTGCAGAAGGATGGTTGACTTGCCGATGCCCGGGTCGCCGCCGATAAGCGTGGCCGAGCCGACCACGATACCGCCGCCCAGGATGCGGTCAAATTCCCTGATGTCGCTTGTCAGCCGTGATGAGGTAATAACCTTGATGTCGTTAATGGATACGGGCTTTTCCTGGCCCAGGGACTGGCGCGGGGTGGTTGATTCAGGCGCGACAAGTTCTTCAACAATAGTCCCCCACTCGCCGCATTCCGGACACCGGCCCAGCCATTTGGGGCTGGCCGCTCCGCATTTTTGGCAGATATAGGCGGTCTTAGGTTTCTTTAACTGACGCATAAATTAAAAAATGAGAGATGAGAGGTTTTGCTTTCATCTTTTATCTTTCATCTTTACTCTTTCATACAAGAGCATTGCCAGCATAGTTATGGCTGCGGTTTCCACCCTTAGGATGGAATTAACCGGAAGCCGAACCGGCTGGATGCCCCATTTCATGGCATTCGCTATTTCCTTCGGAGTAAAATCACCTTCAGGCCCGATGAGATATAATATCCTATCTTTAGCGGACAGATTACTTTTTTCCAGCGCCTCTGGCAAGTATTTATCCGCTTTCGGCACGGCTATCAACGATAACGAAAAACCACTTATGACGCTTTCCAATCGGCTGAATGGGATGGGATTATCAATTACAAGGATGGAATTCTGGCCGGTCTGCCTGGCCGCTGAGAGCGCCAGTTTATGCCAGCGGGCTATTTTGTTCTGTGAATAGAAATTTGGTTTGGCTACGGTTCGTTCGGTAATAACCGGAATCAACCTGTTAAGCCCTATTTCAGCGGCCTTTTCTATCAGCCAGTCCATCCGGCTACCCTTGGCAATGGCGCAGGCCAGGGTAATGCTTGGGAATTCGGACTGATGGGTTTGAAGTGCAGGGTTTTTGGGTGTTGCCAAGGATAGAATCTTCAGTTCAACTCCGCCTCCGGCTGATATTCCAGATACCTCGGCAAGAAATGATTCGTTGTGGCTATTGAATACTTCAACCTTTGCTCCGGGTTTCAGGCGCAGGACGTTCTTCAGGTGATTGGACTGCACCGGGTCAAGCGCTATTTTGCCGCCGAGCACCACATCTTCACTGTAAAACCTTCTTAAATGAGCCATATAACTATATTATTATTTTTCTCTTGACATAGCCAGTAATTTTTGATACGAAGACCACTTATACTTGACCCAGCACATAATATTTGTGTAATCTGTTATATCAAGTCAGGGGCGAGTGATTCCATTAAACTATTGCTGAATAATGGAATTTATGTGCGGGGTTGACAACCAAATATGGAAGAGAACATAAAAGGGCTGGATTTTGAGACGCCGATACTGGAACTGGAGCATAAAATCGTCCAGTTGGAGAAATTCTCACGGATAGCCGAGATAGACCTTTCGGATGAGATAAAGAAACTCCGGGCCCGGGCGGCTTTTCTTAAAAAGGATATCTATAAGAACCTAACGCCTTGGCAGAGGGTTCTTCTGGCCCGGCACCAGTCAAGGCCCCAGGTAACCGACTATATTCATCTGCTTTGCGGACCTGATTTCGTGCCGTTGCACGGCGACCGCTCGTTCCGGGACGACCCGGCAATGATCTGCGGACTGGGTAAGATAGGCGGCCACAAGGTGATGCTCATCGGCACGCGCAAGGGCAAGAATATCCACGAGCGAGTGGCCTGCCATTTCGGATGCCCGCATCCCGAGGGCTACCGCAAGGCGCAACTCAAGATGAAACTGGCTGAGAAATTCAACCTGCCCATAATCACCCTGATAGACACGCCGGGCGCATATCCGGGCATCGGGGCCGAGGAGCGCGGCCAGGCCCTGATTATCGCCCAGAATATCTTTGAGATGTCGCATTTGCAAACCCCGATAATCTGCGTGGTCATCGGCGAAGGCGGAAGCGGCGGCGCCCTGGCCATCGGCGTGGGCGACCACTTTGCCATCCTTGAGAATTCATATTTCTCGGTCATCTCGCCAGAGGGCTGCGCGGCCATATTGTGGAAAAGCAATGCCAAGGCGCCTGATGCGGCCAAGGTCCTTAAACTGATTTCTTACGACCTGCTGTCCCTGGGGATAGTGGACGAAATAATCCCTGAGCCATTGGGCGGCGCGCACCGCGATTATACCACCACGGCTGATAATCTCAAGAAAAGTTTGGTAGCCGCACTTGACCGCCTGCATACCATACCCATTGAAACGTTGGTCCAGCAAAGATACGAGAAATACCGCAAAATCGGACAGTTCCTTGACCCCGCACATAATACTTATATAACCAATTCAGCAGATGGACTATCGTAAGTATTGGTTAGCCATCGTAAGCGCTTAATAAACCTTATGTGCGGGGTTGAAACCCAGCAGAATAACCTCCATCTTAAGCCAGCCGGAGCCGATGGCGCCGAAGCGCCATGGCGCCCTTATGGCGCTCAAAAGCCGCAATAGCCAGTCGGCTATAAGCCATACTCAGTTGGGTATAAGTCATACCCAGTTGAGTATAAGTCATACCCAGTTGAGTATAAGTCATACCCAGTTGGGTATAAGCCATACTCAGTTGGATATAAGTCATACCCAGTTGGGTATAAGTCATAGCCAGCCGGCTATAAGCCAGAGCCGATTGGCTATCGGGTCTATCCTTTGATGTTTCGGGTTCCTACCTGCCCCGACGCTTCGGTCGGGATAAGATACTGTAACGGCATTCCGTCTCTGCAAGCCGGAATTCCTAACAGTATCTAAAAGGGAAAGATAATAAGGGTCCGGAATGTCTCCAGAATGGTTGACCGGCCTTTGGAGTATTTTATGTCAAGGGTCACCAGCCGGGTAGTCGGCTCGGTTCCGGGTATGGCAGAAAAGGTAAGGTCATAGGTATATATGCCCGGGAACTGCGGGTGTGACAGGCCGGTTTTGTTCTGCAAATCCGCGCAGGCCGGATGCTGGCCGCTTTCCAGTTCTGAGAATATAGTGGTGGCCATCCGGGAGAGGATTTCGTCATTGACCCCGCGGCGGTGCGAATAGGTCGCGGCCCCGAACAGCCCGAAGATGGCGGTCAGCCCGAATACCAGTATCATCAGGGCGACCAGGATTTCCAGGAAACTGAAGCCAGCCCTTCCTTTCTGGATTAGGAAGGGCTGGGTGAAATCCGTGTTTATTCCATTAGTCGTCATATCTTATCTTTCAGCCGTCGGCAAATAAAAAGTGCTTTCAATGGTCTCGCCGTATTGGACCTCAGCGCCGCTGTTATGCGAGGCCAGGATGGTATTCCTCTGGGCGCGCAGGACGTTAAGTTTATAAGGCGACTTACCCTGGACCTGAAGCCATTCGTCGTCAATCCTGATAAAACCGCCTGCGCCCAACAGCGTCTTGGACAGATTTATGCTCGCCACATCCCCGGCTAAACTCTCTGTAAGGGTGATTTTGGGGTTATTCAGGGGCATTGGTTTTATGTCCAGGGTTATCCTGACTGTGGCCGGCAGGTTCTGGGGCATAACCGGATAAGCCCCTGGCGGAGCCGCCGGAGGCGAAGGGTCCCTGGAATCCCAGACCGTGGCCGTGCCGGAAAATGCGCCGCCCAAATACAGGACATCGTCAAATGCCTGCGAACCCTGGGTCGGCGTAATATATCCCTGCTGTTCCAGGTTCTGCCGCCAGAAACTAACGGCTGATGCTTCATCCACCAGCCCCCTGACCAGTTGCGGCCTTGAGCCGGACATAGCCACGTAATAGACAATCCGCTCCTTATTCACTTTATAGGTGGACGAAATACTCGGGCTGGTGAAAACAAGGTTGTAGTATTCATCGCTGTTCAGGCGGATGAGATAAAGCCAGGGATTGCCGTTCTGGTCAATACCGCAGTAAAGGCAGGGCTCTTCCGGGTCCTGCATATCAAGATACAGCATATTATTGAAATTGTTGGCGGTAACAGTCCTGCTCGCCGGCTCGTTGAATACAGCGTAGAGGTCTTTCTTAATCTGCTCCATCACAATCTGGCCGCGCTCATAGACATCGCCCCGGCTCTCGCCGGTCTTCCAGAGGTCAAGACCGCGCTGAAGAAACCCGGCCAGAAGAACGGCCAGGAAGACAAATATGCTCACCGCAATGATGATTTCAACCAACGTAAATCCTTTTGGGCATCTACAATTCATAATTTATATAAAGCATTTTACTATACGCTCTACGCTCCAATTATCTTTCCTGCCTTGCGATTGTAACCACCGATGGCTTCTTGTAGTCAACATAGATATTCTCCAGCAAGGGCGAGCGCTTCCAGCCGTCGCCTGACAATGCGCCGGGCAGATACTGGAAAAAGACCATAACCTCTATCTGGTCCGCCTTGACATTGAGGTCGTTCGGCCCGTTCGGGTCAGTGAACTCAAAGATTCCGCCCGGCTGGTTGTCCGGTATTGTGTTCCAGGCCGGCTGGTTGTCAAAGCGCACTAAGAATCTCAGGCGCACCTGGTTATCGGTATCGGTCTCATCCCAGTAGAGCCGTTGCCAGGTGGCGCCGCGGGCAGAGTGTGCGGCCTGGAAATAGGCCATCTGGCTGTCAAAGGCGTTCAGCTTCTCCAGGTGCCAATACCTGAACGGGATGCCGTAACAGAGCGTATTCGCCGGATGCGCCTGGACGGTTGTTCCGAA
This sequence comes from Planctomycetota bacterium, assembly GCA_040753835.1. Lineage (GTDB taxonomy): Bacteria > Planctomycetota > MHYJ01 > JACQXL01 > JACQXL01 > JACRIK01. Next base: position 33,987 of record JBFMDM010000007.1, read on the forward strand.
CATTGCCCTGAATATGCCGTTGCTATGCGCGGGCATAAGCAACTGGCTGCCTGATACCTGCAAATAACCCGCTACCTCTCCGTTATTAAAGTCGTTACCGAGCAGGACATAACCGCTGTTGGCGAAACCTGAAGACGAGTTAAGCGGTATTGCATAGCCGTTGGCAGTAATGCCCTGGCTCAGGGCCGTAATCGGCAGAAACCTGGTCAAATCAAATATCCTCTGTCCGGAATCGTGCGTCTGGACAGGCGTATTTAGATATCCTCTGGAGCAATCCGAGAGCGATGTCCCGCTGACCGTGGCGAATCCTACATATTCATCGCCGATTTTGACAAGGCCGCTGCCGGCCGGGATATTATTCAACAGAATGGTTGTTTTGCCACTCTCTGATGCAAGGAGCGTTTCAGTGATGACATAATTTCCTCTCGGACTGCAGTAGAACTTTATCTCATCAACCGTGGCAGTGCCGGTGATATTGGCGCCTATGGTGAATGTATCCGGCAGATAGGACGGCAATTCGCCGGATGGGAATTTTAAAATACGGGTAACTGTGCCATCAACAGGATAATTACGCGAGAGATTATCATTAAAGGCAAATAAAGTGGGCGGAGTATTCGTTATTGGTCCATAACTGCGGTAGGTGCCAATTTGGTTACCGGTAAAAATAGGAACAAAAAGTAATCTTTTATTCATTGCATTCTTTACCGTTTTTTCTTCTTTGGGATTAGATGTCTGGTCGCTTTCAATAATAGTGACCGTATCACCTTTACCGGTATAAGGATATTTGGTGACAAAGACCGGAATGACTTGGGCTCCAAAGGAATGGACGCTGGGGTCTGAAACCCAGCCACGACCAAATATCGTTGGCGCCCCACCGGTGATAGGTCCGATAAAAAATTCAGTATTAGTAATTGCCTTCTGAACAGGGCCAAACCATTCGTTATCAATTTGGATGAAAGTCGGTGAGTTATAGTTAGTAGTATCAGAGACACGTATTGAAAATACTTTAACAAAAGATGGTAAAGTAGGTTCCGGTTTAAGGGGCGGATTGGCCGGACTAAAACCATTATGTGTTGATGCGGTGGTGCCTTCTGCCCCACGCTGGCAACCTTCTAATGTAGATGTGCCTGTAATATAAGAATCATAATATATTACCTCATTATCAATCCGGACATAACCCTTAGGAGGTATGCTTATGGTCATTGTCACAAGGACGGTCGTGATTGGAATAGTCGTATCGTCAACTCCGATTTGTCCATCTGGCATATTAACAATAATATAATCGGGAGAAGTTATGGGAATCGTATCAACTAAAGTTGCGCCACCTGTAAGTAATGTGTTGCATGGTAGAATAAACGCTTTATCTTCTACGCTTATTGGAAATTCGTCATCAAACGGGTTTGCGTAACCATAAATGGTAACATTTGCTCCGGCAGTATGAGAGACAATTGAAGTGTCTCTGCTCCCCCTGCCTGTGGACGCCAATTGAGTCGGGGTAAGAACTTCCCAGATGGTCTGAACGATAAAGCCGTTGCCGGTTGTTGAGATATACTCAATAACTTCAGTGCCGATTTCAATCACGCCCGCATCAGGGAATCCGGTTGTAGAAGTAACCGAGATCGTCATCTCACTCTGGCTGGTATCCATTCCGTTTAAATCAGGCACATCAGCCGTGAGTTGGGTCAGGAGATTCTCTCCTGTATCAGCATCATAATGCCTGAAAGAACCGATTGGCCGGCCGTCCACAAGCAGAGCCAGTTGGGCGTATTTGGTGCCGTGCCAGAATGCGCCGATATGATACCAGATATCCGGAGTAAAACTAACCAGCGCCCTGATTTGCGCGGCCTTACGGTCCATTGTAGCGTCGCAGACCGACAGGACCAGTTCGTTGTTTTCATACCAGAGCGCCAAGCGGTTCTCATAATCCTCTTGCTTTATGTTAAACAACTCGGCCGCGGCCGGGATGTTATTGAACTTTATCCAGAACTCAACGCCGCCGGCATAGATGTCGTTTGGCGTATCATCGACGGCAAACTGGAATATACTGTCGCGGCTGAAATTCTGCGCTGTTAAAACACCGTCGTAGGTATCCGGATAGGTATAGGTTGTGCCGGTGATATTTCTTCCCCGATAATCCTCTGCGGCCCTTAATTTCAGAAGCCCCATACCGTAACTGGGAATACGAGCCGTTGCAGGATTCCGGCTGGCAACCGTGCTGTCCAGCCCGCCTAAATTAGTCATATAAGTGTCTGTCAGCGCACCATAGGTGGTCGTCCTCAGGGGATTGCCCAGGAAAGTGTAGAATTCCTTATCAAAATCATACTGGCTTTCTATGCTCCAGGATATCACATCAGATACCGGCGCAATATCAACCACCTCATTAATGGTCGTAACCGACGCCTGGTTGCCGGACGGGTAATTGACGATGCCTGTGGAATTAAGCGTATAGATGTCAAAGGAACGGTAACAAAGAGGCATTGTCCCGTTAAAACGCCTTTCCAATATGTTTGACAGTGACTTTGGGGTGACATCTATCCCCATATACGATTCCAGGTACGAGGCATCCCGGGGATAAAATACGTTCAGGGTAAAATCCTTCTTTTGGGTATCAGAGGTAAGGGTATTGGAGATAATTTCCTCAAGATAGGGAAATCCGGCCACCGGCGACTGCCTTATTTCATCAATCAGCGCCTGGGCCTGGTCCGGAGAAACCGTGCTGTCGTTTACTGACATATCGCCAAGGTTATAGACCCTGCGCCCCACGCCTGTAAACAATGCCAGTAACACCTCATTTGGCGCGGTATTGATATTCACCGGATGCGGCTGTTCTATCTCAACCATTGTGGCCTCGGTCAGAAGGGTATCTGATATCTTACGGTCCAACCATATCCGGTATGAGGAGGTCGGGCCGAGAATGCTGAACCGGCGCCATATTTGTTCATCAACCAGATAGGTGACATCCCACTCGCCGGTCCTGTGGCGGCCGGTTACGCCATTGATTTTGTCAGGTATTTCTTTAACACTTTTACATATCGGGCAGGGCTCCTTGGTTACATACGCAATAACCTCTTCGCTTCCGTTATACAGGCGCACCCGTAACCCTTCCTCACTGCCGCAGGGAACAGCGTTATCCACATAGATAATATCATATTCATTCCCGTCCACGGCCAGATAACGGCGGTAGCCGGCCAGGTTCTGCGCTCCAACCCACGGCGTGGAGCGGTAGGAATACTCGGTAACAAAATGCTGGAGGTCCTCGTTCGGCTTGATGATGGACTGAAGGTAATCAACCACCCGGCGCGGCGCGGTCAGGATATTTATCTTGCCCTGCTCGTCTTCTGCATAGGACGACCAGATTATGCCTTTGGAATCGGCGATGTTGGGGATATTCAGTTGCGCCAGGTCTGTTTCCATCTCATCTATTGTATCATAGTCCGGCGTGTCAAATGGCGCAGCCGGATTAGGCAGCATTTCATAAAAATTATGGGTGCGCAGGAGGAGATTTATGGCGCTGTTCCGGGCGCCCGAGGCGGCCATCCGGCTCTGGGTTATATGAAGCGTATCCTTGCTGGTCTTCTCCTTAAAGAGCATTGAGACGGCAAACGGTATGCCCAGTAATATCAGGGCGGTCAGAATGAGAAGGACCAGCACCAAGGTGATACCGTTCTTGTTCATAAATGTAACTTTATTATAACATCAGGTTACCGCGGTAGCAATAATAATATAACATATTTTACACCTTGAGTAATATAGAGTTGCGGGCAGATTGAATGTGGTTATTGCCAGACCCCGGCCAGTTTATGACCGCAGAACCTGCAGGCGCCTTTGGGCAGGCCTGCCTGCGCCCCGAAAGCATTCGGGGCAGTCAGGTTGTTTTCCAGAACCTTGAAGGCCAGGCGTTTGATGATCGGCTGTTTGCAGGCCGGGCAGAAGGTGTTGTTGCCTTCGTGCGGCGCGACATTGAAGGTGTAAACGTATTTCAGGCCTTCGTCCATCCCAATCTGGCGCGCCTGCTCTACGGTCTTTACCGGCGTATCCGGCAGGTCCTTGAGTTTGTATTCGGCGTGGAACCTCCCGAAATGCAGGGGCGTATCACCGCCCAGGTTCTTCTTTATCCACTGGCACATCTTCCTGATAACATCCATATCGTCGTTGTAGGACGGCACAATCAGGTTGATAATCTCCAAGTGCTTCTTTTCCGCCTTGATTATCTCCAGCGACTGCAGGATGGTCTGAAGCGACTGGCCGCAGATTTTCTGGTAGAACTTGTCATTGAACGCCTTGAGGGTCACGGCAAAACCGCTGACATTCCTGCAGATATCCTTTAAGGGCTGTGGATTCACGAATGCCGCGGTGCAGACCAGGTTGTGGATTCCTTTGACCGCAGTGTATGCCGAGACCTCCTTGATGTATTCCGGATAGACCATCGGCTCGGTGTAGGTGTAGCAGATGGTCTTGCACTCCTTTTCTTTTACGCCATTAAGCGCATCATCTTTAGTCCAGTCGCACCGGGCGGTCTTCTCGGGCTTATCCATTGAGACCTGCCAGTTCTGGCAGTAGAGACAACGTAGATTACAGCCGCCGATGGCGATGGACAACGAACTGGTATCAGGCAGGAAATGGTTGAATGGCCCTTTTTCTATTGGGTCAACGCTGATGGTGCAGGGATTGTTATAGGCGTGCGACATCAACGTGCCCTTCTGGTTGACGCGGGTGAAACAGAACGACCGCTCGCCCGGCGCATAGATATGGAAATTAGGGCAGAGCGTGCACTTGATTTTATTGTTATCAAGTTTTTCGTAGTATTGCGCCTCAATGGACCGGGCAACGTTTTTGGCGCCTTTGCCCTCGGCCCAGACCTGCTGGTTGAATTCCATAAATACCTTAAGGGCCAGCGGCAGCGAGGCCATAGTCAGCCCCATGTTTGAGACCTGCCTGAAGAACTCGCGCCGCGAGATGGAAATATTACTCCCTGAATCAGTGCACTTGTGCTGCATACGTTATTTCTTCTTCGGTTCCGGAGCGGTCTTGATATTGTCCAGATTGGCCGGTTCGGACGGCTTGAAGTTCTTCAGGGTATTCAAGCGGGTTTCCAGTATTCCCAGCATCTCGGGCTTGAGGAAGAACCGGCCTATCTTATTCAGGCCGCCCTTGTCCTTGTGGCGATATTCCAGGATGTCTTTTAACTGGGTTTCCAGTTCCTCAGCCCGGTCTTTGATGATAAACTCCTCGGCCAGGTCGTCCTTGTTTAACTCAAAATCCTCGGCGCTCATTGACCTTACCCGGTCGGCCAGGTCAAAGAGCCGCTTCTTTTCTCTGGCCTTTTCATCTTCGTTCATCTTGCCTTTTTTATCCTCAAACTTGGAGAAATAGCGGTTCAGGATATTTTCCCGTTTCTGTTCATAGACGTCCTGGGGCACCTCGCGGAGTTTACGGAGGTGTTCAATGGCCTGCTCGTTGGATTTGGCCTGTCCGACCCGGACCGGATTCTTCTGGCTCTTGGGCGGCAGAAGGCAGGGCTTGAAATCGTCTATGACTAGCTTCTGCGCCTCGGTCAGCACGCTCTCAACCTTTTCCTGGTAAGGAGCCAGTTTCTTCTTGAACTCCTCGCCCAATTCCTTGGCCCGCTCGTTGTACCCGCCGGCCTGCTTTTCCACCTCCTGCGGAAGTTTCGGCCCGTTTTCCAGATTCTTCTTCAGGTCCTCAAACGACCTGAGTATCTCTTCGCCCAGCGCACGGTGTTTCTCACGGTATGACTTGCGCATCTCCTGGACCTCGCTAAGCGTTGAGATAAGGTCGGTCAACTGCTGTTCGGTCAGGTTCAGGCCGTTGATAAGGTTGGTCAACGAAATTTCCTCCCTGACCTTGGCTATTTTCTGTTCCAGCGGGTCCTGGTCCTCAGCCCAGGCGGGCGCAGAAATGACTGTTATTAACGCAACAAGCGCCAATAGTTTTTTCATAATATCCTCCTCTTCTTACTGGCTGTTAGACCGAAGGTCGTTACCCTTCGACCCTGAGGGGTCTCGGGACGAGAACCCGAAGGGCAGCCAGTTAGACCCGCCGAAGATTTAGCGTAAGCGGGTTACTTACCTCGTCTTTATCTTATCCAAATCAGCGGGCGGCATCTGCTTGGCGTTCTTCATCAGTTCCAGCCGCTTTTCCAGTATAGGAACGATTCTCGGATTAATCAGGAATTTGCCGATACGGCCCGGTCCGCCCCGCCTTTCCTGGTGGAGTTTTTCCAGTTCCTCGCGCAGTTCCTTGTCGCGCCCCACTGTCTTCTTGGTCCCGCTTATGAACTCCCTGGCCAGGTCCGGGCCGTTGAGTTCAAAGTCCTTGTCCGACATCGCCCGCGCCTTGTCCATAACTTTTATCAAGCGCTCCGCCTCGCGTTTCTTTTCTTCGTCATTCAACTTACCGGCGTGCTTCTGGATTGTTTCCAGATGGCGCTCCACGATTTCCGGCTTCTTTTCCTCGTACACCTCCGGTGGTATCTTTCTGATGCGCCTGAGATGGTCCAATCCCTGCTCGCTGTTTGCGGCCTGTCCGGCCCGGACCGGGTCCTTGAGGTCCTTGGGCGGTATCAGGCAGGGATTAAAGTTGTTGATGACCTCCACCTGTGATTCAAGCAGCATATCCGCAAGTTCCTTCTCTATACTCGTCACGCCGCCCATTAGTTCCTCCATTATCCGCTTGGCCTCCTGCTCCATCATAAATGCCTGGCGTTCAATGTCCTTGGGGATGCCTTCGTTCTTTTCCAACGTGGACTTCAGTTCGGCATAGGCGCTGATTACATTATCTATGATTCTGCCGTTCTCGGTTTCCATCTGTTCCCTGAGCAGTTGCGCCTCCTTGTTATATTGCAGGATTTGTTTTATCTGGTCCTCGGTAAGATTAAGGCCATTGACGAGATTAAGCAGGGTAATCTCCTCAAATAAAGAGCGGATTTTATCCTCGCTGTCCGGCTTGAGGGACGTCTTTTCAGGATAGCATTGATTCCCGGTATAGCCGATTAGGGTTACCAGCGCCGCGGCTATAAAAGCGCTTATCAGTAGTTTCCTCATTTTTCTACTCCCTTCTTGATTTCAAGTATTGTTACTTCTACTCTATATAACGTTTCCCGGTAGCGAATTATTGTATCAGACGAATAAATAAACACCCAGCAGCATAAAAGGTTGCGTAATGGATTATGGTATTCGTGTTCAATTTCTTGACATTGGATGTCGTTTTTATATAGTCAACTTTCTTGAATATTTACAGTATTCTGAATCCCGATATGCATCGGTATAACTCGCTGGGACTAAGCGAAACGTGACTCCGAGCACCCCGACCCGTACGGGCGGGGCGCGCAGGTCAACGACTTTCGGTCTAAC
>JBFMDM010000008.1:0-39504 GCA_040753835.1 Planctomycetota bacterium
GGCCCCGGCTGAGATCGTGAAATTTGGCGGCCACCGCCTGGATTTCCGCGGCATCCGCCAGGCGATGGTCTTTGATGATGATCTTTTCTCGCCTTTATTGATTTCGGTCTGCAGGTCGCTGGCCGGGTTCCCCGCCCAGATAGTCAACCCAAGAACGAACAGGATAATCACGGTTGCGGCTGCTGGAATTAAGAGTGTTTTCTTCATAATACATCACCCATTACTCGTAGTTAATGCTATACTGCGAGTTATAGTCGGCAGTTGATTTGCCATGTGATTATACTGCCGACCATAGCCCGCTGTATAATTATCTGTTAAATCAACAGTCGGGCTATGGTCGGCAGTAAGTCCCCCGAATGAATGATTTCGGGGGCCAACTGCCACACTATAATATAGAATGTTTCAGAACGCCAAATTACTGCATTAATATAGTAAATATACAGGAAAAATCAAGTATTTTCCGACAAAATATCTTCCTTTATATAAACAAACTGTCAGTGATAATTATTCCCGAATCAGGAAGTGGTATTATTCGCCTTCAATATCAATAACAGTTATTTCAGGCGGGCAGAGAAATCGGGCCGAGGCCAGGGCGCCCGGCTCCAGCCCGATGCCGCGGGTGACATAGGCGTCCATATTCCCTTCACGATAATACCCCATCTCATATCTTTTGCCCAGGCGGGAAAATGTCATCAACGCGCCGTAAAAAGGCATCCTTACCTGCCCGCCGTGCGTATGGCCGCAGAGATATAAGTCCGCTCCGGCCCGGCTTATCTCAGGTATGAAATCCGGATAATGGCTGATGTGTATTTTATAACCGGCTTGCATATCAATGCCTCGAGAAACGTCTGTAATCATTACCTGCGAGCCGTTAATATCCAGCGCCACCGATTCTCCGTCAAGCAGTTTTATCCCGAGTTCCTTAAATACCGCATCGCTCTGGAACCACATCTCAAAATTACCCTGGACCGCATAAACCCCGAACTTACTGCACGCTTTTAATTTCTCCAGGAACTTCTTTAATGCTTCTTGGCCGCTATTCCTATTAAGATAATCGCCGGTCAGGAGAATCAAATCCGGTTTTTCCTGCTTCACTAATTCAGGAACTGTCAATTCGCGGTAGGCCTCTTTTTCTATATGCAGGTCGGAAAGATGGACAATGCGGATTGTTTGTCCTTCCTTAATTTTATCGGATTTCAATGTGAGATGCGTGATACTGATGCGGTTCGGTTCAATGAAATATCCCCAGATAAAACAGCCAACGCCGAATATTGCCAATGTGATAATAAGCCGCTGATACCATCCCCGATGTTTTGCGTCTTTTCTCCGGAAGAACTGCCTGAATAATATTCTGAGTGATTCTATATAGACAAACAGGACAACAGCGCTGAAGACAAAAGCCCTTAACAGGTCTGCTTTATATAAGGCAGGCATTTATCCGCTCCAAAACCCGTTCCTTGCCCAGCAATTCCATCACCTCAAAGATGCCGGGTGAAACGGTCGTGCCGGTAAGAGCCACCCGGACCGGCTGGGCCACGCCCTGGAATTTTAACCCCTTGGTTTCAGCCACCTTGCGTAGGACCGGCTCCAGCGAGGTGTGCGTGAATTCGCCCGCACCGGTAACGCCGTCACGCACCATTGCCAGGACTGCCTTACCGTCCGCGGTCTTGACGAATTTATCCACGGCCTCGGCCTGGTAATTGACTTTATCCTCAAAGAAGAATTTAGTTACTTCGCCAATCTCGGAAAGCACCCTGATACGTTCGCGATACAGGTCCACCAGTTTCATCGCCTTGGCTTCAGAGGCCTTGGCCAGGTCATACCCGGCCTTTTCCAGATACGGCTTGGTCAACTGGTAGAGCCGCTCTATGGGCAGGTGTTTCAGGTAATGGCTGTTCATCCAGGTGAGTTTCTTGAGATTGAACTGGGCCGGTTTGTCCTTGACCCGTTCAATGGTGAAACGTTTGATAATCTCGTCTTTGCTCATCAGTTCTATGTCATCGCCCGGCGACCAGCCCATCAATGACAGGAAATTGAACATCGCCTCGGGCAGATAACCCAGTTCCTGGTATTCGCCGATAGAGGTATGGCCGTGCCGTTTGCTCAGGCGCGAGCCGTCCTCGCCCATAATCAAGGGGATATGCCCGAACTTGGGTATCGGCTTGCCTAATGCCTCGTAAAGCGCAATCTGTTTGGGTGTATTGGAGATATGGTCGTCGCCCCTGATGACGTGCGTGATATTTAAGAGCGAGTCGTCAATCACGCAGGCGAAATTATAGGTCGGGAAGCCGTCCGACTTGACCAGGACCTGGTCGCCCAAAAGGTCGCTCTCAAACTTTATTGTCCCGTGAATCAGGTCGTCAAAGGCAATACTGCGCCCGGCCGGCATCTTAAAGACAATGGCCTTGCCCTTGCCCGGGTCATCGCGGTAAATCGCCTTGCCTTCGTCCAGCAGTTTCTGGGCGTGCTGGCTGTAGATATCCCGGCGCTGGCTCTGGTAAAACGGGCCTTCGTCCCAGTCAATCCCCAGCCATTTGAGCGACTCAAATATGGCCTTGGTGGATTCATCGGTAGAGCGCACCTGGTCTGTATCCTCTATCCTTAAAACCATAGTCCCGCCCTGGTGCCGGGCAAAGAGATAGTTATAAAGGGCAGTCCTGGCCCCGCCGATGTGCAGATATCCGGTCGGGCTGGGCGCGAAACGGACTCGTATTTTGTTGTCGCTCATAATAATTCGTCTAATGAGTTCATAGCAGGGGTCAACCCCGTTAGAGATAGGTCGTCTCAAGGAGACGACCGTAGATGGTTATCTTATTTTTCGCATTACTTATTATTTGGATACTGTAATAAATATTGTTGATTTATATAACGCATCTCTAACGGGGTCAACAAAAACCACCACGAAACTTTGACACCCAAATATTTTCAGTGGTATGATGGGTATGATGAAGAGGCATTTATTTATTGCGATTCCCTTGGCGCTCTTTGGCATCCTGCGCTTTATCAGCGATATGCTGACCGACGCCTCGCCTGAATGGTATAGGGCATTGGAAGGCACATTCCTGCGTTATCTGGTCCGGGCGCCGTCTGATAACACCTTCTGGGGCGACCTCTCGGTCCAATGGGTCAAACTTCTGGCTATCCCCTGCGGTATTTCAGTCCTGTTCATTCTCTACCGCTTTCTGTCGCATAACCTCAAGGAAGCGGACTATCGCTGGCATCAACCGCATACCCAGGCGCTTTATATCGGACTGTCTCTGCTTATGTGCACGATTATGGAGATAGAAAAATCAACCCATCTGATGGGGCTGAGGATGGCCGGGCAGTTGGCCGGCGAGGCCGCTTGGCTCAATCATTTACTGCACCTCGCCAGCGCGCTTATCGGCTGGTTCTATATGAAATACCTCAAGGTTGGTTAATCTAATACCCCAGAATTTACGACCTTTTCACTTGTTTTTTAATAATCTCTCTATTTTCTCTCTATAGAAAGGCGAAAGAAAATAATGGTTTGGAGGCGTTTTACAAATTTCTAAATACCCTATGGGAGTATAAAGCATTAAATCCCCTCTACCCGCTCCGGGTTCTCGCTCTGAGAACCCGTCAGGGTTCGTAGAGTTAAGAGGGGTAGGGGTGTGTATCGTAATGTTTAACACACCCCTAAACCTGCCTGCGGTAGGCAGGTCCCCTCTTTTTAGAGGGGACTTATGAAACAGCCAATGTGACTTTATCAGAGCGAACATCAATAATTTTAAGTTTTTTTGGTCTATCCCCGAACTTGTGCAAAACCGAGGGCGAGTAGATGACGTATAGACCGTGAGTCGTGCCTTGCCAGACGGGAAGTCGTGCCTTGCCAGACGGGAAGCCGTGCCTTGCTACTCCATACCCTGCACCCTACTACTCACCCCTTACTACCCTACCTACCCCCCTGTCTCAAAAATGAGACACTTTTAGGCGGTTTTAGGCCTGCCTACCGTCAGGCAGGTCTGTGGCTACATTACCACCGCCCCGACCCCGAATGCCTTCGGGGTGGCTAACCCGGCCTGGCTAATATGCCGGATTATTATAAAAATTATCATAATTGGTTCTTCACGGAAAAGTGTGGGTGATTAGGGGACTATTTTAGGGTTTTGGCACGGTATTTGCAATAAACGGAACGGAGGGCGAAAACGCTTTAACTACAGATGGTGCAAGGAGATAAATCGTCTAACTCTTTCCTTTTCCCGCCCCCTCAAAAGAATGGTGGGGGACGGGAAAAGGATGTTGGGTCTTGGGGTGAAAACCAATGTTTTCGCCCTCCTTTATCTTCTTGTAAGTATGGTAGTTAGAGCAAATACCGTGCCAAAACCACCCGGTTTTACCCACACTAATCCGTGATGACCCTCATAATTTATGTGTGCGGAACTTGGCACGGTTAAAAACAAGGTGTATAATAATCATAGAGGAGGGGTTATGATAAATGGATATATCTTTATACTCTGCTGTCTTATTATTGTAATGGGTTGTTCTCCCAATAGCGACATAACAGACCCGGCCATAAAGGGCAAGGTGGCTGATATCAAACTTACCAGCCCGGCCTTTAAGAATGGTTCTTCAATCCCGGCCAAATACACGGCAGATGGGGATGATATTTCTCCGGCCCTGGCCTGGACTGATGTCCCTAAAGAAGCCAAGACCCTGGCTCTCATCTGCGACGACCCTGATGCGCCCGGCGGCGCCTGGGTCCACTGGGTGATGTATAATATCCCACCCGCTGCCTCCGGTTTGCCTGAAGCCGTTCCTGTTCAGGAAGTTCTGGAGAACGGCGCACAGCAGGGGCTGAGCGACTTCAAACGTCCGGGCTATGGCGGCCCGGCGCCGCCTTCTGGCACGCATCGCTACTTCTTCAAACTCTATGCCCTGGATACCGTTCTTCAGTTAGACCCCAAGACCACGACCAAGGATATTCTGGTTAAGGCAATGGAAGGCCATATCATCGGCAAGGGGCAGTTGATGGGGACCTATAAAACAAAGCGGTAATCCCTTAATGTATTTATATTGAACAGCCCATTCCTGTTCAGCCGGATGGTCTTAATCCTGATTTTATCAAAGAAGTCAATAATCTTGTAATTGCCGCATCTGATTTGTTTCTCTATATGCGGCAGGCACCCTTTGAAATATATTGCGCAGAGCGGCTCTAATCCTTTCTGTGTTTCAGGTATGATTACATCATATCCTTTATAATTTCTTAACAGTCGTTTTATCAGCCGTGTTTCTATGGTTGGCATATCCACGGCAATCGCAAGGATGTATTTCGTGCCTGACTTCCTCAGGGCCGAATGAATCCCGACTAAACTACCCAGAACCCTGGAACGGTCTTTGACGATTGCTACCCGAGATGATTTCAGATGCCTGTATGGCGCGGCATCCTTGGTGGAGATGATTATATTCTTGAATAATCCCTGCAGTTTATGAATCAGAACCTCAATAAACGATTTATCGCCTATCTTAAGAAACGCCTTATTCGTGCCAATCCTCTTGCTTTGTCCGCCGCAAAGTATCACCGCAGTGATATTTTTATTCATCATTAGGCATTAGTCATTAGTGCTTTACTCGGGTTTAACCTTGATTTTTACTTCCACTTCCTGCGGTTCAGGCACGTCGTTCAAACTCTTGAGCATGCCCAGGACGGCGAACCCGATGAAATCCTGGACAAATCCCTTAATGGGAATAACCTTGCCGTTCACCTTGACCTGCACCAGTCCTATTTTCTTATCTTCTCCTGACATAAATAACACCTCTTTCTTACCACAAAGGTCACAAAGACCACAAAGAATTCTTAATGCCTTCGTGTCTTCGTGGCTATAAATTTCTTTTCTATAAAATCGGTTATCTTCTTTATTTCATTCAGCCCTGCCTGCGCCGGTGCTACGGCAGGCAGGCCGAATTGCGGGACTGTGTAACCCTGAATCATTGCATCGCCGACTATGGCAACAAGGTTATCGCCTTTGTTCCGGCAGATAGGGATGGTTGATATCGCCTTGCGGACTATCTCTATCTTCGGCTTATTCTCCCGCTTGAATCCCTCGGTGATAATTAAATCAAGTTTATGGTGTCTGAAGAATACCTTGAGCGTGTCATCCAGCGGGAGCGGCTTGTCCAGCCGCTTGACCAGGGCCATTTTATCCGGTCCGAGAATCATACTCATCCGGCTCCCGGCGTGGAAATGCCGGTATGAATCCTTGCCCGGATAGTCAATCTCAAACCCGTGCGTGTCGTGTTTGATAGTGCCGATATCATACCCGCGTTGGGTAAGTTCCTTGACGATTTTTTCCAGCAGGGTGGTCTTGCCGCTGCTGGACTTGCCGACGATAGAAATAACTCTCATAGGTTACACGATGTTACAATAGTTACAAAGGTTACAAAGATAATCTAATAAAATCTATTGCATAACTCAATCTTTTTATTTATAAACTTAATTAATCTTTGCTTCTTGCCCCCGTAGCTCAACTGGATAGAGTGGCTGGCTTCGAACCAGAAGGTTGCAGGTTCAAGTCCTGCCGGGGGTATTCTGTTAACAGGAAGACACCAAGAATTCTTTGTGTTCTTTGTGCCTTTGTGGTAAAAGGTATTTTATGAGTTTATTAGTCGTCGGGTCAGTGGCCCTGGATACCATAGAAACCGCGCACGGCAAGGCGGAGAATATCCTGGGCGGCTCGGCCGTCTATTTTTCCTACGGCGCCAGTTTCCTGTCCCCGGTCCGCCTGGTCGGAGTGGTCGGACAGGATTTTACTCAGGACGAGGAACTGGAACTGTTAAAGTCGCGCCGGATTGACCTGCGCGGGTTAAAGACCGAATCCGGCAAGACCTTCCGCTGGTCCGGCCGTTATATCGGCGATATGGGCCGGGCCGAGACGCTCTCGGTCGCGCTCGGCGTATTCGGCGATTTCCAGCCGGTTATTCCTCCTTATTACCAGGATTCCCGATACGTCTTCCTGGCCAACGGCTCGCCAAAACTCCAGAAAAAGGTCCTCAGCCAGGTCCGCCGTCCTAAATTCGTGGTCTGTGATACGATGAACTACTGGATAGAGAACGAGAAAAAGGCGCTCCTGGACCTGATTGAGCGCATTGACGGCCTGATTGTCAACAACGACGAGGTGCACCAGTTGACCGGGATGTATCACACGGTCAGCGCGGCCCGGGAAATACTTAAGTGGGGTCCCAAGATGCTCATCATCAAGAAAGGCGAACACGGCGCACTGCTCATCACCAAGAAGGACTTCTTTGCCATACCCGGCTATCCCATAGAAGTGGTGCGCGACCCGACCGGCGCGGGCGATTCATTTGCCGGAGGGATGATGGGCTACCTGGCCCGCACCGACAACCTGGCTATTAAAAACTTGAAGAAAGCGCTTTTATATGGTAATGTCGTGGCGTCTTTTACCATTGAGGACTTCGGCCTGGAAGGACTCAAGGATACGGGCCGTAAACAGGTTCAGGAGCGCTACAAGAAACTCCTGTCTATGATTACGGTGTAGAACGAGGGAGAACAACAGGAGAAGAGTCCAGCAGACCAACAGTTTCTGCAGGACTGCTGGACTATAATTAATATGGGTTTTTGGGATAAAGTGAAATACGCCTTCCAGACCGAGGACGAGTCCAAGACCGTCTTTTCGGATGATGAGATGACGCTCCTGACCAAGGTGGCGGATATCGTGGTCCGGAAGCGCCTGACTGCGCCGGCCGTGATGTTCCTGGAGAGCGTCCGGCCCTTGAATTTCCTGTCCAGCCAGGTGATGGTCTTCTTCCAGCCCATCGTGTCCCTGGCCGTTTCCGCCAAGGAGGTGGAACTCCTGGCACAGATTCTGGAGCGGCGTCGGAGCATACCTTTGCTTATAGAGTTGATAGAAAGTAAAGACCAGCAGATAAATAGTCCAACAGACCAACAGGGCAAGAGCCCGATAGCCCGGTAGTTTCTGGAGGACTGCTGGACTCAAGGAGGGGGTATGGCAAGAAAGGATAATAAGAACTGTAATATTATACGGGAAGACACCGTTGAATATAAAGTGGCCCAGCGTGTTCGTTCCTATATGGACCTGATAGTTTGGCAGAAGGCCGATGATTTGTTTGTTGATTTGATTGCCGATGTTGACATTTTCCCGCGAACGCAGGCGGCGCGGGTTATCAGCGAACAATTGATAAGGTCAATCGGTTCAATCAGCGCGAATATTGCCGAAGGGTTCGGCCGGCGCAACCGGAATGATTTCGCCTATCATCTGGGAATCTCACGGGGCGAAGCCAACGAAAGCCATAATTGGTATCATAAATGCGGGAGAATAAAGTATCTTTCTCAGGAGATTGTTGATAAGAGAAAGGCGTCATTAGAGGAAATAGCGAAGATGCTTACGAGTTTGATTTCCAAAGTGACTAAAAATAGAAAGTGAGTTTACTGCCGGTCTGATGGATTGTTGAACTGTAGGACTGTCGGACTGCTGGACTGTAGGACTATCTATGAAAGAGTTAAATGTTATTATCGCCACCGACTGCGGCAGCACCACGACCAAGGCCATATTAATAGAAAAGATGCCGTCGGGCGAATACCGCCAGACCTTCAGAGGCGAGGCGCCCACCACGGTTGAAGCGCCGTTTGAGGACGTGACCAAAGGCGTCTTAAACGGCATTGCCGAGGTGGAGGAATTATCCGGCCGCAAGATATTAGACGGCGAAAAGATTATCTATCCCAATAATGGTAAGGTTGGTGTGGACCTGTATGTCTCCACCAGCAGCGCGGGCGGCGGCCTGCAGATGATGGTGGCCGGCGCGGTCAAGAGCATGACCGGTGAAAGCGCCCAGCGGGCCGCGCTCGGCGCCGGCTCTATTGTTATGGATGTCCTGGCCTCCAATGACGGCCGGCTGGGCTATGAAAAGATAGAACGTATCCGCCAACTCAGGCCTGATATGGTCCTGCTTTCCGGCGGCACGGACGGCGGAACCATTACCCACGTGGTGGAACTGGCCGAATACCTGGCCGCGGCCGACCCCAAGCCGCGCTTCGGCATCGGCTACCAACTGCCGGTCATCTTCGCCGGCAACAAGGAAGCCCGTCCCAATATCCAGGAAATCCTGGGCAAGAAGTCAGCGCTTTATATTACCGATAATATCCGACCCACATTGGAACGGGAAAACCTGATTCCGGCCCGGACCAAGATTCACGACCTGTTCCTGGAGCACGTGATGGCGCAGGCGCCCGGTTATAAGAAACTGATGTCCTGGGTGGGCGCGCCCATTATGCCCACGCCGGCCGCGGTGGGTCTCATTATGGAGGCCATCTCCAAGAAGCAGGGCATCAACGTGGTCGGCGTGGATATCGGCGGCGCCACCACCGACACCTTCTCGGTCTTTGACGGTATCTTCAACCGCACGGTCAGCGCCAATCTCGGTATGAGTTACTCCATCTCCAACGTCTTGGCCGAGGCCGGACTGCCCAATATTATGCGCTGGGTGCCTTTTGACGTCCAGGAAGAGGATATCCGTAATCGCATCAAGAACAAGATGATTCGCCCGACCACGATTCCCCAGACCAAGGACGAATTGCAGATAGAGCAGGCCATTGCCCGCGAGGCCTTGCGTCTGGCCTTTGAGCACCACAAGCAATTAGCCGTGGGCCTGAAGGGCGTCCAGCAGGAACGTTCCATTTCGGACGCCTTTGAGCAGTCGGCATCGGGCCAGACCCTGATTGATATGAACCGACTGCATCTGATAGTCGGCTCTGGCGGCATACTCTCGCACGCGCCCCGCCGGGTCCAGTCAATGGTTATGATGATTGACTCCTACCAGCCGGCCGGAATCACCCACCTGTCCGTGGACAGCATCTTTATGATGCCGCACCTGGGTGTCTTATCCAAGGTCAGTGAAAAGGCCGCTACGGACGTCTTTGACCGGGACTGTATGGTTTACTTAGGCGCGGCGGTTTGCCCGGTCGGACTGGCCAAGACCGGCGATAAGTGCCTGGAATACAAGATTACATTCCCGAACGGCAAGGTCATATCGGAAACACTCACCACAGGCGAACTCCGGCTTTATCCCTTGGCAGTGGGCGAAGAGGCGCAACTGGAAGCCACGCCTTCCAAGAACTTTGATATGGGCGAAGGCAAGGGCAAGGGCATCAAAAAGAAGGTCAAGGGCGGCGTGGTCGGGATTATTATTGATACTCGGGGGCGTCCGCTGACCCTGCCCGAGGACAAGACCACCCGTGTCAACGCCCTGCAGAAATGGGCCAAGACCGTGGGGCTGTACGCTGAATGAAGCGGGTAGCGGAATGGCCGTTAGGTTCGCAGTTCTACTGGAACGAGAACCTTACGGCGAGGTATCCCGGCTTTCTTTAATATGATAGATTTAATAATAGCGGGGCACGCCGAATAAAACGGATAGTACGTTATCGGCTACCACTGGAAGGGGAACCGACCTCGTAGTTGATTTTAGAGAAACTGCCCAAGACCCTAAAAACCGTGTGCCCATTGAAACAAAGAAAACATTTGACCCAAATCCGAAAAGATTAAGGCAGCCACCCCGGCAAGCCCGTATTATAATTTGCTGGGATATAAAAAGCAGAGGGGCGTTGAGGAGGGATTCTAAACTTCCGTACAAATATACTGCTAATATGGACGGTGTCTCTATTGAAGTTTATGTCATGAAAGAAATGGGCGAATTAATTGAAATAAAACCACCTCGCTATTCAGATTTGCCTGATTTAATCTTATGATGACTTATTATCGTGGGACAGTCCCGCCCCGGGGAAAGTCAGCATTTATACCCATTGCAAGGTATAGTTTTCAGAAAATCGTCCTTTATACCCCTACCCCCTCCCCAAGCCAGTCCGGGTTATGACCAGAGTCAGGATGGTCTATCCCCGGTGCGGGGGTGTGCTATCCCCGGTGCGGGGATGGACTATCTCCGGTGCATAGATGGTCTATCCCCGGTGCGAGGATGGACTATCTCCGGTGCGAGGATGGACTATCCCCGGTGCGAGAATGGACTATCTCCGGTGCATAGGTGGTCTATCCCTGGTGCGAGGATGGACTACCCCGGATGCCAGTATGGACTATCTCCGGTGCGAGTGTGGATTATCCCCGGTGCGAGGACGGACTATCCCCGGTGCGAGGACGGACTATCCCCGGTGCAGGGATGGGGTATCCTGGGTGGGGGGATACCCTACCCCCCACCGTCTGACCGGATTTTTAGGATAACGGATTGAAAGATAATAGGTTAGGGTAATTCCTGAGCGATTTTGGTGGCAGTTTTAGGCCCTGACCATGGGCATTTATAGCATATTAGGTGAGATCTCCAAGGCGGTCATCCATTTGCTCTTGAACGCCCAGTCGGTCGCCAAACTTATCCGGTCCTGGTTGGTATATGGGTCGTGGAAAATCTTGATTTTGCCCTGGCGCTGGAGCCGGCCCAGGGTCAGCCGGATGCCTAACTTTGCCACCGCGTCCGCCGGAAGGAGTTCCTTTAAGCGCTGGGTCAGGATTTCCGCATAGTTGTCAAACAGGTCTTTTATGGAGACGTTTTTGGTGGCTTGGAGATACTGCCAGAGCCGCGCCGCTGATAGTTCCAGTTCCGCGTCCACGATTTCAGTGTTGTCCGGCTGGGTACTTTCTGGTTTATATTTCGGCTTGCTCATAAGATGCTCACTTTCTTATGTGGCTAACAGGTCACCCGCCAGAGGCGGGTCTAACTGACTGTAACGCTCATTCGGCGCTAACAGTCAGTAAGACAGATATTTCTATCGTATTTTCCGGAAAGATACTTTAATCCAATAACCTAAATATTTTTAACATTCTAATTGACCCCGCACATAAGCGATGCTATATTACTTATACTTGTATAAGAGATTAACTGAACCATTAGTTCTCATCGTTGGTTTTGGTAAATATCTTATGTGCGGGGCTTGACATTTTGGCAACAATGGGGTATAATAATATATATTCTTAGAGTCCACATCCTGATTGATGGCGTTTTTATGGCGCCGAACAACCAAACTAAATAGGAGGTGCATATGAAAAAGATTCTCATGCTTTCACTCGTCCTGGCCCTGGCGTTTCTTGTTTCTTCAGACCTGATGTCCCAGGATACCGGCAGCACCAAGCCGGTCCAGCAGGGCGACTGGATTGACCATCCGCTGGCCGTGCAGAACAACGCCAACAAGCGGCCGGCTTCATTTGCCAGGGTCCTTACCCCGCAGGCGATTATGGAGGACAAGCACGTGCCTGAGGAATTCCCGGTCTTCAGCGCGGGCAAGGCAGAAGGCGCGGAACTGATGCTGATTGACCAGAACAGGAACGGCTCGTATGACGAGGTCGGCACGGACCTGATAGTGGTTGACAAGTCGCGCTACGGCGTGCCGGTCAGCCGGGTTATCAACCTCAAGAACAAACTCTACGAGTGCAAGATTGACCCCAAGGGCGATAAGATTTCACTCAAGCCCTATACGGACAAGCGCGGGGAACTGGACCTGCTCAGCGAATACAAATGCCCGTCGCAGATAGACCTGCTTATCGTCAATTCCGGCGACATCTATCTCAACCTGGCCGGCATCAAGAAGGCCCATGTGCCCTGCGGCTCCTATAACCTCTGGCTGGGCTACATTGAGGAGGGCACCAGCCATGTGGCCATCAAGCAGAACCAGATGAAGCCCATTGAGGTGGACGGCGCCACGGATAGCGACGGGAAGTCCATACCGACTGGCGTCAAATGGGGCGCTTCGTTTAGGTTTGAATTCGACTTTTCAGTGGATGATTATGATAAGGTCAAGGTATCATATCGGTCCATTCGGGTCTTTGGCAGCGCTGAAGAGGAATACTACAATTTCAGCCCCAAGATTTTCCCGCAGGTGGAGGTGCTTGATGCCAAAAGGGATTTGGTGAGCAAGGGCGCCTTCTGTGTGGGCTGAGGGGGCTCGGTTAGCGATTACTCCGGTGGAGTAAAGAAAGGTGCCAAGCGTCCCTTTACCGTGAAACTTTCCTGCAACCACAAACTCCTCGGCGAGGTGAAAGGAGAGAAAGGGGAATGAAGATGCACCATAATACCAACTATGGCGAATATCCGGCTTACCAGGACGGTCCAGAGCGGCGGCTGCGCCGCTAAACTAAGCCCGGATATCCTCTTTAAGGCGCTTCATAAACTGCCGGTCAGCCGGCACCACAATCTCCTGGTTGGTCTGTCCCAACCCGATGACGCCGGCGTCTATAAACTCTCTTCCCAAATCGCCATCATCCAGACCGTGGATTTCTTTCCGCCTATCGTGGACGAGTCCTATCTCTTCGGACAGATTGCCGCGGCTAATGCCCTGAGCGACGTCTATGCTATGGGCGGCCGGCCGGTTACTGCAATGAATGTAGTCGGCTTTCCGGCCAATAAATTGCCGCTGGATATCCTGCGCGAGATGCTCAAAGGCGGAATAGACAAGATTCAAGAATCCGGCGCGGTCCTGGTGGGCGGGCATACCATCAATGATGTGGAACTCAAATACGGCCTGTCCGTGACCGGCATAGTGCATCCAGACGATATTATCACCAATTTCAATGCCCAACCGGGCGACCATCTGATACTCACCAAACCGCTCGGCACAGGCGTCTATACCTCTGCGCTCAAGGCCGGTAGAATCAAACAGGGCCAGATGGAACCGGTTATTGAATCAATGCTTACGCTTAACAGGATTGCATCAGAAATAGCGGCAAAGATGAAAGCCAATGCCTGTACTGATGTAACGGGTTTTAGCTTAATCGGCCACAGTTGTCTGATGGCGTCAAACAGCAAGGTCAGCATGGTGATTGACCGCAAGGCAGTGCCGTTCTTTGAAGGCGCGTTGGAATTGGCTGAAGATGGCTTTGTGCCCTGCGGCACGCGTAATAACCTGAGGTCATACCAGCGTTATGTCAGTATGCCAAAGAACTTGCCGGAAGAGGCGGTTAACCTGCTCTTTGACCCGCAGACCTCAGGCGGGCTGTTGCTGAGCGTGGCTCCGAATAAGGCGCAATTATTGTTGCAACGGCTCCAGGATAAAGGTATTAAAGAGGCAGCGATTATCGGAGAAGTGACAAAACCGGGAAAGAGGAGAATCACCGTAATATAATGAACCCGCAGATAGACACAGATAAACACAGAAAAGGCGATTTGTTGAGAGAGATACCGTCCACAGAAGAAATACTTCAACTTGACAAAACCGCCGGACTGGTGGCTGCCTTTCCGCGTTCGGTTGTAGTCCAGTCCGTGCGCACGGTTCTGGATAAGCTCCGTCAGTCCATCAAGGCATTGGACAATAATGAAGCAGCCGGATTCAAGATGCCGGAGGCAGGAGAGATAGTTTCCCTGGTGGAGAAAGAGGTGCGCCAGCGGACGATGCCGCTCTTCCGCCGGTCAATCAATGCCACTGGCATTGTGCTCCATACCGGCCTGGGCCGCGCTGTCCTGCCTGCCTCGGCTGTGGACGCGCTCAAGCACCATCTCAGTGGTTATTCACGGTTAGCCGTTGACCTCAAGACCGGCTTAAGAAAAGACCGGGATAAGATTATTGAAGACCTGGTCTGCGAGATTACCGGCGCCCAGGCCGCCACCGTGGTCAATAATAATGCGGCGGCTACGATTCTTATCCTCAATACCTTGGCCAAGGGTAAGGAGGTCGTCTGCTCGCGCGGCCAGATGGTGGAAATCGGCGGCTCGTTCAGAATCCCGGATATTATGGAGACCAGCGGCGCCCGGCTAAAGAGCGTGGGCACGACCAACCGGACCCATCTCAAGGACTACAAAAAGGCGATTAACGCCAATACCGGCGCGCTGCTCAAGGTGCACGCCAGCAATTTCAGGATTGTCGGGTTTACCTCTGATGTGGCCATCAAGGAACTAACTGTGCTGGGCCATAAGCACAAACTGCCGGTCATAAACGATATCGGTTCAGGCGCGCTGGTTGACCTGTCTCCCTTTGGCCTGACCGGCGAGCCATTGGTATCAGAAAGCATCAAGGCCGGGGCAGACGTGATATGCTTCAGCGCGGATAAATTGCTGGGCGGGCCACAGGCCGGCATTATCATTGGCAAGAAGAAATATATTGAAGTCATCAGGAAGAATCCGCTCTACCGGGCCTTCCGGGCCGGCAAACTTACCTTAGTGGCTCTGGAAGAGACCCTGAAACTGTTCCAGGACAAGGACAAGGTCCTGCAGGCCAACCCGACCCTGCGGATGCTAACTGCTGATATAAAGGAGTTGGCGCAGAGGGCAGAGGCGCTTATGAGTAAATTGGATGGCATGGATGCCGAGGTGATTGATGATTATTCCCAAGCCGGAAGTGGTTCGTTGGCCGGATACGATATTCCGACCAAGGCCGTGGCTGTAAAACCAAAAGGTATCTCAGCCCAGAGATTATCCGACCATCTTAGGCAGCGCGAGGTGCCGATTTTAGCGCGCCTCAAGGACAACCGGGTGTTGTTTGATATGCGCACTATTTTGAAAGGCGAGGAAGAAGAGATAGTCAAAGCGTTGAAAGAAACGATAAGATAGCCACAAAGGCACCAAGGGCACAAAGAATTCAATTCTTTGTGTCTTCGTGTCTTAGTGGCAAGGATTTATATGACCGAAAAAGTACGACTGACCAAATTTGTTTCCTGCGTGGGCTGAGCCGGCAAGATGTCCCCCAAGGACCTGGCGCAGGTTCTGCGTCAATTGCCCAAGTTTGAGGATGCCAATATGCTGGTGAGCGGCGATACGTTGGATGACGCCGGGGTCTATCGCATCAATGACGATACGGCCCTGGTCCAGACAGTGGATATCTTTACGCCGGTGGTGGACGACCCCTATGACTACGGCGCGATTGTGGCGGCCAATTCCTTAAGCGACGTCTATGCCATGGCCGGCCGGCCTCTGACCGTGCTGAATATCATCGGATTCCCGCCCAAGAAGATGGACCATAATATCATTGCCGGGATTCTCAAGGGCGGGGCTGATAAGGTCAAGGAGGCCGGCGCGGTCATTGTGGGCGGGCACAGTATCATTGACCCTGAGGTAAAATACGGAATGGCCGTGACCGGCCTGATTCATCCGAAGAAGATAGTAACAAATGCCGGCGCTCAGGCAGGCGATGTCCTGATACTGACCAAGCCCCTGGGAATCGGGATTATTACCATGGCCAATACCATGGGCAAGGTATCAGAGGATTTGATGAAGCAGATAATCCAATCAATGGCAACATTGAACAAGACCGCGTCAGAGGTGATGCTAAAAATAGGCGTCAGCGCCTGCACGGATATCACCGGATTCGGGCTGATGGGGCACGCTTACAATATTGCCCTGATGAGTAAGGTGACCTTGAGATTCAGCGCATCACGCCTGCCGGTGTTTGAAGAGGCCAAGGCATTTGCCCGGGACAACATTATGCCGGGCGGTTCATTCAGTAACAAGGACTATTACGGCCAGTTCAGCCGGATAGAGGGCGGCGTGCCTGAAGAGATGCAGAACATCGCCTTTGACGCCCAGACCTCAGGCGGCCTGTTGATGGTTGTGCCCAAGGACAGGGCAGAGCAGATGCTAAAGGAACTCCATAACCAGGGCGTGAGTGATGCTGTGGTAGTCGGCGAGGTTATTCCTAATCAGGAGAAACAGATTATATTAAGCAGATGATAGAATACGTTTTGACTTCATTTTTCAAGCCGTCATTCGGCTGAGGTAATTACAACTCTTAATATAACCGGTGGTTATATCATAACTTGCATAATCTAATATTTTAGTAATAGTGATTGAATAAGGAGAAAATATGTTAAATAAACTATCTGTTAAGAAACTGCTTGTGGTCTTTCTGATATTCGTCTCGCTCTTTGGCCTGCTTTTCCAATACCGTATCCTGTCCATCCTGAAAAAACTGGGATACGACGTTGCGCCGGTCAATACCAAGTTCTCATTCATTCCCCAGGCAAAGGATATCGTTAAATTCCCGGAATGGCAGCAGCCGTTTTATTATACGCTTGATTACATCAACTCTTTCTGGTTTGCTTTGCTCCTGGCTATCCTTATTGGTTCGGCCTCAGTGGTCTTCCTGAGCGGTTTTATCGGCCGGAACCTGAAGGGCAACGGCTTCCGGCACTATCTGTCCGGGATGTTAATGGGACTGCCCAATATGTTCTGCTCCTGCTGCGCGGTGGGCATTTTCATCGCCCTGCGCCGGGCTGGCGCGAGTTTGGGGCCCGCGCTGGCTTTCCTTCTTACTGCGCCGACACTGAATGTGCTGGTTCTGGTCTTTGCCTTTAGCACACTGCCTTTTAAACTGGTCCTGTCGCGGTTGGTATTGGGATTGGTTGTGGTCTTCGGCGTCTCTGCCCTGGTGGCTAAATTATTCCCTGATAAGGCAATTGATGATAAAGCGGATGATATCCGGCCCCTGCCCGGGCCGACCGGCGCTGAGCCAATCGGGTATCTGCTGAAACAGTGGCTGGCTTGCACCTGGGACATAACCAAAAAGGTCGGGCCGATACTGGTGCTTTGGCTCTTTGTAACCGCGGTATTGTTTGAGACCGGCTCGGTTTCCAAATATATCGGAAGCCATTGGACATCGGGATTTATTTCCACCGTACTGGCGTCTGCGTCAGGCACCGTGATGATGAATCCCTTCACTTCTCTGGAGGTGGTCTGGGTAAAGGATTTTGTCAAGCACGGGATGGGCACCGGACCGGCTGTGGCTATCCTGCTGACCCTGCCGGCGGTCTGTTTCCCGGCGCTCTGGATTGCCGGCCGGAACCTGAAGTCCTGGAAGATACCGGCAACCGTGGCGGCCCTGGTCTTTGTTATAGGCGTCATCGGCGGCCTGGTATTCTCTGCGATATAAATGCCAATTTTGTAATCAATACTTGCCTCGGGACCGGGTATATGTTATACTTATACGTATGAGAATTATAACCATAGTTTTTATTGTCCTGGCAATATCCGGACTGGTTTACGGCTACGGTTTTGCCCGTTATGATGTTTACAACAAGCCGGCGTCTGAAAAGGGCACGGCGGCCAAGATGACCGAGCCGGATTTAATGGACCAGATGTGCTACGACGGGATTACCCTGGACACGGACGGCAACCTGCTCATCAAGGAGCGCGAAAAGGCCTGTTCCACCTGAGGTGCACAATAAGAGGCCATAGTTTATGGCCTTAGAATATCCCGCTTTATTTACAAGCGCCTTCGGCGTGGTATTTTGTTGTGGCGGGATAACCCGCCGTAGCCCTCTCGGCCATCCGTACGGATGGCCTGCGATGGCAACGGGCATAATTGAATTATTCGGGTTATGAGCGACAAGACCAGCCGTATTAATCTCTGGCGCAGAATCACCCAGGCCGCATTCGTTTTCTTGCTTAATCCCTATTTCTTTACTTTCAGGCAGGTCTGTTTTCCGGTACTGAACTGCTGGGGCTGCCCGGTCTCGGCGTTTGCCTGTCCCATCGGCGCGCTGGGCCAGTTCTTTGCGCACGGGGTCTTTCCTTTTATTGTGCTGGGCACGATTGTCTTCTTCGGAGCGCTCCTGGGCCGGATGCTCTGCGGCTGGGTCTGCCCGTTCGGATTCATCCAGGACCTGCTCTACAAGATACCAGGGCGAAAATTCAACCTGCCGGGCTTTCTGCAATACGGCAAATATGCGGCTTTGGTGATAATGGTAATCCTGATTCCGCTTTTCTTCGGGATTGGCCTCACGCCCGGCAAGACCACGCCCGAGGATTTCTTCTTCTGCCGGCTCTGCCCGGCCGGAACACTTGAGGCATATATTCCGCTGTCTGTGATGTCCTCTGACGCTGCGGATACTGATGAAGCCAGGGCAATCAACCAGCAGTTTACCGAGGAGAGCGCGGACGGCTCTAAACAATCCTTCTGGATGCTCTGGCTTAAATCGCCGAGGTTCTGGATTCTGGTTGTCTTCCTGGCGCTGTTCGTTCTGATAAGCCGTCCGCTCTGCAGGGCGGTTTGTCCCATCGGCGCGATGTTTGCCATTCTTAACAAATTCAGTATCTATAAGTTAGCCATAGACAAGAACAAGTGCACCGAATGCGATGTATGCTACAAGGTCTGCCCGACTGCCGTGCATACGTATATCTCGCCCAATTCGCCGGAATGCGTCAGATGCCTGGAATGCGAAGGCAAATGCCCGACCGAGGCGATTGAGAATAAATATTTTTAGCCACAGATTACACAGATTATTAGTGGAAAAATACAAGAATGAAAATCGGTGAATATACTATTGTTTCGGCGTCATTTAATCAGATTAAAGCAGATAAAGATAAATCAGTATTCGGGACAATATTTTACTATTTAATGTATCCGGTAATCATCTTGGCATTTCCAGGGATGTTTGTTGCTCCTATGGCTTGCATTTCGGCTCTATTTGCTGTAGTTGCTGCTGTATCAGGCGATATAGAGATGATAAAAAAACCGTCCCTTTTTGGTCTGATATTTATGTCTGCGACGGGTATATGGGGTTGCTATTTTGGTTTAAAGTGGAGCCGGATGTTCGTCAATTGTTTTAAGCAGAAGATAATTGTTATAGAAGTTGCTCTTTATACAGTAGGGACATTGATGATATTGGTGTTTTGGGGAATTTTGTGGCTGCTTCTACTAATTACTAAATCTGTGTAATCTGTGGATTGATTTATTTTTATGGAATACGTTCTAATCGGCACAGCCGGGCATGTGGACCACGGCAAGAGCACGCTCATCAAGGCCCTGAGCGGCATTGACCCGGACCGGCTCAAGGAGGAAAAAGAGCGCGAGATGACCATTGACATCGGGTTTGCCAATTTCCTCCTGCCCAGCAAGCGGCTGGCCCAGATTATTGACGTGCCGGGCCACGAGCGCTTCATCAAGAACATGCTGGCCGGAGTCAATACTATTGATTTGGTCCTGTTTGTGGTTGATGCCAACGAGGGTGTCAAGCCACAAACCAGGGAGCATTTTGATATCCTCAAACTCCTGGCGGTCAGGAGCGGGATTATTGTCATTACTAAGATTGATATTGCCAGCACTGAGCGCCTGGAAGAAACCGTGCGCGGGATTTCCGAACTGGTCAAGGGCAGTTTTCTGGAAAAGGCGCCGGTGCTCAGGGTCTCGTCCGTGACCGGCGAGGGACTGAACGAATTGGTTGCCGTCATAGACCGTCTTGCCCCGGGCATACCGCAGAGAAGCCGGGACCTGCCGGCTCGGATACCCATAGACCGCATCTTTACGATGAGCGGTTCAGGCACGGTCATTACCGGCACTCTGGTCAGCGGGGTCCTGGAGGTCGACGATACGTTGGAAATCCTGCCCCAGAAGATTCCGGCCCGGGTGCGTCAAATCCAGTCCTACGGCGGCAAGATTGACCGGATTACGGCCGGACAGCGGGCAGGGATAAACCTGGCCGGGGTCAAGAAAGAGGATTTGATGCGGGGCAATACTCTGGCCGCGCCTGGCTACATTTCACCGACCTCTATATTTGACGCGTCTATTGAGATTCTGCCCGACTGCCAGCGTCCGGTAAAGAATTTTACCAGGGTTCGGCTTCATATCGGCACCGGCGAATTCCTGGGACGGATAGTCCTTCTGGACAAGGATAAACTTGAAGCCGGGCAGGGCGGTCTGATTCAGTTTAAGTCCGAGACGCCATTGAGCGTGGTCAAGGACGACCGGTTCGTGATGCGCCTGTATGCGCCGATGATTACCATCGGAGGTGGGCATATTATTGATGCCCATCCGGCAAGACATAAGCGATTCCAGGCCGAGGTAGTGGACCAACTTGAGGCGCTGGAAATATCTGATGAGGGCGATTCGGTGGAGCAGGTGCTGATTAATTCAGGGCTTAATGCCGTTAGTCCCAAAGATATTCCATCCAAGGTCAATCTGCCTGAGTCCGAGGTGGAGCGTATCATCAAGGAATTGTCCGTATCCGGACGGATAATTATAGGCGTGGCTAGAAGCACGCGGATAATGCACGCCGATAATTTCAGGTTGCTCAAAGACCGGATAACCCAGGCGATGAATGATTTCTATCTCAAGAATCAGTCAGTGGTTAATATTCCGCTCAGGGAAATAAAAGCGGTTCTGTTCAGGAGTGGGGCAGGAGATGATTTCATTGATGCGGCATTAAAGCAATTATCCGAAGATGGCGCGGTGCAAGTGTCCGGAGAATCAGTCCGGCTCAACAGTTATTCCCTCAAACTGACGGACAAGCAGGCGCAACTCAAAGAGCGGATGGAAAGGGTCTTTCTTGATAACCTTTTTGGCCCGCCCGGCTTGGATGGGCTGGAAAGGGCGCTCAATATAAAACCCAGGGCGATAGAGGAGATGATTAATATCCTGAAGGAGATGGGCGTGATAGTTGCTTTGCCTGAAGGCATTGTCATACACCAGGAGGCGATAAACAGGGCAACGAAGTCGCTGAAGGAATACCTGAGCCGGAACGCAAGCATCAAGGCCGGCGAATTCACCAAATTGGTCAATACTTCTCGCAAGTATGCGATTCCTTTGTTAGAATACCTGGACAGCATAAAGGTAACCAAGAGGGAAGGGGATGTGAGGGTGCTGAGCGAGCGTGGCGTATAGAAGGGATAGTAGTTGTCCCGATATTCATCGGGACATAAGAGTCCGTAAGTCCCCCGAATGCTTTCGGGGTCCAACGGACTCTAATGGAGGTGAAAGGGGTCTGGTGGCCCTCCTGGTCTTCAAAGCCAGCGTATTCCGCTACAAGCGGGATGGGTAGGTTCGATTCCTACACGCCTCCGCCAATTACTTGCTGTTAGCGACGAAGGAGCGTTACAGCAAGTTATCCCGCACCCATCCAAAGGATAGGTGCGGGATAACAATATTAAGCCTGAAAATCTTGACCATCCTGATAACCATTTCTATATTTACAGCATTGATAACTCATAATTAGAAAGATTTATCTATGGGTCATGCATACACGCCGGGCCTGAGGGTCACCGAACGGACCCTCATCCGCAAGAAGCGAATCCTGCCTATCCAGGGTAATGTCCAGGTCAAGGTCGGGCAAAAGGTTGACCACGACGCCATTATCGCGCGCACCGAACTGCCCGGCAAGGTCCACACCATCAATGTCGTCAATCTCCTGTCCATTGCGCCTGAGGATATCACTCATTATATGCTCAAGAAACCGGGTGACCGGATAACCAAGGACGAACCCATTGCCGAGAGCAAGCCGATTATTAAGTGGTTCAAGACCATCATTAAGTCGCCCATCAAGGGGACAGTGGAGAGCGTCTCGGCCGTAACCGGCCAGGTGCTTCTGCGCGAAGAGCCCCAGCCCCTGGAACTCAAGGCATATATTGACGGCGAGGTGGTTGAGGTCATTGAGAAAGAGGGCGCCTTTGTGGAGTCATATTGCAGTTTCATCCAGGGCATCTTCGGCATCGGCGGCGAGACCAACGGTATTATTGAGGTCATTGTCAAAGACCCGGAACAGGAACTGACTCCTGAATTAATCAAGCCCGTGCACCAGCATAAGATTATCGTGGGCGGCTCGTATGTCTCTGCGGCCGCGCTCAAAAAAGCCATTGACACCGGCGTCAGCGGCATTGTGGTGGGCGGATTTGATGACAAGGACCTCAAGGCGCTTCTGGGCTATGACTTGGGCGTGGCTATTACCGGCACCGAGAAAATCGGGCTGACCCTGGTCCTGACCGAGGGGTTCGGCAGAATCAATATGGCGCGCAAGACATTTGAATTGCTTATGTCCAAGCAGGGCAAGAAGGCCTCTATTTCAGGCGCCACGCAAATCCGCGCCGGTGTCATCAGACCGGAAATCATTATTCCTGACCCGTCATTGAAGGAAAAAGAGAAAGCCGTGGACCAGGGCTGGGAGCGGGGCGCTATGAATGAAGGCGACGTCATCCGGATTATCCGCGAACCATATTTCGGCAAACTGGCCAAGGTCAAGGCGCTGCCCAACGAACTGGTCAAGATAGAAACCGAAAGCCCGGCCCGGGTGCTCCATGCCGAATTCCCGGACGGCAAGGTCGCCACTATCCCCAGGGCAAATGTGGAATTGCTGGAAGAATAAAATTAATTATTAATTATGAGTTATAAATTATGAATTCATAACTCATAAATCATAACTTATAATTCTGCCGTATGAAGCCAGATTCATCTGTCATACAGACCTTTCCTTACAAGGGTGAACGGCAGTTTATTCGCTATACCACCAAAGAATTCTCCGCGGTTTGCCCGGGCACCGGACTGCCTGATATTGCCACGGTGGAGATTGAATACATCCCGAACAAGCGCTGCCTGGAACTCAAATCCCTCAAGTATTATTTCTTCTCATACCGGAATGTGGGGATTTACCAGGAAGACGCCACCAACCGCATCTTCAGGGACATCCACAGGATTCTCAAGCCGAGGTTCCTGTCAATCAGGACCATCTACAACACCCGGGGCGGCATTGACTCGGTCTGCCTGATAAAAAAGGGCAGGGCATAATACCCGTCCGGCGGTAATAGGCAAAAACCAGTGGTCTTAAGACCATAACCTTTGGCCTTGAGCCCATAACCTTTGGCCTTAAGCCCACAACCCTTGGCCTTGAGGCCACAACCCTTGGCCTTGAGGCCACAACCCTTGGCCTTGAGGCCACAACATTTGGCTTTGAGACCACAACCCTTGGCCTTGAGGCCACAACATTTGGCTTTGAGACCACAACCCTTGGCCTTGAGACCATAACCCGACACCTCAAGGTGGCGACCATTACCACTCCCCCTTTGGAAAATAAGGAAAAAGAGGGATTTTTACCCTAACATATTAAATTTATTATAGTTATGTCTTTTTCCCTTATGTCAGGGAAAGTTTCCCGTACGTCCGGATTTCCTTCCCGAATACCCGGATTTCTTTCCCGGGGATAAGGGGTGTGTTTATCTTGAATTGCTCCAATAGCATGCCACACAGTCCTTATGTCAGGTGACATAGCCCTCGTGTCAGATGACATAACCCTTGTGTTAGATAACATAGCCCCTGTGTGAGATGCTCC
This sequence comes from Planctomycetota bacterium, assembly GCA_040753835.1. Classification (GTDB taxonomy): domain Bacteria; phylum Planctomycetota; class MHYJ01; order JACQXL01; family JACQXL01; genus JACRIK01. The sequence goes on from JBFMDM010000008.1 coordinate 24,009, forward strand.
AGCCCTAATAGCAGATGCTTTTGCCCTGATAGCTTATCGGATTGCTCCAATCCTATGCAGGATTAGCCCAAACCGACACTACTCCGTATGTGCTTTAAAGTGAGATAAGCGGGCGGGGATTCAGTGGAAATACTGCGTTTGCACTATCACGAATTACGGCGTGTGTTTTGCGGCACCCCAGCACCCCGAAAACATTCGGGGTGCTGGAGGAAGGTAAACGATTAAAACTCCACCGCCAGGCCGAACATATAATTCCGTTCCGGCGAGGGATATAATGCAATCGTGCCAGATGAATTAGTTACCCCGTATTCCTCATACCGCTGGTTGAAGAGGTTATTCACCCCCAGCGATGCCTTGACCTTTTTATACTGGTAGATGAATTTCATATCCACGGTGCTATAGGCATCCAGCAAGGGCTGTTGGTTGGGCTGGTCGGAAATCAGATACCGGCTACCCACATAGTTATAGTAGAGATTCACATTGAGGTTCTCCACGGCCAGGGGCGGCGTGGTGATGATTAGACCGGCCTTGTTGCGCGGCACGCCCGGTACCTCGTTGCCCTTGAACGCCCCCTGCTGGAACTCGGCCTGGGTGTAGGCATAATTCAAAGCAATGCGCGGCAGTTCCTCAGCGGGCTTGTATTCCATCTTGGCCTCAATGCCCTGGCGCTGAATCCGGTCGTAGTTCTCATTCTGGCCAAAGGGCGGCGTGTATGGATTGTAGAAAATCTCGTTGTCCACATCAATGCTGAACAGCGACAGGTTGGTCATCAGCGATTCAGACGGGCTGTGCTTGACGCCGATTTCCACCTGGCTCCCGCTCTGGGACTTGAGAGCCGCATTCAGCCCGCTCCAGGACGAAAAATATTCGTCAATGGCCGGGAACCGGAAACTCTGGTTGTAATTGAGATAGAGCGAGCCGGTCTGGCTATACATATAAGTCAGGCCGGAATGGAAGACGTCCTCGTTCAGGGTCTTGCGGGCCGACAGGCCTCCGCCGTTGAATGAGTAGAACGCCTTCTCGTGCCGGTAGCCGGCTGAGATGCCGTATTTCTTATTGACCTCAATCTCGCCTAAAAGATAGGCACCCAACGAATCCTTGTCAGCGCCGGTGCCGGAAAGGTTGCCCTCGTCTTTCAGCCAGTCAACGCCGGTGGTTACCTTGGCGCTGTTGCCGGCAATGCCGAACTCCCTGATATAACGCGGGGCCAGATGCATAGAGTTAATCTTGTTGTCAAATGTGCCCCAGCCCGAATAGGTGGATGACGAGGTTTTGTTGCGCAGGGATAAATCCGTGGTGAAATCGCCGACTTCCTCAAACGAGTTGTTGACCTTGAGTTTATAATAGTAGTCCTCGGTGGTGGCGTAGTCATCCGGCGTGGTGGTTGACCGGCGTCCGGATGTTGCAATCTGGGCCGGGGTCAGGTAGCCGGGCAGTCCGTAGTCGTCATTGTGGATGCCCATGCTCATCTCGGCATTAAACTCACTGCCGAAAATCAGGACCAAACTGATGTTCTTGTCATCCGAGTTGAAATACGAATTCTGGCGATAGCCGTCCGTATTACGATAGGACTGGTTGACGGAAAAGGTGATGTCCTGGTTGCCGCCGTTGGCAAAGAAGGCGAAGTTATTGGTGTTATAACTGCCCGAAAATGTATTCAGTTTGGTATTGACGCCCTGAGCGCCTTTTTTGGTGATGATATTGATGGTGCCGGCCGTGGCGTTGTCGCCGTAGAGGATGCTCCCGGCCCCGCGCACAATTTCTATCTTGCCCACGTCCTCAATCGGTATCTGGGACCAGTCCGTGCCGCTCAAATCAACTTGGGTCACCCGCCGGCCGTCCACCAACACTAAAGTATTCAATGGTCCGGTCCCGCCGAACCCACGCATATCAACGGTTACCGCCTTGCCTGTGCCGGTCCAGTCGTTGACCAAGAGGCCGTTTTCGGTCTTTAATATCTCTGAGATGCACCGGGCATTGGATTTCCTGATATCGTCCTCGCTGATGATTGTAACATTGGCCGGTATTTTAAGCATCTCCTTCTCGGAACGCGTGGCCGTGACGATGATTTCGCTGGTCTTTGTTATTGGCGCAGATGTTTCATCTGCAAAGATACCGTTGGCCATCATACAACCGATGGTCACTAACCCAAGGCCTGTTATCTTACCCAATCCCTTCATCTTCTTCTCCTTTCGAGAATACTCACCAAGACAGATAATAGTCCGGGCTGGTCTCAATATTACATCAAGACATTACCGTTGCGGGGCAGCAGAAGGAATCGCACCTTCATTTCCCTTACCTGCCTGGTTTTATTCCGCCTTTAGTAGAGACGGAACAATTGTTAATAATATTTCTGTTTCGTTTAATCCTGTTGTTTACCCCGTTAGAACTAAATCCATCATAGGTCAGGATAATCTATTTCTAACAATGGTAATACTCCATTAGAAGTCATCTACAAAGAAACATCCCGCCTCGGCGGGACTACTTCTAACGGGGTTTAATATCCAAGAAATACCATTTACCATAAGGGGTTACCTTCTCAATTACCTCCTTTCTGATTATGTCTACCGGTTTGTTAAATAATGGCCCATTGACCACAAAGGTATGATACTCACCTCCTTCCCCACAAAGGTCAATATATGGTTTATGCTGTTTAAGATAGTTAATAAAATCAAGGTCAATCCTGTGTCCAATCCAGTCCTTGTCAATACCGTAAGCGCTATGCTTATCTACGGCTCTGGCTGAAACAATAATTGCCTCAAAACCGCTTTTGATAAACTCGTCTAAAATATCCTCGGTGCGCATTCCCCCGAGCGGCTCAATGGCCTCAATCCCCATTTCCCGGCAGACCCTGGTTACCCATTGTCTGTGCTCCTGCAGATAAATATCGCCGAAGACCATTCCTTTAATCCCGGTAGGGATAAGTGTTTTAACCGCTTGCTTGAAAGCCGGCTCATAGTCATCAGGTTGAACCTCTTTCTGAAGCAATGGAATACCCATTGCCTCTGATTGCAACCTTACCAACTCGGCTGGAGTCCCGTGGAAACTCACCCGCTTATATTCAGCCGAGATAAAGTTCACGATATGTGAGACCTTAAGCCCCTGCTGGATTGCCTTATAACAGGCAAGGCAACTGTCTTTGCCGCCGCTCCAACTCATCAGATACATAATTCTTATTCTCCATCTGCCCCGCCCACTGCTTCGGGGGCGGCAGAGCGGTCTGCCCACCTCGGCGGGGGCTATGCCTATCATTTATAGGCAATAAAAAACCCCGCTCTTTATCAATACAAAGAACGGGGTTAAAATAACAGCATCATAATCTTCCCTTTCCACGAAGGTACTTACCGGACCAATCAGTCGGCCGGACTCGTTCCCCCGAAAACATTCGGGGGGACATTACCGTTGCGGGACAGCGGGCCGAATCTCACGGCCACTTCCTCTGATTAGTCGTTAGCCCTAAATTAATCCCTATGCTATTTAATCTGCAAAGAAAAGTCAAAATATTTCGGAATTATTATAAAAATACTTGCATTATTATTTATATTTTATATTTTAATATTTTCTCGTCGCTTTTGTCGGCGAGAATAAGTATCTAAGGAGGTGCAAAAATGGAGAACGTAGTAAAAGGTGAAATGACAAGCTGTATCTGTGGGTGTGCCGCAGGGGCCGGGGAAGATAACGAACAGCAACCGGTCTCGGCATCATCTGGCAGTAGGACGGCGAAGGGAAAAAGAAACAAGTGGGAAAAGCCAGCCCTGAAAGATGTCTCACAGGAGGTAATGGCTCAACCTTATATCAGGTTTACATAAAATTATGCGATTTGCTGAACATACGCGGGTGCGCCAGGAGAAATTTGGCGCGGTGGTCTTTGAGACACTCAAGGAAAAGGTATTTGTAACCAACGAAATTGGAGCAAAGATACTCCGCCTCCTGGAGCAACATCAGACACCCGAAGAAATCACGACCCAATTAGTATCCGAGTACGACGACTCACCAGACCTGATTAAAAAGGATGTCCAGGAGTTCATTACTGACCTCATCAACCAGTCGCTTCTGAAAAAGGACGATAGATGATAGAGAACGAATTACGGCTTTCAGAAAAGCAATCGCTACCGAAAGGAAGTATTTTTTCTGATTATCAGGCACCGCTTTTTATCGCCTGGCAGTTAAACGCCGACTGCAATCTGAATTGTCTACACTGTTGTGAGGAGGCGGGGCATAGTATGCCTGATGAACTCACAAGCCAGGAAATTATGGATTTCTGCCAGCAGATTGTCCAGTGGAAGATTCCCTATGTGGCTATCTCTGGCGGAGAGCCACTGCTTCATCCGGACTTTTTTACCATCAGTGAGTTCTTACGCAAGCATCAGGTCGCTCTTAAAGCAGAGACCAATGGCGTCTTCATAGACCGCGAGGTAGCCAGACGCTTTGCCAAACTGGGCTTTCGTTCAGTCCAGGTCAGCGTAGATGGCGTAAAGCCGGAGACCTTTGAGAAATTACGACAGGGTGGCGACTGGCAAAAGACAATTGACGCCTGCAAGTATCTGGTAGAAGCCGGTGTCAATACCGAGATTGTCTTTGTCCCAACCAGGTTTAACATCCACGAGACAGGCGAGTTGATTGACCTGACGTATCGGATGGGCATTTACGGATTTTATACCGGCAAGATGATGCAGATTGGCCGGGCCGCACATAATTGGAATGTCCTTTCTCCTTCAGAGCAGGAATATGAGCGGTTCTTTAAGGTCCTTCAAGACAAGCAAGCCCAATATGACGGTAAAATGAAGGTCTATTATTATCCCTATGATGTCTTGGAAGAATTGAAATATCGGCTGGAATATCCCTCGGCGAGTATCCTGGTCATTCCCAATGGCAAGGTAAAACTCATCGGTCCATTACCCTTTATTTGTGCTGATTTACGAAAGCACCGTCTGACTGATGTCTGGAGACGCTATCAGAAGGCCTGGCAACTGCCTCAGGTAAGAACATTCACTAAACAGGTGATAAATGACCCATCTCTGCTGCGAGAATCCAACCGATGGCAAGAACTTTCCGTCAACTAATTCACCTCCTGCGCTATCGTTTTCTTCTGGTGGCCGGCTTGGCTCCTTATGTTTTGGGCAATGCCCTTGGTTTTTATCACACCGAACGATTTAATCTCCGGCTGTTTTCATTTGGATTAGTGGGGATGTTTTTTGTGCTTATTGGGGTGGAGGCATTTAATGAATATTTTGACTGGGTTGGCGGAACAGACCGGGTCTTCCAGGTTAATCCCCGGCCGGTGACGAGGATAAGATTTATCGTGGGGCTTTTTGCCTTTGGACTGGCTGGGCTTGTCGCAATTTATCTCGCCTGGGCTGTCGGTCTTGTGATAATTATTATTGCGTCTCTGGGCTTCTTAGCCGCCCTGTTCTATTTAGCACCACCCCTAAAACTGGCTTATCGCGGATTAGGCGAATTAACAATCGCTCTCGCTTACGGTCCTTTGATGATGTCAGGCAGTTATTATCTGCAAACAGGACGATTGGCAGTTGAGGCGATTTTGGTCTCGGTTGTGCCGGCTTTACTCCTTTTTATGATTGCACTACTCAACGAGGTGCCTGACTATCTGCAGGACGGCCTCGTGGGAAAACGGAATATCTGTGTGCGACTGGGCCGGGAGAAAACCGTTAAACTATATGGAATCATCAGCCGTGTCTTTTATCTGCTTTTTGCGGCTGGTCTGGCAACCAGACGATTACCACCATTAGCCGCTTCCGGCTTGATTGCCTTCCCGCTTTCTTTGCTCAGTTATACCACGGCCCGGCAGCACTATGACCAGCCCAAACAATTTATCAGTGCCATCAGATATCTTCTGGTTCAATATATCATTATAATGGTCATTTTGGTTCTGGTTTATCTGTTTTGAGAGCGACCCAGAAAAAATCATCTAATCTCTAATGTGATGCAGTTCCCTTACCTACCCGGTTTTATTCCGCCATTAGAGACGGAACAATTGTTAATAATATTTCTGTTCAGTTTAATCTGTTAAATCCAGTTGTTTAATACCCTTTCCTCAAAATCGTATTTTTTCTATCACCTTCTTTGTTCTTTAGTTTTTACGTTAGTTTCCCATCTATCCATAGGAATAGGCATCACATACGGCCGGCCTGAGATGGGATTTTCTTTTACCACGACCACGGTCTTATAGACCGCCTCAATATTCTGGTAGGTCAGGACCTCTGACGGGCTTCCGGCCTTGTATATCCGGCCTTCATCAAGCAGGAGCAGCCGGTTGCAATATTCCCCGGCTGTGTTAAGGTCGTGCAGGATTATCACAATAGTCAGCCCTTTATCCTTATTAAACCGCTTGAGCAGGTGCATTATCTCCACCTGATGGCCGATATCCAGATGCGAGGTCGGCTCGTCCAGTAGAAGCAGTTTCGGCTCCTGGGCCAGAGCCTGGGCCAGGAAGACCCTCTGCAACTCGCCGCCGGATAGTTCGGTCACCACCCGCTCCCGCAGGCCTGAGCATCCGGACAACTCCATCGCCTCTTTGATTGCCTTTTCATCCTCTTCTGAACCCATCTCAAACCGCCCGAGATATGGCGTTCGGCCCATGGCCACGAAATCATAGACCTTAAATGGAAACGCCATAATGAGGAACTGCGGCACGACTGCGATTTCCCGGGCCAATGCCCGGACCGGCCAGGCGCTGATTTCCCTTTCCTTATACAGTAAACTGCCGGTGTATTCGCTGACAATCTTGGTAATGGTCCGGAACAACGTGGTCTTGCCCGAGCCGTTCGGGCCGATGACGCCGACAAACTCGCCCTGATTAACGGCAAAGGAGATATTTCTGATAATTTCCTTTGCCTGATAACCGCTGGATAGATTAGATACTTTTAGCATTTATCAACAGTCCAATAAAAAATACACCACCCACGATGCCTGTAATGACGCCGACCGGCAGTTCAACCGGTGCGATTACGCTTCGGGCCAAAGTGTCGCTGACCACCAGGAATATCGCGCCGCTCAAGGCGCTGGCGATAAAAAGCCCCCGGCTTTGCGGCCCGACTATGGACCGCATTATGTGCGGAATCATCAGCCCGACAAAACCGACCATTCCGGAGACCGCCACGCAACAGCCGGTAATCAGCGATGTGACAATAAACAGGAATGCCCTAAGCCGATGCGGCGCAATACCCAAGTGGCTGGCCTTTTCGTCGCCCAAAGTCAGGACATCTATATCGCGGCTGAAGAATACCAAAACCAAGGCTCCGGCAATCAGCGGTGAAGCGATTATCTTAATAATCGGATAATCTATTGTGGCAAAACTGCCCATAAGGAAAAAGAGTGTTGACTGAATCTCGGTCGGCTTGGATATGGAAAATATAAGCAGGACTATGGATGAACATATAAACGAAAGCACCACGCCGGAGAGAATCAAACTGGAGGCGGAGAAATGATGGCGACTGGTGATGAGATAGACCAGAACAACCGAGGCAAGCGCACCGAGAAATGCCATCAGCGGAAGCGAGAACTTGACCGCGGACAGGAACGGCACAACGAGGCACAAAGCCACACCCAGGACCGCGCCTCCCGAAATACCTAAAGTGTATGGCTCAGCCAGCGGATTGCGCAGGATGGCCTGGAGCACCGAGCCGGCCATGGCCAGTCCCAACCCGACTAACAGCGCCCCTAATATCCGGGGCAAGCGAACCTCATAGATAATCTTTGATTCAGTATCGTTATCTGTGCCGGAGAGATATTTGTACGAAATTCCGGTCGGCCCTATGCCCAGACAGACAATAACCGTTGTAATCAGTAAAATAACCAATAGAATAATTACTAATGCTTTCTTCATCTTCCAACCAAATATCCGTGTTTATCTGTGTTCATCTGTGGTTTCGTATTTAAGATATTCCCTCATCTGCCTGACCGCCTTGATAAAATTTATTGGCGTGGGCTGGCAGAGCAGGTCTGCATTCATTATGTAAATCTTCTTACTCTTTACCGCCGAGATATTGGCAAACCGCTCTTCCTGCCACATCTTCACGGCCTGGGTGGTTATCTGCCCCATATCGCTGATGATTATAATATGGGGATTCCTGATGATAATCTCCTCAATACTCAAGGTCGGCCAGGGCAGGATGGAATCCGCGGCAACATTGCGCCCGCCGGCGTAGATTATTATCTCGTTAATAAAGGTGTTCCGACCGGCTGTCATCAAAGGCGTAACATTCAGTTGTAGGAAAACCGTCTTCGGATAATGCGAAAGCGCCTTGCGCATATCCTCTATCTGGGAAAGTTCGGACTGGATATCCTTCAGTATCTTATCCGCCTCATCACTCTTGCCCAACAATCTGCCGTAGAGCCGAAAGTTGTTTTCCATATCCTTCCAGGAATTGGTCTCGCCGAACACAAACACCTTGAGATTCAGCGACCTGAGTTTTTCCACCACCTGGGGGCGGTTGCCGTCCTTGCTGGCCAGGACTAAGTCAGGTTTCAACTCCACAATCTTCTCAATAGACGGTTCCAGCAGATTGCCGATACTCGGAACATTGCCGTCCACTTTGCAGAAATCGGTCCGGCCCACGATTCTGTCCCGGGCATTGAGTATCTTCAGATTCTCGGTAATAGACGGAGCCAGGGGAATAATCCACTGGGCGGTTATTGGCAATATTAACGGAATTCCTGTGGCGTCAGTGATAACGTTGATGGACAAATCCGCCTTCGGCGCAGGCGCATTCTGCTCGTTTCCCTGCGGACAACCGATAAGCGCTACGCATAGTACAAGAAACGCTACACCAAGAAATATTTGTTCTTGCGTTCTTACGTTTTTTAGTTCTTTCGTATTATCCATATTTCACCTCCCCAAATAAATAATATAGGCGCCGAATAATACCGCCACCTCGGTAATCTCATTGACCGCGCCGAGGATGTCTCCGGTTATCCCGCCCAGGATACGTTTGCAGATTATGGTCATTGCCATCATCACGATAATAGGGATAATAACCAGGAAGAACCAGGTGAAATTACCTGAAATAAACGAAAGGACCAGGGTCGCGGCCAGGGTGATCGCAGTGGAGATAATGACGTCCTTACGGGTGAGATTATCCACAAATGGCCTGGCTGTGCCTTCGGATGCTACCGGGGCATAGGGATTTGCAAAGGCCATGATGACCATTGCCCATCTACTGAGAAATGGTACCATAATCAGGGCTATGTTGGAATAATGCGGCATAGCCAGTGGTAAACTGGACAGCACGGACCATTTCAATAACAGGATAAAAACTATTCCGATAACGCCCATTACGCCGATATGCGGGTCGCGCATTACTTTTACTATCTCTTCTCTGCTTCTGCCCGCGTAAAACCCGTCGCACATATCGCTCAGGCCGTCCAGATGTAGTCCGCCGCTCAAGGCAGTCAGGGTCAGAAGCACCAGTGTGGCCGTGACCGTTGCGGAGAAATCAAGCGGACCAAAAGAAAGCGATTTGACCAGGACCATAAGCAGTCCGATTGCCAATCCAATCAGAGGGAAGTAACGCATGGAGCGGGCCATGTCTTTGGGGTCAACCGACTTTAACTTTACCGGTATTGGGGTAAGGAATTGCAGGGCCACGAGTAATGATTTCATAATTCATTTCCCCATTTCATTTCTCATTTGTCTTCTCCGAGACACCAGCGGACTGAAACGTCGCCATCTCGTCAAGAATTCGCACAGCGGACTCGCACAGGGACATAGCCAGCGCCGCGCCGGTGCCCTCGCCCAATCTCAGATTCAAATCCAGGAACGGCTGCAGGCCCATATGATAGAGCGCATACTTGTGCCCGCGTTCCTGGGAACAGTGGCTGGCAATGATAAAATCCTTTACCTGCGGCGCCAGACGTGTGGCAATCAGCGCGCCGGCGCCGGAAATAAATCCGTCAATCACCACCGGAATCCGATACCGGGCCGCGCCTAAAATTACGCCCGCTATTCCGCCTATCTCATAACCGCCCACCTTGGCCAGGACATCTATCGGGTCTGAGGCATCCGGCTTATTCAAGGAAATACCCTTCTTGATTGACGCCACCTTCTTTGCCCAGCCGGATTCGTCAATGCCCGTGCCGTAACCGGTTACGTCCTCTACCTTACAATCGGTGAAAACCGCAGTGATAGCACTGCTCGGCGTGGTATTGCCGATACCCATATCGCCCGTGCCGATAATGTTCACCCCGTTAGAAGTAGGCCGTCCCATTATAGCGGGACGACCGTCAGTTCTAATGGGGTCTACTCCGTTGGCTATTTCCTCTTCCACTAACTTGATACCGGTCTCAATGGCCTTTATTGCCTCTTGATTGGTCATCGCCGGACCTCTGGCAAAGTTCCTGGTTCCCATATTTATCTTACAGGCCTTGAACCCGTCGCCTGAGAGTTCTCCGCAGACGCCCATATCCACCACAACCACCCTTGCGCCCACCTGCCTGGCAAGGACATTGATACCGGCCCCGCCCCGCAGGAAATTATAGACCATCTGGGGTGTAACCTCTTTGGGATAGGCGCTTACGCCTTCGTCCGTTATGCCATGGTCAGCCGCCAGGGTGAATATAACCTTATGTTTTAGCGTTGGAGATTCTTTGCCAGTAATTCCGGAAATATGCTTTGCCAATTCTTCCAGCCGGCCCAAACTCCCCTGCGGCTTGGTCAGATTATCCAGCCGCTTCTGCACCTTATCCATTATTGCTTTATCAAGTTTCCCTATTCCCGAAATTGTTTCATTCAACAAACTCATATTCTCCCTCCTATATTCTACATACTACATTCTATATAGTTATTTGATCTTCACTGGAATCCCGGCCACCATCATATAGACCTCATCCGCGGCCTGGGCAACCAGTTGGTTGACAATACCGGACAAATCCCTGAAGTCCCGGCCCATTTTCCCGTCCGGCACAATCCCGGCGCCGACCTCGTTGGTTACTATAACCACAGTCAGTTCAGAGTCGTTGATAACCTTAAGCATGCTCTCAATCCGGTGGATTATCTTTTCCTGTTCCTGCAATTCTATAAGAAGATTGGAGGTTAATATGGTTAGGCAATCAATGATTACCACCTCAGACAGGCCTTTGAGATTCATCAGGACCGTGTCTATATTCTTGCCTTCCTCAACGGTCTGCCATTCGGCCGGCCTTGATTTTTGGTGATGCTTGATTCGCTCCTCCATCTCGGCATCCTTGAAGGTGGACGTGGCGATATAAACCGTGGTGGTCTTGTGCAGTTGCCTGGCTAACTCAACCGCATAATGACTTTTGCCGCTCCGGCATCCGCCGGTAATCAGAATCAGTTTCTTACTCATACCTTGATTATTTTATGTTCGCAGGTCTTTGGTTCCAGTTCCCAGAAATCATTCAGGCCGTTGCCGTTCATCTCGCCTACAATGATTCTGAAAGGCCCGCTGTGGGTGACAATGGCGATAACCTTTACCCCGTTGGAAGTATCCCGCCGAAGGCGGGAGTCAGTTCTAACGGGGCTGACGCCGTTATTATTCTTTAACAACCTCTTTAGAAATCTCTTTACCCGCTTGTGGAGAATTATCGGCGTCTCGCCGTCGGTCGCCCCATACTTGAGCGGGTCTTTATACCACTTTTGGACATCCTTGGGGAATTTCACCTTGATTTCCTCCAGGGTATGACCTTCCCACTTGCCCAGGTGTGATTCCCTGAGCAGGGAATCCTTAATCAGTTTTATCCGGCGCCGGCCCAGGGCAATATCAGCGGTCTGGAGCGTCCGGGCCATCGGACTGACATAGATGGCGTCAATCTTATGCTTGGAAAGTTGGCGCCGGAGTTGCCGGGCCTGTCTGATGCCTTTATTATTCAGCGGAGCATCAATAGCCGCGCCGCAGTAGCGCTTCTCTGCGGTATAGTCGGTCTCGCCGTGACGGATAAGAATCAGTTTCATAGCCACAGATTACACAGATTTATAAAATATTATAGGGCAAAGAAAAACCCCGCACCTATCCCATTTGGATTGGTGCGGGGTTGCATCCACGTCTTCTTAGCCCCGGTATTTTGCAATTATCTCTTTCCGCGAAGATAATCTGCTAATTACCCGCCAGAGGCGGGTCTAACGCACTGTAACATCCTTACGGATTAACAGTGCGTAAGATAGGTTCAGGTTTTCTGGCTCACGGCTCATCCTACTTATCTCGCCTTCCCACCCAGCACCTATCCTAAAAGGATGGGTGCTGGGCAGTGGCATCGTGAGATTTTCGTCCCCGTATACAGCGGCGGGACCGCACCCTTATGGCACACAAGACACCATTAGGATTCCCTAACCTATCTTCATTACTATCTTAATTATTAACTGATTATAGTCAATAAATAAATACTATTTTATAATCCAGATTGCTTGATTATCTCAGGCACCAGATGACCCAAGCCCAGCGGCATAATGTGTATGCCTTGGCAGTGCGGTTTGATGTCCCTGATTATCCTCGCTGCTATCTCCACGCCCTTGGTCAACTTGTCCTTGGTCTCCTTCATCTCCTTTATCATATCGTCAGGCACAAAGACACCGGCTACGTTCTCGTTCATAAACCGCGCCATCCCGACCGACTTCAATATAATAATCCCGGCCAGAATCGGCGTTTTGATGCCCTGGGAACGGACCTTGTCCACGAACTGCCGGAACTTGTCCGTCTCAAATATGGACTGTGTCTGGATGAACTGCGCCCCGGCCCGGATTTTCTTTTCCATCTTCATTATTTGCAGTTCCACTGGCTCTAAGCACGGCGAGACCACGCCGCCTAAGAAGAAATTCGGCACGCCTTCTAATTTGTTACCTGCAATGTCCTTGCCTTCCATCAGTCCCTTAGCCGCGGCAATCAACTGCACCGAATCCAGGTCAAAGACGCCCTTGCACTGTGGGTGGTCGCCCAGGGTCTGGTGGTCGCCGGTAAGACAAAGGATGTTTTCCACGCCGAACACAGCGGCATTGAGCAATTCGGACTGAAGCGAGAGGCGGTTGCGGTCACGGCAGACCACCTGCATTATCGGCTCATAACCGCGCTCCTTGAGTTTGATACAGGTGGCCAAACTGCCTACCCGCATCACGGCTGACTGGATGTCGGTCACATTAACCGCGGTTACTTTTTCTCCGAAATGCTTGGCCTCGTCCAGGCAGGCATCCATATTAATGCCCTTGGGCGGACCGACCTCGGACGTGATAACGAACTTGCCTGATTTTAATGCCTCGCTTAATTTACTCATTTTGTTTCCTTTCTCGCTGTACAGAAAAACAAACCGCAGATGAACACAGATAAACGCCGATAATATCTGTGTTTATCCTCGCCCTGTTTTTAGGAACCGGATAAAACCAATCTTTTATATTCCAGTTTGGGTTTACCGAAATTCAGAATTAAGCCCACATGATATTTACTTGCATTAAGGTAATTCAGTAATTGGGCTTCATGCAATTTGATTATTGCTTCCACCGCCTTTAATTCAACAATCACCTTATTATCCACAATAATATCCGCAATATAATCGCCTGCTATAATTTCTTTATATTCGACTTCAATCATCTTTTGTTGTTCTACGTTCAAACCTCGTTGTTTTAATTCATACACCAAAGGCCTTTCATACATCTTTTCCGAGAAGCCACACCCTAAAATATTATGGACCTCAAATGCCGCATTCAATATCTTAGAGGTTATATCTTTATGCTCAAACGTATTATTTTCCGCCATAATTATATGATACACGCAGATAATTTATCCGTGTTCATCTGCGTTTATCTGTGGTTAAGAAGTTTTACTGTCTTTTTTCTCTTCTTTCTCTATCACCACGGGCTGGTAGGCCTCGTGGATAATCGTAGCCGGGCGCTTGACCACGCCGTAGTTCTTGGGCAGTTTGATTTCCTTCAGTAAATCCAGTTTGCCTAATTTCTCTAATCGTTTATATATCAGCACCCAGCCGCAGTCGCGGGTGCGTTCCACCTCGCACTTGCCCTTTTCGTGCCCGCCGCAGGGACCGTTCATCAAACTCTTGGAACACATCGTAATCGGGCAGACACCGCCGGTCTCGTCCAGGATACAGTCGCCGCAGCCCAGACAGCGCTCCATCCAGGTGCCGGGAGAAATAGTCGCGCCCATAAAGGTGGTATTGAGTCCTGGCAGAAGCACCTTACCGCCTTCCATGACCTCGGCCGTGAACTGCACGCCCACGCCGCAGGCAATGGAAAGAATAGCATCGTATTGTAGAAGTTTGTCCTTGACTTCCTCAATATACTCGCGGTCGCACTGTCGCAGGATAGTAATGGTATCTATCTGCTTGGTCTCGCCTGCCATTTGGAATGCCATCTGCAGTTCGGTCTGGAGCAGTCCGGCCTCCTTTTCTCCGCCGGCCATGCAGACCGCGACACAAGACCCGCAACCCAGGACCAGAATCTTGTTATATGGTTTCAACATCTCTTTAATCTCATCAATCGGCTTACGTTTGGCGACTATCATTTAATTCTCCTTTTTAACCACAGATTAACACAGATTGACACAGATAATTAATCAGTGTTTATCCGTGTGTATCTGTGGTTCCAATTTCCGTAGAGGCGATGGTCCTAATTTCTTTATCCTCTCTGTCATTTCCCTGACCGTATCGGCAAACTTGGTCCCCATTGCCGCTGACATATTAAACATCTCCAGACGCTCTGGCTCTATCTTGATTTCCGTGAGCAGTTTCTTGACGTAATTCACCCACTGCTTGGCGTGGAGATTGCCCTGCATAAAATGGCACTCGCCTTCAAGGCACCCGGCTACGAATACGCCGTCCCAGCCCTCCTGAAACGCCTTGAGAAGATGGAGAGGGTCAACCTTGCCGGTGCAGAGCAGGCGGACAATCCGTACATTAGGCGGATACTGCAGACGCATAGAGCCGGCCAGGTCAGCGGCTGAATAGGCGCAGAACTGGCAACAAAAGGCTAATATCTTTGGCTCAAACGTTTCCATAATAATCTTGTAAGCGGATTAAGCAGATTTAACGGATTTTACCTATTCGGATGAAATCCGATTCTTGGTTTCGGTTCCTCTCTGGGCGGTTGTAATAATTGCTTAATTGCTTCAAATATAATCTTTATCTTATTATCGTGCTCGCCGAATTTAAGTTCTAATGCCTCAAGCCGCTTGGCCAATTCTTTATGGGTCAGAAGTAGACCTCTTAACTGGACAAAGGCGCGCATAATCTGGATATTAACCTTGATAGCCCCTTCGCTATTCAGGACGCTGGAAAGCATTGCCACACCCTGCTCGGTAAAGACATAAGGTAATTGTGGAGAAAACTTAAGCATCACAAGGTGGTCACAATTTGTGACCACCTCATTCTTCTCAAATTCTGTTAATTGGAACATAAAATCAGAGGGAAACCGTTTTATATTACGTTTTACGGCCTGATTAAGCGCCTTTGTAGGTACTCCATATAATTTAGCAATATCGTAATCTATCATCACCTTTTTGCCCCTGATTTCCAGAATCTT
>JBFMDM010000009.1:0-35818 GCA_040753835.1 Planctomycetota bacterium
ACCTTCAAACTCTGTTCAATATTGGCCTGGACAATGCCGATAACCGGCCCGTCTTTGACGGCCAGCCCTTTCAGCCGGGTTGCGCCATACAAAAGGACGGCCGTAAAGATAATCGCCGTGATTGCAATCAGAACGATTGACCTGGAAGAAACCCTGAGTCGCTCATTAACCAGCGCCAAAATAACCATATTAACAAACAGGATGATAAAAGAAATCACATAGACGCCGAATATGTCTGTTATCTGGATAAAGGCAAGCCAGCGATATTGGGTATGGCCGGCAAACAGCCAGGGAAATCCGGTCATAAGAAACGAGCGCAGGTATTCCAGAAGCACCCAAAGCGCCGGAATAAGGAATGCCGCATAAAGGATTGAGAACGAGCGCATTATAAAATAACCGCCGATGGCAAAGACCAGCCAGTATAAGGCCAGAACCAGCGGGATGACAACAAGCCCGGCCCAGGTAACGTGCCTGAGCCAGAATAGCCCTGATGCAAAGAAGAGAAACCCGGCCAGATAGACCGGCCAGAGCGCCCTGAAACCCGGCCTGGCAATAAAGATAAGCCCCGGCCTGAAGAATCCGGACTCCTTTGATATCTCGGTTATGTAGAAAAGCAGGGGCAGATAGGAAACCCAGGCCAGGAAAGACAAATCAACCCAGGGGTATGACAACCAGGCAAGGACAGCCGAGAGAAATGGCAAGCCCCGAATAAAATTGGTTTTCTTCATTATACATTATAAAAGCATTACCTTAAGCCGGCTACCTGCAGGCAGGGGTGCGGAATCCGGAGGTACGATAATAAACGCATCAGCCCGGCTCAAGGAGACAATATCGGCCGAGCCGTGCCCTTCTATTGGTTCTACAAGACACTCCGACAAAACCCGCGTAGCGACCCCGATATTCATCGGGGTAACTGCCCGTAGTTCGCTTCGCTTCACACGGGCAGTAAGATACTGCTGCCTGTTTGAGACACTTTCTATCGGCGCGGACAACTCCGCCTCTATTATCCGATTCTTCAGTACCGGGTCGTTGCAGAGTATTGACAGCGCCTCTTTGATGAATATCTCGGTAATCACGAAGGCCGAGACCGGATTGCCCGGCAGTCCGAAGACCAGTTGACCTTTCGGTGCTATGCCAAAGACCATCGGCTTGCCCGGTTTGATTGCCACCTTGTCAAAGAGAATCTTTACGCCCTGCCTCTTAAAGACATCCTCCACGATATCAAAATCACCCATAGAAACCCCGCCGGTCAGAATCAGGATATCGGACTTGAGGCCCTCGGAAATCTTCCCGGTCATTATGTCAATATTGTCCCTGGCAATCCCCAATGAGGTTACCGGCATTCCCATATTGGTCAACTGGGCCAGAAGCGAATAGGTATTGCTGTTCCTGATTTGCGCTCCTTTGGGTTTTTGGTTGACCTCCACCAGTTCATCGCCGGTCGTGGCAATGGCAATGGAAGGATATTTATAGGCCAGGACCTTATCCTTGCCGACCGCGGCCAGGAGCCCGACTGCCTGCGGGGTGATCCTGGTATCGCGCGGGACGACCATATCGCCGGCCTTGATATCCTCCGACTTAAAACAGATATTGGCGTCCTTTGTAATAGTGTTTAAACACCGAACGGTTCTGGTGGACGGCTCATACTTGGTGCTTTCCACCATAATCACGGCATCAGCCCCGCGCGGGACCGGCGCGCCGGTCATTATCTTGATGGCCTTGCCCGGCTTAACCTCTTTGGAAGGCATAGAACCGGCCGGCACTATCTCCAGCACCTCCAGTTCCACAGGCGGCGACTGGATATCCTCGCTGCGCACCGCATAGCCATCCATTGCGGACTTGTCAAAGGGCGGCATATCCACATCGGAAAACACGTCCTCGGCCAGGACCCGGCCCAGCGAGCCGGTGAGCGGTATCTTCTCAAACTGCGCGGGCGGAATATTCTGCCTGATAATGTCCAACGCCTGTTCTACGGTAATCATATTACCAAAATTATATTATATCCCTGTAAAGTCAAATAAAAAAGGGAGTCCCCAATACCGCATCGGGGAACTCCCTGATATCCTAATTATTTAATCCCTTATTTTCTATCTGTGCTTTACGGCCAGTCCCAAACCCCTTTCATCGTTAACTATCTCTGTTTCCGGAGAGCCGCCTGGACCATCCGGGTCAACCCATATTGTGACGGGCTGATATATCATCGCTACCTTCTTATTGGGCGTTAGAATCAGACGCGGCCCATTCCTCGGGTCCGCCTTGACCGGGTCAGGGTCAGTGGGGTCATACAGCCGAACCACCTTGACAGATATATTTTCAGTTCCAGAACCAATCGTCTCGTCAGCAATCTGATATTGACCGCTGAACGTTTCTGTTTCCACCGCTCCCCTCTCGCATCTGGTCATACTGCCGCTGACATTTCCGTTGCCGTCAAATGTAAACCTGCCCAGTAAAACCCAGAAAGCCGTCTTGGTTACACCACTCTCCTGACGAACCATATCACCGCGATAGACAACGGTGTATGAGCCGTTTATATCAGCGATTGCAAGCGAACTGACGGCAAGAATCGGGGGCAGAGAGACGCCAAATTGCAAGGTATTAACGGTCGCGGTAATGGTGTTAGCGCCATCGGTATAAGTATAAACCCCTGTATTGGTGATGGTGCTTCCGCAGATGAGCGAAACCGAGTCGTCAGAAAGCATATAGCCCCTCATATTACTCCCGCTGCCACCAGTGGTCAGGTTCCAGACACCGAAGGCATCAGGGTTAACCTTACCAGAATTTGTATCGTTATATTGGTCAGAAACAGGCGATAGTACATTCTGGGTAGTGCTTAACGGCCTTTCTATCTCCACCCTGACGCCGGTGCCTGAAGGTGAAATGGTATTTGAAGCGGGGTCAAGATTAGCCATGCCGATTGACGTGCCGTATGCTAACCTATACCCCTGAGGATACGGCGTTGTTGTCTCGTCCACCGTTGTTGTTAATTGGGTTTCATACATTGAGAAGATGCTCTTACCGCTCAGGTCTCGGGGTATCTGGTCCTCCTTCTTTATCGCATAAATCATATGGTAACTATCAGGTACGCCGGTTTCTATGGCAATAAAGACCCTGCCGTCGTCCGAGACCGCGCCGCGGATAATACCCGATTCCGGCATCAGCATATTAATATAGCCAGTCGGGTCTATGTAATACGTGCCGGTCATATCGGCAGACCCAATATATATTTCAGGTGTATTAATTGTCCCGGAGATGCCGCCTGAAGAATCAATCTGCTGGTTATTTTCGGTATTATCTGCTCCGGCTGTAACCGTAAACGCTCCTACATTCTCAATCGGATTGGTCAGGGTAATCTTACCCCAGCCGGAAGAAAACCGCATCCAGGCAGGTGTAATAACCGTGCTGGTAAAGGGGTTGTCAATATTAATATTTGACCGGCTAAAGTAATAATCCCCGCCCGTGAAAGTAACCTCAAGCGCCCTGTTGACCACGCTGGTTACGTTCATTACCGGCGGCTCCAAACTCCATCCGCCATTGTTTTTCAACGAATTGGTAATGATGAAGTTTATCACCACCTTGGTCGTGGTGTTGTATTCCACATTAATCGGGTCGGGCAACGGAAACGCCCTCAGCAATTCCGAACCGTCGTTGCTCCAGGAACTTCCGCCGTACTGGTTGGAAAAATAGACCGGCATATGAGCGTCAGCGGCGGCTATATAAGGATTAAAACCACCTTGCGGCACAACCGGCGATGTGCAACTATAAGTAATGGTGTTCATAATGGTAATCCTGATATGCTTGTAGACGCCAATCGCCACTTCGCCTTGCGGCCCAAAGAGCGAACCCGGGCCGGTCGGAGAAGCCAGGTCTATTAAGGTGCCGGCCGGATTGTCAAAGCAGGTTACCCAGGTGGTACCGTTGGTGGAAATCTCGGTTTTGTAGCAGGTGACTATGTATTCATCCGGCGTGGCCTCGGTTACCTGGGCAAAAGACAGTGAATTCATTATCAGCAGTAAAACCACTGATAACATTCCCGAAATAATCGGGACTCCGCTGCGACTTCGCAGGCATTTCAGCATTCTCATAAATAATCTCCTTTTTAGAGCCAGTTTGAGCATAGCGAATTACTGGCTCTTATTAGTCGCTGTTAGCCTATAAGGGCGTTATCAGCGACTTATCCCGCATTAGCAGTGTCGGGACATTCATTACACTATAAATCTGTTTAACTCTTATCCCCGATTATTTTAACGGTGCCTTTCTGCGCCGATGAACCGGCCTCGGTCTTTCCGCCGCCGCCGCAGCCGATTGCCACGGCCAGCAAAGCCAGCCCCAGCATCGCGATTAACAATCTCCTGACCATATTCCCACCTCCCTTCAGATGCTGTTAGGAATTTGGTTACGAAGTAGCCAAAGACCATTACAGCATCTAATCCCGACAGTTTTTGCCCGTTCCGGGTTCGCTTCGCAGTCACTTCGTGGTCTCGCCCTGAGAACCCGTCAGGGTTCGTAGGATCGGGATTAGATTATTCCGTTACAGTATTTTATCCAGCGCCCATCCCAAAGAGATATATGCGTGATTATCATAAATTTTTACGGCTTATTGATATCCCTGGCGCAGCGGAATCCGGCATTCTTCTCCTTGGCCGTGGGCAGGACCTGGATATAACTGCCTGACTGGCACAATGCGGCCGGCTGGTCATAAGCGCCGCCCCGGAGCATCCCGTATTTCTCCTTGTTGCCCTCCACTTCACCCTTGCCCGGCTCGGTATCCTCGGCCTTGCCTCTCAGCCGGTCCTTGAACAGGTCCCTGGTCCACTCCATCACATTGCCTGACATATTATAAAGCCCGAACCCGTTGCCTTTGCGGGTGGTAATCGGATGGGTTGATGCCGCTGAATTCCCGGCATACCAGAAATACTCGTCATTGGGCTCCTTGCCCCAGAAATAAGGAGTAACGCTGCCGGCTCTGGCTGAGTATTCCCATTCCACCCAAGTGGACAGGCGCAAATCCGTTGTCTTGCAGAACGACTCGCAGTCGTTCCAGGAGACGCTCTCAACCGGATAGTCCTTGCTCTTCCTGAAAAAGGCCGGGTTATTATTCATAAAGTTAAGCCAGACGCCTTGGGGCGTCTCGTATTTGGACATCAGGAAATCATCCACCCGCAACTCGCGGCGGTTCTTCTTCCTGTCATTATCCCCTGAACCGTTGCCGTTGCCTGAGCCGGCGCCACCCGAGCCGGCGCCGCCTCCGCCGCCGTTGTCCGCTGAAGCGCTGTCTTCTTCTTCAATCACCAGTGTGCCGCCCGGGATGAGGACAAAAATCATCCCGGTCTTGTTGTGCTTGTATTCCTGCAGGCCCTGTTCATTGGTGCCGGTATAGGTCATCCCCTTGATTTTCTTGGTAATCTTTGCCTTTAAGGCGATGGCGGCCGGGTCATTAGGCCGGTACATCAGGGCCTTGTTGACCGCATCCTCCGCCTCCTTGGTCTTGTTCTGCTCGGCCAGTTTACGGGCATTGTCCATTGCCTTCTGGTATGCGTCGTCCTCATGGCTTGCGCCTCCTGAATGGCCGCCCGAATGGCCGTTGCCGTGCCCTTGGCCCGTGTCATTGTGCTGAGCCAGAGACCATCTGGCCGCCGTAAACAATCCCAATCCGACAATCGCGATTACGACAAGAAATGCCTTTTTCATAAATCATCTCCCTCCATTGGGACAAAATGCTGTTTTGAATATGTTGTAACTAATATAACATAAAGTGGAAATAAAGCAAGTAAAATCTGATATCTATTCCCACTGGCTGCCCGCCCGACCGGACGACTCCGGTCGTTCGGGCGGGGTCTTGCTTGTGCCGGTGCCGTTATACGAAATGATGGCGTCCCTGAGCCGCTCGGCAATCTCCTGCCGGTATGAATCGCTCTTGAAATTGGCCGCCTCGGCCTTATTGGATAGGAAACCCATCTCTACCAGGATGGAAGGGAACTCGCTGTATTTAACCACCTTGAAATTGGCCTTGCGCACGCCCCGGTCCTCGGTGGGCAGTTTATTGAACTGTTTCTGGATGGCCTTGGCGATTTCAATAGTCCGGCGGCTGTATTCGTCCTTGAGGATATGCGAAAGCGCCTTTATGGTCTGGCGGTCATCCGGCCTGTCCTGTCCGATATGCCTGGCTGACGGCGCGGGCAGGACGTTATTCTCAGGCGAATAGTATATCTCAAACCCCTTTACCGACGGGTCGTTAGCCCAGTTGGCATGGATAGAAATAAAAAGGTCCGGTTGCTCGCGGTTGCCCACCTCCACCCGAGCCCGCAGGTCCTCGTTCAGGTTAGCCGAAAGCGAGCGGTCCGTAGTCCGGGTCATCACCACCTTGATATTATTTTCCTCAAGGAGTTCGCGCAGGCGCCTGGACACATCAAGGGTGACATCCTTCTCGCACAGTCCGTTGCGGCCCTTGCAGCCCCGGAAATCGCCGCCGTGACCAGGGTCTATCACTATCTTCCGGATAACCCCATTGGGCCTGGCCGAGACATCCTTGCGCTGCGGCTCTATCAGGATATTCTCCACCCTGGAAAAATCGCTCCTGGAAACGGCCAGTTGGCCGTTGATGGACTTTAACTTCTGCTCTAATACCGTGAATTTGTTATTTACGATAAGGCCGGACATCCCGCTGGAAGCGACGATGTTATAGCCGTTACCGGAGAACACCTCGCGTCCGGTGAGCGAATCCCTCTCGTGCTTGAGGTTATATTTCTGGGCCAGTTGGGACAGGGTGACATAGGTGATTTTCGTGTCAGCCGCAACCGGCCCGGTGATTACTGTCAGGGCCACAACCATACTCAACACAAATAAAGATATTCTCATATCCAAGTAGATATACATTCGGAATTTTGGCCAGAAAAGTTGAGCGGGAAATAAAATTATTACTCCCTTCGGGGCAATCCGGAGACATCTTACTTAATTCCCTATTCGGTATGTCCCCGGAACTGCCGGAAAGTAACAGGTTATTACCCCAGGCCGAAAGGTTGTTACCCCAGGGTGAAAGGTTATTACCCCAGGGTGAAAAGTTATTACCCCAGGGTGAAAGGTTATTACCCCGGGCTGAAAGGTTATTACCCCGGGCCGAAAGGTTATTACCCCAGGGTGAAAGGTTATTACCCCAGGGTGAAAGGTTATTACCCCGGGCCGAAAGGTTGTTACCCCAGGGTGAAAAGTTATTGTAACTAATGATTAATTAATCCGAGGACATCTTACTTAATTCCCTATTCGGTAGGCGTCCCCCGAATTCAGGATTTTCTGGAATTCCGTGGATGCACTACTTAATTCGCCTTATTGTTTACCGTCTTTTTGACGACAATATTCTTGGTCCGGTGGCCGCCATCTATGGCTCCGAAAAGGATGCACAAGACCCAGACCCACCAGGGAAAATTCCATTGCAGCGGTCCGTATGCCAAAATCAACATTGCGGCTAATCCTACCATATCTTACCTCCTTCGGGGTCTACTCTTTTCCGCCCGGCGGGCCCACGGGGCAGTTGGAATTGCCTGGCCGGATGAGGTATTTCAGGGCGTTGCGTCGGTTGTGCGAGAGCATTATCATTAATATAGAAAGCGCTATATAGAACCCGCCATAGCCCAGCCGGGCCTTGATTTCCACATCCTGCAGTTGCTCGGCCGGCATATTGGGCAACAGCGACGGCATAATCAGGGGTATCATCAGTTGCGTTGAGAAGAGCACGACCAGGACCAGCGCCTCCAGCATTGAGAACCTGAAATTGGACAGGACAAAGATGGCAAAGAGCGACTGGGCCGCGGTCAGGAAGATTTCCTCCTTCTGCATATTGTCCAGGGTCATTCCGAGTATGTCGCCGCCGCCCAAGGCAAAGGCAATGGGCAAAGAGGCAATCAACAGAGTCCACTGGTTGACCTTGGATGAGATGAGCGTGCCGAGGGACGCTCCGGCCATTGCCCGCGTGGCAAAGATGATGGCCACGATGAATTCCGGCGATTCGGATGCCAGCGGCGCCAGCCACTGGACCAGGATGAATTCGTTGACGCCCCAGGCCTTGCCGCTGGCCAGGAGACCCTCGGCAAATGGCTCGGCCGAGATGTAAATCGTATAGCCGGACAAGGCAAAGAACGCAATTGTGATGATACAGCGATAGAGCCGCGAACCCCTGCTAAATACTTCCACCGGGCCTTCCAGTTCCGGCTCCTCGTGGTGCATCCGGCCGGCCGCAATAATATAGAAGACAAAGATGACCAGGAGCACGATGGAGTCGTAAATCGCTATATTGCCCTTGAAGGGGATGAAGAATGAATAGAAGGTAGCGGCCAGGAGCGCAAAGAGTTCTATCCGGTGGCTCGGCTCCAACTGTATCTCCTTCTTGCGGGTGGCGAAGTAATAGGCAAAGAGAACCACCGGCCAGCCCAGGCCGATGAGCAGGCGGTTGGCGCCGGTCATATTGGCCGTGGCGTAGTGGATGTATTTCGGGTCCGAGCCGGCCGTCCAGGCAAAGTAGATGTCCACGGCATATTCAGGCACGACCGCAATCAGGGCCAGGAATGCCAGAGCCAACGCCTGGGGGATTTCGGTCTGGGCCAGTTCAGCCGCCCAGGAGAGGACAAATGCCGCGCCGAAGATAGCCAGGCCGGGCACCAGCGCCTCCCAGCCCGGACCGAGATGAACGCCCAGGAACTCCAGCGCCGCCTGCTGGGCAATCAGCCCAAACACAAGGATAAGCCACAGGATATGTTTTACCATTCAACTACTTTACCTTTCTTAATAACTCTGTTTACCAAGTTAACTCCAAAGTGATATGGAATATGTTTATATGACGGGCAATCCCAGATAACCAAATCCGCCTGCTTGCCCGGCTCCAAAGAGCCGATAGTATTTTCCCGCTTTAAGGCCCGGGCCGCATTGATGGTCACGGCAGTGAGCGTCTCAGACGGAGTCATCTTCATCTTGACGCAGGCAATGGACATTATCATCGGAAGCGATTCGGTGAATGAGGTGCCGGGGTTGAAGTCAGTTGCCAGCGCCACGGGCAGTCCGACGTCCAGCATCTTCCGGGCCGGGGCATAGTGTCCCAGGCCCAGCATAAAGGTGGTACCGGGCAGGAGCACCGGAATGACGCCCTTCTGCTTGAGTTGGCGTATGCCTTCGTCAGAGACAGCCATCAGGTGGTCGGCCGAGACCGCGTGCAATTCAGCAGCCAGTTCCGCCCCGCCTAAAGGAGCGAACTCGTCTGCGTGGAGTTTTATTCCCAATCCGTGTTTCCTTGCGGCGCTCAGTATCCGGCGCGAGTCCTCTATCTCAAAGACGTTCTTCTCGCAGAAGACATCGCAGAATTCGGCCAGTTTCCGCCCCGATGCCTTCGGATACGGGGCACTCCGTTCGTGAGCATCGGAGCGTTTGACCACCAACGGAAGCATCTCGTTTATTATCAAATCAACATAGCCGGCCTTGTTATCTTTATACTCATCCGGAATCTCGTGCGCGCCCAGGAAGGTGGGGACCAGTTCCGGACGCTCAACGCTCAACGCCCTACGCTTTACGCCGTTTAACTCCTTTATCGCCTCCAGCATCTTTACCTCATCCTCGGTGGTCAGGCCATAACCGCTCTTGGCTTCTATGGTCGTGGTGCCGCAACGGATAAAGCGTTCCAGGTATTTCAGCGCGTTTTCCTTCAGTTCGGCCTTGGAGCCGTTGCGGACCTTGCGGACGGTTGACTTGATGCCGCCGCCGGCCGAGGCAATCTGCTGGTAGGTTGCGCCCTTGAGTTTAAGTTCAAACTCATCGGCCCGGTCGCCCATAAAGACCGGATGGGTGTGGCAGTCAATCAGGCCCGGGGTAACGGTCTTATCCCCGGCATCAATGACCTTGCGTGATGAATATGACTTGAGGATATCATCGGTTGCGCCGACTGCTGTTATCCGGTCATTCTTTACCGCCACTGCGCCTTTGTGGATAATCCCGAGTTCCCCGAATTCACTTCGGGGGTCTCTGCCGAGTTCCCCGAATTCACTTCGGGGGTCTCTGCCGAGTTCGCTTGCGCGGTCTCTGCGGAGTTCGCTTGCGCGGTCTCTGCCGAGTTCGGATGCTTGGGAAACCGTCACCAATTCCCGGGCATTGGCAATAATCAGATCAACCGGTGTTTTCATGCTTATTTCTATTACTCGCAGTTGATTCTATACTGCGAGTTATAGTTGGCAGTAATTCACTTCGTGGTCTCTGCGGAGTTCGCTACCGCTCAAACTGCCACACTATTTCTGCCAAATTTATATATTATTCTTGACATTTCAATAATAAAATATCAAAATATTTGGCACTTCCCCCATTCGGCGGGGTATAACTTTTATGGTAAGTGGCGCTATAAGTAGCGCCATGGTCCCGCCCAGACGGGACCAAAAGGATTGTATATTATGAGAAAGATTCTTATTCTTGCCCTTATCCTTATGCTTTCGTCTTTCCTGTTTACATCAGTCAACAGTTGCGTAGGCACCAGCAACGACGGAGACGAGAGCGGCTCAAGCGGCGAACTGACTATGCTCGCACCCAGCAACCTGGTAGTCACGGCAGTTTCCACATCATCCATCACAATGTCCTGGATTGATAATTCCCAGGAAATCGGCTTTTATGTGGAACACGGCACGCCGTCCGTGACCTACAGCGCGGTGGCGACATTGACCGCCAATACCACGGTCTATACCCACACCGGCCTGGCCGCCAACACAACGCATTATTACCGGATCAGGGCATACAACTATGTTACAACCAGCGCCTATTCCAACGAGGCCGGGACGCTGACCTCGTGGGACACAACGTTGGCCGACGGCACGACGCCGCTTTCGCGGAGCGACCATACCGCGCTCTGGGCGTCGCCATTCGGAATGCTCGTCTGGGGCGGCTGGGACGGACTGAATACCGTAAACACCGGCGCAATATACAGCCCGACTGCCAATACCTGGAGCAACATCACACTGACCGGCGCGCCGTCCAGCCGGACCGGACACAGCGTCATCTGGACCGGCTCTAAGATGATTGTCTGGGGCGGCTATACCGTGGAATCATCGGCAACCCAGTCCATAGACAATTGCGAGGCCAACTGGACCGCGGCCACAACCACGATTACCACAGCCCTTGACAACGTCATCACCAAGGAAGGAACCTCATCGGTAAGCATAACTGTTCCATCCAGTTTTGACACCGGCCCGATAGCGTACCGCGACCTGCCCTCGCCCATCAATATCTCAGCCCGGACCAAGGTTACGTTCTGGATAAGGGCATCGCAGAATATCCAGAGCGGGGTTTTGAGTTTCCTCTTGGATAACGATGCCGGCTGCGCTTCGGCGCTTGAAGACCTGACCATAAACACCACATTGAATGCCGGCGCCTGGACTCTGGTTACCCTGAATTTCTCCAATCCGGCATTGTTAACCGGCGTGCAGTCCGTGGGAGTAAAGGCGATTTCAGACCCCGGGGCCGTGACAATCAACATTGACTACATAGAGGCCTCGGGCGGCGGCACGACTTATTATAACGACGGCGGCGTCTATGACCCGTCCGGAAATTCCTGGAGCGCGGTGGCGACCACCAATGCGCCTGACGCGCGGTCATTCCACAGCGCGGTCTGGACCGGCAGCGTGATGATTATCTGGGGCGGAAAGTCCAGTTCTTCATTCAACAAGGGCGGCGTCTATGACCCGGCCCTGAACGAATGGCGGACCGGATTCCAACTGGATAACCTCAGAAACGGCTCGCACCCCAATACGCCATCAGCCCGCTCCAAACACACGGCCTTCTGGACCGGCTCCGGCATAGAATCCTGGAGGAACAAGATGATTATCTGGGGCGGAGACGGTGGCGGAACATCCGGCGGCATCTATGACATCGCCCTTGATATCTGGACCCAGATGTCCACGACCAATGCCCCGTCCCAGAGATGGGGATTCTCCTCGGTCTGGACCGGCGAAGGAAGTAATTCTTATAACAAAAAAATCATTGTCTGGGGCGGCTACAGCGGAAGCGCGCCATTGGGCGACGGCGGCGTCTATGACCCGGCCGCCAACACTTGGGCAACCTTATCAACTACCAACGCGCCGTCAGCCCGGATGTACCACAGCGGCGTCTGGACCGGTAGCAAGATGTTCATCTGGGGCGGCGACGGCGTCTCTCAGTCCGGCGGCGTCTATGACCCGGTCTATGCGATGTGGGGTCCGATAACCACCATCAACGCGCCGTCCGCACGGCTTTATCACAGCGGCGTCTGGACCGGCACGGATATGATTGTCTGGGGCGGCTATAACGGAATCAGTTACTTCAATTCCGGCGGAAGATACAAGGTGGAATAACCCGGCACATACTTTGTATCAGCGGAGTATCAATCTGGAGCTGGATACCCGGTTGAAACACTGTTTTTCACCGGCTGCCTAAAGCCACAACGGTGTCATGCTGAACTCGTTTCAGCATCTAATTTAGACACGGAATCAAGTTCGCCTCGCTTGCTTCGCAATGCTCACGGTCACGCCTTGCTTAGTTCGCTGTTGCGGTCACTGTGTGTTCAGGGGAACATTTAGCGGAAGAATTATCATTTAATATACAAAGTATGTGCGGGGTCAACCAAAAGGGAATCAGGCGGATACAGGCATGGTTCCCTTTTTTATTATATCCCGGCGCTCTTCGTAGCACGTTTAATATAGAATGTAATACTATTTTCTTGACCCCGTTAGAGATATTTGATTTTATATGCGTGGCAATGCTATTTCGTGTTGAGGTTGCCATATTAAAATAGTTGTTGATTTGTACGGTCGTCCAGAATGAACGACCTGTCTCTAACGGGGTTGACCCCGACATCCTAAAAGGAGAATGATAATTATGCTGGAAAATCCACTGCTTATGTCACTGGCTATAATGGCGCTGTCATTTGCCCTGGGGCATATTATCCCGGCCCGGGCCTACAGGGCCGGCGCCGGGGCCACGATTATCTGCGGCGCCGGGTTTGTAGCGCTGTTCTTTCTGTTCCTGCTGGCCGGCTGGGACGCCGAGTCGCTCCTCTGGAAGAACCTCCACGGCCTGTGCGCCGGAATCTGTCTCTGGGTGTTTTACGGCGAAATCCTGGAAACGCTCCAGGGCGATTTCAGGATTACCACCGGCGTTGAGGTCAATTACGGAAATATCCCGCTCCTGGCCGTGCTCGGCCTGGCGCTCTGGCTGGTGATATTCAAGCACCGACTGATCACCGACCAGGTTCTACTTCAGTGCACCAACTCTTTCTATCTTACCTGGGTCCTGCATGTGGTTCTGCTTACCGTTTATTATGCGCCGGTGTTTGGCGGGCAGACCGTGGCGCACGGTGAAAAGACGCCGGCCATCGGGGTCTGGACCAGGCCGCGCATAACTGCCGCCCTGATAGTCGGGGCTATCTATGCGCTGATTGCTATTCCGCTGTTTATCTACCTGTCAATAAGCACCCAATCAGTCGGGCTCCGGGTTACCTGCGGGTTCTACCTGATAATACTGGGCTGGAGCGTGCTGATGGAACTGCGCAAGAAACTATTTATGCCTTAGGAAATGCCTTTAGTATTCCCTAAAGGTAATGATGGTATGCGCCTCGGTGGAATAGAGCGACTGGTCGGCGCCGCCGATAGCATACGCCAGGACCAGTCGGATGAAGACCTGCCGGGCGCCGGTCGGGCCGATTATCTGGACCTCCAGCCCGTGCGGGAATCCGCTCCCCCCCTCGTTGCCCTGGGCAAACTTGGGCACCAAATCAGGCGTGCTGAAGGCGGCGGAATTATTCCAGGCGACCGTGGCAAAGCCCCTGCCCAGGTCATTGATTACGTTCTTGACCATTGCACTCCCGTCCGTATCCACTCCGGTAGGAATGGTAAAAGACGGCTCGGGCGTGGCGTTGACATTGCCGTATTCGTCTATGGCGTAGAAGGCCGTGTTAGAAGTGTTGCGCGGAATCCAGAGATGCCTGATGTCGCGGTCAAAATACAGGTCATAGACAAAGTCAGCCCGCTCGGTGGTGGTAATGGACATCACGTGATTGTAATCGGCAAATTCCTTGCTGACCCACTTAACCAGCCGCAACGAGGTGGGTTTGGCGCCGATGGTCTGGGTAATGGGCGAAAGATAATAAGCCACCAGGCGATACATATCAACCCGGCGGGTATTGGTCAGTGCGTCTGAGACAAAAGGCGTTGTATTGGTCGCATAAAGCAGCGCGTTGCCGGTGTAACTGACCGTGGTGTCCGGTCCAAAGGTGCCGTTTTGGTTAATCAGGGGCAGGACGCTGCCGAAGAGCGCCGGGAAATTGGCATCGCTTTGCAGGTCGTCTACATAACCGTTGCCCAGGGTATCGTTCTGATAGATGACGCAGGCCTGTGTGATATCAAGATTCATCTGGTTTATCGCCTTCTGGCCCCACTGGGTGAGCATATTCCAGGCATTGACCGTGGCATTGGTGTTATACGACTGGGTCATAATCTCAAATGTGGCAAGGACAATGGCCGATAAGCACACCAAGGCAATCATCATCTCAAGCAATGTAACGCCCCGGATTGATTTATCGCACTGTTTCATTGTTATCGTTAATATAAATTGTTTGTTCGCTCCGCTCCAGTTGGTGCTCACGGTCTCTGCGGAGTTCGCTCCGCTCCCGTTGGGGCGCTCGCGGTCAAATAATGGGTCAGTTGATTTCAACATTATCTATTAATATATATAGATTGTTCATGATACGCATAATGGGTCAGTTGGTTATAGCGATACGCCTCCACGCGGATAAGGTAATTGCCTTCAGGGAAATAAGAGGTGTCGGAGACATCCCAGGTATATGCCTCGTCTCCGTCCGGGGCCAGGTCGTTGAGCCAGAGCGACTGGTCCGGAACGCCCGGCGTTGCGGACGGCTCTGGCTTGATAGTATCGCTGTCTATGATATTGCGCCAGGTCCTGCCGTTATCCCTGGAATAAATCAGGGCGTATCTTATGTCGGTTATGGTCTCTTCAAACGTATCAAGATACTCCGAGGTATACTTCTGTTCATCCCACCGTTTCCATTGGGTCTCCCAAGTCATCGGAATAGAGACCGGATTCATCAGTTCGGTAGTAATATTGGGCTGTTTGACCTCAATCCTTGGCAGTTGGACAATCCGGCTGGGCGTGCCGGTGAGACCTGCGGAAAGCAAACTGTGGACCAAACTGATGACCGAGTATCGGGCAATGCCGGAGGTACCCATCTGAACGGTCTGGGAAAGCCCGTTGACCGCAAGAAAGGCGCTGGAGCCAGAGGGGTTCTGCAGGCGCACCAGAGAACTGCCCTCCCAGGATGCGCCGTCCACATGTCCGTAGAATCTCAAGCCCCTGAGTATCTCGGCGCTGCACCTCAGCGAGGGATAGTCGCCGATGCTGAATTCTGTGGGCGGAGTACCCCAGTTGTAATCCAGGTCAAAAGGACGGTTGATATCCATTGAGGACTGGAGCGGGAAATTGTAGGCATTGGCCATATTTGTGCCGGAAACCGTGATGGCGCCGGTAGAGCCTGTAGGAAACCTGTGCATGAAGGTTGAGGTGGCGGTGCCAATATTATAGAAAGAGGTGCATCCCCTAGTCCGGGTCCGGCGGACGCAGGCCAGGTTGGTATTGCCGGACGTGGACGTGTAAAAGGTCGTGCCCAAAGGCAGGGAACCGTTCCGGGCGTAGGTGGTGCCGCTGACCCGGATATCCCTGCGTCGGGTCCGGACAAAGGTATTGGCGCCGCTGCCGCTGTTAAGATTGCCGTTGACCGACCACTGGCTGGAATACACGGTGTCCGGATATATCTCGCCCAGCCAGGGCATACTCCACCAGTAATTGCTCACGTTCTCCTTGATTAATTTCACGCCGCAGTTCGTGGCCGAGCCGGTGTTTTCAGAGTTAATGCACTGTTCATAACGCGTGCCGCTGCCGCCGTCAAACGGCTTGCGCGAGACCGGGATGCTGTTGGAAAACCCGTTGGCCGAGTCGTAGCCGATTTCATTGCCCAGGCCCATATAATAGTAAGAAAATCCGGTAATGGTGGTCCAGACGCAGTTGGCGTCGGTCAGGGCGGTCCGGATGAACTGGAAGAATCTCGGCACGTCTATCTCCATCATGTCGTTTGATGTGCCACCTGCGCCATGCCAGCCGTCTATATTGTTGCTGCTATTGTTGACGTATGTACTGGAAATGCCGGACCATTCTGATAATACATTAGCCGAGGAATCGCGCATGTTGTCAAAATACCAGTTATAACCGTGAGACGCCTTGATATCGGCATAAGGCATATTCCGCGGGTCGCCCTGGAACTGGTAGCGCTCGCTGAACGGCACGGCATTGGCGTCATTATTGCGCCAGGCATAGGTAACCGAGAGATTGGCCGGCTTGTTCCTTGAAACAGGCGGCCACATCGTTCCAGCAGTCAGGTCGTCGTTTATCCGCGTCTGGAACGAAAGCACCGTGCTGAAATTGCCAATCTCCCGGTCTATAACCGAAGAGGGGATGGTAATAATCCAGCGGGCCGTGTTCTTGGGCATATCAACAGCGGTAGAGGTCAATGCGCTTATACTAAAGTCAGTGGTTGAAACCGGGCAGGGGATATAATCCATCCCGTAAAGCCGGCGGGTTGTATCCAAACCCCTGTTTCCGGAATCTTCAGGAGTCCGTAACGGGGTATTGTAAAGTTTGATAATGGTCTGGTCATTGACCGCATCGTAATAGGTAGTTACATACATCCGGTCAACGGTGGCTCCGGCGCCGGCCGTGGTTGAGGCCACATCAGCCGTATAAATATCGGCCGCGCCATCCTGGGGATTCTGGTCCGTGCCGCCCTTGATGGACGTAACGCTGATATCGGTGGCAGACAGAGTCAGATTCATATTGGGCACAACGATGCTGATAGGCACGGTCATATAATTATTGCCGCCGATTGACGGGTCAGCCAGGTAGCCGTAGACGCGTAGTTTGACATCCTCAGCCAGGTTATACCTGAGTTTTTCAGGATGGGTTACCGCGCGCCATTGCGGATAGGTAGCCGGGTCCTTGGCCGCATCTGAATAGTTACGGATGGACGGCATCGGCAGCAGTTCGCCGTGCAGATTGATGAAGATGGCATTCCGGTAATTATCAGGATTAAGCACCATATCATCCAAGAGAAGACGGTAGGTAAGCACGCCCGACTGCTCGGTGTTGGCTGAAAGGCGCAATTGGTAGAGGTTGCTCTCGTCCGGATAACGCATCGCATGGTTATACTGGTCAGCCAGGGCATAAGGATAGGGATTGTCCGTGATGTCGTCGTCCGAGCCGTATTCATTATAATCATTGGTGGTGACATTATCAATATTGACCCGGGCATTGACATTGGCCGGGACATAATACTGGCTGACCGCGGAGCCGGCCGGCATACTGCCCGGATAGAAATAGGCATAGTTTATATTCACGGTTGAGTCCACGGTATTATTGAAATACGGCTTGTATTCCTGGTCCCGGCCGTAGGCGGCCTTGGTTATCCAGTGCTCGCGGAATTCCATTCCCGGATTACGGGACTCCATATCGCTTAAAGCCGTCTCAATAAAGGGCTTCAGGTACGCCAGATAGACCCACCAGCCCGGGATATTTTCCATACACAGGAGGTAAATGTCATAGACCTGCTTGGGCGGCGCGGTGTCTCCGCTGGTAGTCACGACCGAGGATATATCGGCCAGGACCGAGGCGTCGTTCTTGCCCGGCTGGGTCAGGAATATCTTGACCTCAACGACCCGCACATTGGACGCCTCAAAAGACGGGAATTTACGGACCGTGATGCGCCTGGTGTAGCGCCAGCGGTTGCCCAGCCAGGAGTTCCCGCTCAGGACGTGGCTCGGGTCAACCACCGTGGAATCAATAGTCAGGAACTCAGAGGTGCCGACTCCGTCGTCAAAGTCGTCCAGGACTGAGGCGCCGCCAGAATCCTCGTTGCCCTGGGCATAGGCGCGTAGTTCATTTATCATTGTCAACGCCTTCTGGGTGGCAAAGGCCCGGTCCTGGTTCATTATCACCGAGGTCTGCGTCCCGACAATAAAATGTATGCTGGTTACAATCACCACCGTGATAATCGTCATCGCGATGACGATTTCCAGTAATGACACCCCGCACATACCCCTCACATTGGGCCGCCCAAAGCCGCAGGGTATGTGCGGGGCGGGCCCCTTATAACCATAACCTTTGAATATTCTCATAATATTATTTCTTCAGGAAGAACCCCTTGGCAAAACGGTACTGGCCCGTATAGGTCTGGACCTGGGACAGAATCGTGGCGTCGTAATTCACCTCGGCCTTGTCGCCGCTGCCCTGGATATTGACGTTATCCTTGGCGACAATCGCGCCGTTGATGACGGACGTGCCGTTCTGCTGGTAGTTGCCGACGCAATATATTATGCCGTTATAAGACGAGGCCGAGCCGGCCGCGATTGTCAGGTTGCCGGTGCAGTAGAAAATCCCCGTGCCCTTCAGGGGCGTGCTGGAATTAAAGGTCGGATTGCCCTCAAAAAACACTATCTTGTAACTGGGTATGGGAACGGGCAGGTCCGCGACCGAGGTGACATAATAGTCCGCGATGGAGCGCAGTTCGGCCGCGGTCATCCCGAAGACGTCCTCGGGCTCGTCGTTATACGGGGTCAACTGCGACAGTGCAGTGGGCGTGCCGGTGACTACGGCGCCGCCTAAGATAGTGGGCGCGGTGCCGGGCGGATAGACAGAGGCGTATTTGACGCCGCCGATGACCCTGGAGTTATTGCCGAAGATGGTCTGGGCCGGGTCGCCGGCGCAGACCGCGGCCTGGCCCGGCAGGACCATACTCACCCGGCGGATGTCAACGGCCAGGATATTATGCGCCAGGACCTGGTTGGGCCAGACATTATACGCCTTGGTGTCGTCCAACTTGCGGTAGATATAACCGATGCTTTCAATATTCCAGATGGTGCCGGCGCCGGTAAACCCGCGCTGGGACGAGATATCGGTTACCGTGCTGCTGATAACCTCGTACCGGCCGTAGATATTGGAACTCTGGTCCACGTCAATCTCGCGGACGATGCCGATGGTTGGGTCGTCCGTGTCGTTGATGATGGGGACAGCCATCATATCGCGCTGGGGGGCAAATGTGGTAACCGGCTGGGTGGTCTGGCGCCTGAACCAAGCCAGGCCGTCAAACAGCCCGGCCTTGGCAATCGCCGGCGCCTGGCCGTGATACTGCATCTCGCCTTCAATGACGTTTGCGGTCATCTCCAGAAGCGAGATGCCGACCAAGACCGTGCTAACCATCAGGGTCATTGCCAGCATCGTCCAGACCAGGGCCATGCCTTTGCGGTTGGCGTCTTTTATCATATCTCGCTTCCCCATAATATATATACATAAACCCCGGTTTTGTCAAGTAGAAAATATTATTTTTATGGTTCTTCACTGATTATAGTGGGTGAAGAACCGCTCCCCATTACTGGTAGAATTCTACCGTTTTCCACCTAATTTGTCAAGTGATTATCGGACGATTTTACTGACAACGACCAGGGCTCAACCCATTCTAACTTTTCTATCTTCACACCGCATTTGGGATATTCCACCCGCACCTTATCAAAGAGCAAATAGGCCTTCTTCCATTTGCCA
Source organism: Planctomycetota bacterium (assembly GCA_040753835.1). Taxonomy (GTDB): domain Bacteria; phylum Planctomycetota; class MHYJ01; order JACQXL01; family JACQXL01; genus JACRIK01. The sequence continues at coordinate 19,651 of JBFMDM010000009.1, forward strand.
TAGGGAAGGTCTCGCACCTCGTATAAGCTGGCCATCATAATAGGTCAGGCAATACTGACCGCAACCACTACAACAATACCACGGTTTACCCCTGGTTAGCAGGATTCGGACTTCTGGAACTTGTCTGCCTGTGCCGTCCGCACGGCAGACAGGTCCTTTCCTCTCCCAGAAGGATATATCCGCCACAGAAAACCCCGATATTTGGACTAATTCGGTAACCTCATCTTTTCGCATAGCCACCTCCTTTTAAGCGGTTCTTACTATTATACCACTCAAAGAGGTAGGCGATGCTACTTACCTACCCACACTTTCACGTGATGAGCCAAACAGGTTCTTCACGGAACTCCGCAGAGACACGGAACTCCGCAGAGACCGCGAAGCGAAAAGTGTGGGTGATTAGGGTACTATTTTAGGGTTTTGGCACTGTATTTGCAATGACCAGAATGGAGGGCGAAAACGCTCTAATCCCAAATAAGGCAAGGAGATAGATTACCAAACACTTCCCCTTTCCCGCCCCCTCAAGGGAAAAGTGGGGGGCGGGAAAGGGATGTCGGGTGTCTGTCTTCAAAGCGATGTTTTCGCCCTCCTTTATCCCATTATAAATATGGGAGTTAGAGCAAATACCGTGCCAAAACCACCCTATTTTACCCACACTAATCCAAGATAAACCAGATAATTAAGAGTATGGTATCCCCCGATTCTTCTATGAAGATTATAACCCCTTTAGTTTCTTGAGGTTATAGCAATGCTTTCTCTATCCCCTTGTCTTTCAGCAGGTTAGACCAATCAAGCCCATCAGCAGGGGGGTATTACCCCCACCTCGGGTGGGGTCTTTTACCAAACCCTATGGTCTTCTGCCTTAAGACCAGTAGTAATAAATAACCAAACCCGTGGCCATAAGCAAAAAGACCCGTGGCAATAAAGCACAAAGCCGGTGGCAATAAAAAACCAGACCAGTGGTAATAAAGCACAAAACCAGTGGCAATAAAAGACCAGACCAGTGGTCATAGAGCACAAGTGTAGTGGCGATGGTAAAAAAAGTTAAGTTTTTATGGTTTTGTCGTGATTAATGATTAATAATACAGTATGCACCTCCCTGTCCTAAAATCAGACAGTGGCTAAAAACCACCTAAAAACCGGCTAAAACGAGGTCATTTACTTGAGAAATGCCTTCAGCCGTTGCTGCAGTTCCCTGATTTCCTCATCGGTTTTGGTGTTCCGTGGGCTGGCCTTACGGGCTTCATCGCAGAGTTTTAATGCCTTTTCCAGGAACGTCTTGTCCCGGTCTATGTCGCCGAGGTATCGGTGGACTCTTATCAGGGCAATGATGCGTTCATAGTTCCTGGGGTCAAGTTCGTATGCCCGTTGGATGCAGGTATAAGAAAGGACGGCAAAGTCGCGATAAGTATAATCGCTGTATAACCGGTTATTGTCGTCGCGTCTGACGAAATCTGTTTCTATTATTTCCTTTATGGTCGGTACTGTATGGAGTTTATTTGGAGTGTCAATATCGTTTTCCTGGCTGCGGACGATGGATAATTTGGCCAGTTCCAGGAAGTTCCGGCCTGCGCCGTTCAAGTAAGCCCGTTCATCAGGCGCAAACCTGAGGGCATTCTGGAAATACCTGATACACATCAGCCGGATTTGATAGGCATCATCCCTTTTACCCTGTCGCGCGACCTCCTCAGCGCTTTGGTCATAACTGAAACAGAACTTATAGAATCCGTCTGCCCTGAGCACAGGCAGATTGACGTTAATAACGACAAAAAAGGCAACGGCCAGGGCTATTATCCCGGCCATCACGGTTTCAGGATTGCCCCATTTTACTGGCTTTCTGGAATTCCTGATAGATAATGCACCGATGATAAATCCGAGCAGAAACCAGCCCCAGGAATAAATCATCAATAAGTCAGTATCGGTGGTGTTATCAGGCCAGTAGCGTCTGACCATAATCACGGCCAAGAGTAGTGTTTGCCCTACATAGACCCAGAATAAATACCGTGCCCCAATAAGCACTCCAAGAATCAATCCCAATACCATCCATAACAGGAATATAAACAACAAGGCATCTCGGACAGATTTTATCTCAGGGGTAATCATTCTTGATGCGGGCCAAGAGAAAGAGAACAGGGCGAACGCTATGATAATTGTGAACGTCGCATAACCGATGAGGGAATAGAGTTTCCAGTTAAATGTTTCAGGGATATTTAGAATGTTCTGGTTTGTGATTTGGTTGGCATCTTTGACTATTCCTTGCAAGAGGAGTTTGGCATTATTGGCGTCGTTCCGGAGCGCCTGGATTTGGGCGGCAATAAAACCGTCAACGCCCGGGAGCATATTTTGCAGATTCTCGTTCTGGATGATAAAGGGCATCCCGCTATCCTGCAGTTTCATCCTGATAATTGATATCTCTGACGGGTCGTGGGTGGAATAGATGGTGATAAAGTCATTCGGCGGTTCGGTTACCTGCGGTTCATCTGGTTTTACTTCAGTTATCGTTTCCTCGGTTGGCGGAAATATTTTTATCCGATAAAGGGCGTAAATCACTGCGGCGAAAATCCAGAAATATGTAAAGGACTGAGTTGTTGTGATATTTACCAGCGATTCTATTATATGAGCGATGAGAGCCGATATGAAACCGATTACTATTATATTGAAGTTGTCAGGCGGAGCGTTTTGATTAGGCGGTGTCTTCAAGAGGGTTGTCTTAAATCCGAGGTAAATCAAAGAGATAAGAATAAGTAAGTAAGCAAATAACCCAATGATACCGTGCCAGACCCAGATATCCAGATAGAAACTATGGGCGCGGTCTGCGTGGACATTAGCGCCTTCCAATTTGGCTAATTCCATTGTGTAGTTTTTGTAATAGACAGTGGAAAGCGACTCCGGTCCATACCCAATAATAAACCGGAAAGGATTATCTTTATCCGTAATCAATCCCCATACGCCTTTCCACATAATAACGTTTATCCGGGCTGATGTGCCTGGTCTGCTTTCTATGGCTCCAATGCCCTTGGGTAGATTTTCTATCGTGATAATTTTAGGCATGTAAAATAGCGCAAAATAAATAACACCTCCAATAAGGATGAAAGCCCCAAGCGAGGCAGACACGATTTTGCGGCTGCTCCATCCGTATATAAAAAAGAAAGCAGAGACGCCTAAAAACATCACTACGATTGCGCTATAACTTCTGGTCAAGAATACGGTAATAACCTGTAGCAAGACAATCACGCAATAAAGGATAATTGGGATGGGGAATAACCATTTATCATTAAGGGAATGGATTGTCTTATAAAGCGTCAGGGGAATAATTATTATCAGATAGGTTGCCAGAAAATGCGGATTGCCAAATGTGGCGCAGGCGCGAACAGACGGGTCCATCTGTTGCCAGGGCACAGGGTCTTGGCCAAGCCGTTGGATAAAGGCATAGACAACAATAAACAAAGAGGTAAATATTATAGTGCTGATAATCCGGTCTATCTGCTCCTTGGTTCTGAGATTCAGGGCGACCAGCAGGAATATGACCCAGTATCCGGCTGATGTATATAATCCCTGCATCCGGTCATATCCACCCCATAAACTGTTATAGGGCACGGCTGAGAATAGCACGGATATAATGTAGGCAATTACAAATAATCCGAATCCGATAAATAGCTGGTTCTTGATAAAATGAATGGCGGTATTGCCCGTATTTTGGGGCGGGGGAGTTTCAGCAGGACGGTATCTGGTAATAAACGTATCCACCAGTTTGGCGATATAGAAGGCCATCATCAGGAGCGCCAGACAGCGGACAATCGTGGCCTTGTCCGGTTCAAACATCCGGTGCGTGTAGATGTTCATATAGAGGGGTGTCAGAATCAGGGCGGCCAGCCATCCCGCCTCTATGAACTTATCACATAAGATACTGAGTTTAGTATTCATTAGTGTATAGGAATGATATTTGACTTATAGTAAGTTGATGGTAGTTTGTCAATAATAGTGGCGTAAATTATAACGTAGCCACAGATTCTACAGATTATATTGATTGAAATCTGAGTTCATCAGTGTCCATCTGTGTCTATCTGTGGTCGCAATTTTACTTGACTTTTTTCCGTAAGGTGATATAATATTATATCAAATCAGATATCATTATCAATTTACAGGAAAGTGGCGCCATGAGGGCGCCATGGCGCTCCGGCGCCAGAGGATATAGATATGAAACCCCGTTAGAGATGATTAACGGGATTAAATCATATCCTCAATTAAAGGAGATAATATTTATGAATATTATGAATAATAAACAATCTAAGACGGTCGGCCAAAAGGGACGACCTATCTTTAACGGGGTGAAACGTGCGATAATTATAAGTGTTATTGTCGGATTGTTTTGTCTGACATCGGCCTATGCCCAGACATCTGCGCAGGGTGGAGAAGGCGGCAAAAGCGGCGCAGGCCAGGGCGGCAAGGGCGGCGACGGCACGGTTATCATCAATAATAAACCAGAGCCGCCGGCTAAGGAGGATGTCAAGGTTGATACCGAGAGGATTAAGCAGTTAATCAAGGACCTGGATGCGGACGACATCGCGGTTCGGGACAAGGCGACTGAGGAACTGAAGGCCATCGGCAAGCCGGCCTTTCCTTACCTTGAGGAATCAGCCAGGAGCGACAGCCCTGAGGTGGCTTGGCGCTCCAAGGTGATTATCAATGCCATCAAGAAGTCAGAACAGCAAAAGGAACCGCAGGACGATTCGGCATCCAGAAAGATTGGCCCGACCCTAAAACAGTTTGGGAACAGCTTCAGTATCATCATCAACGGCGCCACGCCCGGCACTAAGAGTTTTTCTATGTCCCAGGACGGCTCGGGCAAGATTGCCGTAAAGATTACCGAATACGATAAGGACGGCAAGGAGCAGACCAAGACCTACGAGGCCAACAACGCAGAGGAATTCAAGCAGAAATACCCTGAAATTGCCAGGGAATACGGTATCGGCGAGAAGCCGTCCGTTGAGATGGATATTCCTGACTTTGACTTTGACGATATCTTTAAGGATTTCGGCAAGTCCTGGGACAAGCGTTTGGAAGAAGAGATGAACCGATTGAGGAATATGTTTAACCGGCAGGGCAGGCCGTCGCCTAAAGCGCCGGAGATAGAGGATGAAGGCGAATTGCCCGGCCAAGCGCCTGCTTTGTCCGCCACGGATTTGGGGGTTTCCATAGGCGAGGCGGACGACCCGCCTGTCCCGACACCATCGGGACGGCAGGCAGGTAATCTGACCGTCAATAATGTGGAGCCGAACGGACTGGGCAGCCGGATGGGTCTGAAGACAGGCGACGTAATCATTTCGGTCAACGGCACGACCGTGGACAATCTCTGGCAGTGCCGCAGACAGATAAAGTCCGCCCTAGCCAAAGGCCGGGTTACCTTAGTTGTAACCAGGGAGAATAAGAAAGAGACGCTGGTATATCCTAAATAGATAACACGAATAGCACGAATAAGAGCGAATAAAATGTTTATATTCGTGTGATTAGTTCCCATTTGTGTGATTCGTGTTTAGTATTTGAAAGGGAATGAATATGAACAACAAGATTTATCTGGCATTCATCATTTTGGCCGGAGTGGCAATCGGTATCTTTGTATCCACTTATTACGGGCATTACGGGTGTCTGCGGGCATCGCCGACCTTGTCCGAAGAGGAGAGGGCGGCGGTTCTCAAGGAATTGAAATCATTCAAGGACAATTCCTGCCAGTTCGTCAAACTGGTCAAGCTGGTCCGGCCGTCCGTGGTGAGCATCTCCACCAAGAAGGTATTCAAGGGCTATGTGGACGACTTTTTCTGGGGCATAGTGCCGCGCCAGTTTGAATCCTCCCAGGTCGGCTCAGGGCTTATTGTCAATAATGACGGCTATATTATTACCAATAACCACGTAGTCCAGGGCGTGGATGAAATCCGTGTGACCCTGGACGACGGCCGGGAATTTATGGGCAAGGTGGTGGGCGGCGACCAGGTGACCGATATCGCCGTGGTTAGGATACAAGCCAAAAACCTCCAGCCGGCCATATTGGGCGATTCGGACAAGGCGGAAATCGGCGAGCAGGTGCTGGCTATCGGCTCGCCTTTCGGCCTGGGCCAGACCGTGACCTCAGGGATTATCAGCGCCAAGCGCAACCTGCCCGCTACGATTAAGACAGCCGGCGATTATCCGGATTTCATCCAGACCGACGCGGCCATCAATCCGGGCAACTCCGGCGGTCCGCTGGTCTCGCTGTCCGGCGAGGTTATCGGCATCAATTCCATCATCATCACCCGCAGCGGCGGATACCAGGGCATCGGGTTTGCCATTCCCATCAACCGGGCCAGGTATATTATGCAGCAGTTGATAGAGAAGAAGAAAATCTCACGTCCGTTCCTGGGCGTCAAGACAAGCGCTATAGACGAGGCGCTGGCCGCAGATTACGGATTTGACTCTTTGCAGGGACTGCTCAAGGAACTGAATATGGAAAAGTCCGAGGGTATATTTGTCGTTGAGGTAGTGGCTGATTCTCCGGCCTCCGAGGCCCGATTACGGGAAGGCGATATCATCCTGGAATACAACGGCAAGAAGATGAACAGCCCTGAGGAACTGCATAACCTGATTGGCAACTCCCAGGTAGGCGATAAAGTGGTTCTTAAGGTGTTTCGCAACGGCAAGGAAAAGACAGTCAATGCCGTGATTGGCGAGCGCAAGTAGACCGCTAATTTCTATCTGCGTAATCTGTGATTCTACTTCACATCGCTGGCGCAGCGGAATCCGATTTCACTGCTTTTGGTATTCGGCTCTATCTTTGAGCGCACGTCCGAGCGGCAGGGATAGGCATTACTCTTCCAGCAGCCGCCCCGCATCACCTTGAGTTTGCCGGTCTTCGGGCCCTGCGGATTCTCCTTGGGGCTGTTATAATAGTAGCGCGCGTCATACCAGTCCTTGCACCACTCAAAGGCATTGCCGGACATATCATAAAGCCCGTAGTCATTGGGCTTGCGGTTCTTCACGGCCTGGGTCTTGTCGCCGGAGTTCTTGGCATACCACATATATTCCGCATCCTCTGTGTCGCCCCAATAGAAATTGGTTGAGGTCTGGGCCCGGCAGGCGTATTCCCATTCGGCCTCGGTTGGAAGCCGCATATCCTTGGCGAACTCTATGAATTTCTGGACATCCTCCCAGGAAACCTGTTCAACCGGAAAATCCTCGTCGGCCTTGAAGAACGATGGGCTGTCGTCGCTCTTGTCCTTGCGTTCCTTCATTATCTTGCGCCAGACGCCCTGGGTGATTTCGGTCTTGGACATCAGGAAGTCGCTTACGTACACCTCGTGCGGCGGGTTGTCAATTTCGTCTCCGCCGCCGCCCGGCCCGGGCTTGCAGCCCATGGTAAATATTCCGCCCGGTATTAGGACAAACCGCAACCCGGTTCTTTTGTGCTTGTATTCCAGATACCCTTGGGGGTTTCTTTCGGTAAAGACCATTCCGTTTACCTTGGGTGCAATCCTGGCCTGGAGCGCTAGGGCATTGGGGTCCTGGGGATTGTATTTGAGGGCGTTGCCTATCTCCCTCAGGGCTTCGTGGATTTTTCCTTCATCGGCCAGCCGCCTGGCCTCGGTCATATGCTGTTGGTATGCGGCTTGTTCTTCCCTGGTCATCGGGCGGCCGCCTGTGCCTTCTCCGTGCTGGGAGAACACCTCAAACCGGCTGAGCGCCAGGAATGCGACGCAGAGCACTATCATCAGGCCAATCAATGCTCTTTTCATAAATATTCCCCTTTCCCCGATAACCCGGGTTTGCGCCGGATGCCATCGGGATTTTATATGGTTTACCCCGTTAGAGATGTGGCACGGCCAGTTATAGAGATTTCCGCTATGTCCGCTGGACGCGGTTCTTTCGGGTTCTTAACGCCCTTTACGGTCATCTCTAACGGGATTTACATATATTATACCACTGATAATCAGAAAGTCAAGTAGAATCTGAAAAATATTATGGTTGGTCCGGAAAGAATATAAAACCACAGATTCCACCAATTACACTGATTAAATCTGCAGAATCTGTGAACTCCGCAGAGACCGCGTCCAGCGAAATCTGTGGTTCCATTAATACAAATCATCCAACTCATCACCGCCCGAGGGTAGTTTGCCGTGTTTGGCCAGGTATGCCTGAATTAGTTCGCTTTCCTTCTTGGTGTACATCGGGTCTGTCTCGTAGTGGAAGAACCTGGCCTTGCTGTTATTTATCTGTTCCAGTAATGATTCCTGGATATTTATTGCGCCTTTAATCAGGATGGTTTCCTTGTTTTCATTGAGCAATATATAAACGCCTTCCTTGTCCGGTGTTTGCCTGATATGTTCCTCGGTAAACGCCAGGTCCTCTTTGGTCTGGCCTGTCTTGGAAACCTCGGGCGGAAAGATAACCGGCGAGATATTCAACCGCAAATCACATTGCAGGCATCTGCCGGCTTCCTCTTTCGCCTGCTTATCATTAAGGCCGGTTTCTACCGTATTAAAGTTGTTTTCTCTTTCCTTGAGCGCCAGACAGGGCATGGCCACCCGCTTATACCGGCTGAATTTCTCATCCCTCCCGAAATAGGGATTGGCCTTAGGAATATCAAGCGGCTTGTCAATCACGCCATCGCCACCCAGGAATTTGTCAATACTCTCCGCGGCCTTCCGGCCGTCTGCAATGGATTCTATAATGGATGCCGGATTATGCGCCGCCTCGCCACAGGCAAATACGTTTTCTATATTGGTAAGAAGGGAGTTTTCATCTGTTTTTACGGTTCCATTTTGATTTAGGGCTATTTGTTTTTCTGTTTTTTCGTCCTTTAGTTCTTCAGTATTTGGCGCCTGTCCGATAGTGATGATAACGATATCGGCGTCAAGGGTTTTGCAGACATTGGCATTAAAAGACGGGTTGAACTTGCCGGCATTGTCAAACACCGAGGTGCACTGCTGGAAATCAATGGAGATGTCCTTGTCTGACTGCGAGATGCCTTTTGGTCCCCAGGAGCAGTTGAGGATAATGCCTTCATCCACGGCCTGCTGGATTTCCCATTCGTGTGCCGGCATCTCGTCACGTGATTCCAGGCAGGCCATCTGGACGCCTTGGGCGCCGAGCCGCTTGGCAGACAACGCCGCGTCTATGGCCACATTGCCGCCGCCGATGACCAGAATATTCTTACCCTTGAATTGGGATGGAGCCGTCTTGCCGTGTCTGATGTCTTTCAGTAACTCAATGCCCCAGAGAACAGGCGCAGTGGTCTTATCAAGTATTTTCTTCGGGCTTTGTGCGCCGATAGCGAGTAGGATTGACTTGAACCCGTCCTTCTTTAGCGTGTCTATGGTAAAATCACGGCCTAACCTGGAATTGGTCTTGATGGTGATATTAGGATGTTCAGTAATCTTCTTGAGGTCGTTCTTGAGTACGGATAAAGGAAGCCGGTATTCGGGCAGGGCATAACGCATCATCCCTCCTATTTCCGGCTCGGCCTCAAAGACCGTGACCGGATAGCCCTTCTGGGCTAGATAATATGCCGCGGTTAGGCCCGCCGGCCCGCCGCCTACGACGGCAACGGCCTGCCTGCCTGTCTGCCTGTCTACCTGTCTGTCTGTTAACTGGCCAACCGGCTGACCGGCTGACCGACTGACCGAATCCGTCGCATATCGTTTTAGCGCGCATATAGAAATCGGTTCGCTTATATCCTTGCGTCTGCAATTCTCCTCGCAGGGATGGAAACACACCAGGCCCAGGACACCAGGGAACGGAACCTTGTGGCTGATGACCTCAGATGCCTTATCGGTTTTTCCTTCTTTTATCAGGCGGATATAATTAGGCGCGTCCATTCCGACCGGGCAGGCGCCTGAGCAGGGCACTAATGATTTCCTGCGGTCTGATGAGACGGTTATTTTATCCATCAGGGCGCCGGTCGGGCAGACCTCAACGCAGGCCCCGCAGAACTTGCAACCGGAATCCATAAGCGATGGCTTATGGCTTCCCACGGCGATTTGGTCGTTGTTAATAACGAAACCCAAAGCATCAATACCTTTTAGGTTCCTGCATGCGCGCACGCACCTCAGGCAACCAATGCAGAGATTATAATCGCGCTTAAATAGCGGGTCGGTTTCTATTATCGGGATTTCTTTGGGGATATAACGCGGGGTCGAAGGGTGTATCCCGATATATTTGGAGATTTTCTGGAGTTCACAGCGTCCGAACTTGGGGCAGCATCTCTCGTTCTGGGGCACGTTGCTGGAGCACTGGGTCAGGGAGCATCCTTCGGACTGGGCGCAGGTCAGGCAACTGTGCGGATGGCTGGTGAGGGTTTTAGCCAGGTTCTCCTGCCGGGCTTGTTTGATTCTCTCGCTTTCGGTAACAATTTCCATTCCGTCTGCCACGATAGTTCCGCAGGATTTCTGGAGTCCGTCTATTCCTTTTATCTCAACCAGGCAGAGTTTGCATCCTAAGTCGTTTAGCGTAGAGCGTGGGGCGTTGAGCGTAGAGTTATTTCCCTGATAGATTAAATCCGAAAGGAGTTTATCCCGTAGGGACATTTCGCTATCCGCAATCGGTTCCAAATCCGGATGGCTGCAGAGGTGCGGGATATAGATTCCGGCGGACAGCGCGGACTTGAGCACTGATTGCCCTTCCTGCGCGTCGATCTCCTGTGAATTAATCCTAATCTTTGACATTGCATAAAAAATACTTAATACATTATATTTGTCAACCAATAAACCTTGAAAATATTTACCGGATTTGATATAGTGCGGTTATGCAAGACAGATTCGGCAGGGAGATAAACTACTTAAGGGTTTCGGTTACGGACCGGTGTAATTTCCGGTGCACCTATTGTATGCCCCCAAGCGGCATCAGACCGCTGTCCGACCCCTCGGAAATCCTTTCCTACGAGGAGATTCTTGAAACGGCCCGGGCCGCCATCAAACTCGGAATCACCAAATTCCGGATAACCGGCGGCGAGCCCCTAGTCCGGCGCGATATAACAAATTTCCTGGAGGAGATGGTGCGTCTGCCCGGCGTTGAGAAGGTCGCCCTGACCACCAACGGGTACTTACTTGAAGAATTTGCCGGGCGGTTGAGCAAGATCGGGTTGCACAGTATTAATATAGCGTTGAATTCTCTGGACCGGGATAATTTCAGGCGGATAACCGGCATAGACGGCCTGGCTAAGGTCATTGACGGAGCAAAGCGCCTCCTGGCTAACGGGTTTGCCAATATTAAAATCAATACGGTCCTGTTAAAGGGATATAATGAGAACGAGATATCCGAATTTGCCCGGCTGACCCTGGATTATCCGGTGGCCATCCGTTTTATAGAGTATATGCCCTGCGGCGACTGGCAGTCAAGCGCGGGCGATATCATCAGTGGCCGGGAAATCAAGAAACAGATTAGCGCCGGCCTGGGCGAACTAATTGACTTGGGTAACCTGTCTGCCCGACAGGCAGGCGGAGACGGCCCTGCCCAATATTATCGCCTGCCGAATGCCAAAGGCAGAATCGGGTTTATCCTGCCGGTCAGCCAGCCGTTCTGCGGGGAGTGCAACCGCCTGCGGCTGACCTCGGACGGTCGCCTCAAGTCCTGCCTGCTGTCCGAGGAGGAGACGGATGTGAAGACCATTTTAAGAAAAATGAAACCCGCCTGCGCTTCCGCCAGAGGCGGATCCGCCTCAGGAGGAAAAGCTTCGTCGGGCAGGGATGAAAGATTGGAATATGCGATTAGGGATGCGATATTGGCCAAGCCCAAGGCGCATTCACATAAACGGGATAATGTGATGTCACGTATTGGAGGGTGATTGATGAAGTTGACGCATATTGACAAAAAGGGAGCGATTAAGATGGTGGATGTGGCCGGCAAGGATATCACCCATCGCAAGGCAAAGGCGTTTGCCCGCGTGATAATGAATCCTGGGACATTCAAGGCGATTACTTATGGAAGGGTAAAGAAGGGCAATGTCATAGAAGCGGCCCGCCTGGCCGGTATTATGGCGGCCAAGGAGACCCATAAACTAATTCCGCTCTGCCATCCGATAAATATCACCCATATCCAGGTGGAGATAAAACCAATCAGGCCCAAGACCTTGGAGATAACTGCGTCGGTGGAGGCCTACGACCGGACCGGCGTGGAGATGGAGGCGCTGACCGCGGTTGCGGTGAGCGGGCTGACCATTTACGATATGTGCAAGGCCATTGACCGCGGGATGCGGATAACCGAAATCCGGTTGCTTGAGAAATCAGGTGGAAGAAGTGGACATTATAGACGAAAGGCAACCACAGATTTCGCTGGACGCGGTCTCTGCGGAGTTCACAGATTACGCAGATAATTCCAGAAAAGATAAGTAAGAAAATCCGTGTAATCCGTGTAATCTGTGGTTACGAAGTTTTCTTATATGGGTAAAATTATAGGCGTTTGTATCAGCGACCGGAAGGGCATTCCCAAAAAGAACATCGGCTCGGCATATCTTGAGAAAGGCCTGGGCATAAAAGACGACGCCCATTCCGGCCACTGGCACCGGCAGATTAGTTTGCTGGCCAATGAGGCGATTGAGACGATGCGCCAGAAGTTGAGCGAAGCGAAATCCGCCTCTGGCGGAGGATTCAATTTGGTAGAGGGCTCTTTTGCCGAGAATCTTACAACCGAGGGCATAGACCTCAAGAATCTTCCCATCGGGACGGAGTTGAAGGTGGGCGAATCGGTCCGCCTAAAAGTCACCCAAATCGGTAAGGAATGTCATATCAAGTGCGCCATATTCCGCAAGGTCGGTAACTGCATTATGCCTTTGGAGGGTATCTTTGCCGAGGTGCTGGAATCAGGAACCGTCAAGGTGGGCGATAAGATAGAAGTCAAGAAAACTTCGTAACCACAGATTACACGGATTAAAATCTGCGAAATCTGTGGTTTCTATCCGTGGTTACTTGCCCCGTCGTAGCACTCGCCGTGCCGAAGCCGTCGGCGAAGCGCAGGTTGGCGTAGGCGGGTCCGTGTGCATCTGTGGTTTCATTATGTTAGACGCTATTAGTCCCGTAAAGGTCTCTTATCATGCCTGAGGTCTCCGAAGGCGACTCGCCCCGGCGAGCAGACCCGTCTATGGCGAACAAATACCGCGCCATACCTTACGGTACTTTAATCTAATAGTTATCCCGTATGGGAAACGGCTAAATACCTCCTCCTTTACCCGCACTATTCCCTGATGACCCTGTGTCTCTTTGTGTCCTTTGTGGTTGCATTTTTCTGTGAAATCGGTGAAACCTGCCCCGCCGAATGGCGGGGTCTGTGGTTGCCATTCGTGTGCCTGCCTGTCTCTAACGTGGCTCGGTCGGCCCGCCGGCCGGTGGCTGATTACCGCCGCCCCGGCCCATTCCGGGCATTATTCCCCTGAATATAGACATCTCTGCTTTCTGGTATTGCTCAAACTGTTCGGGTAATAAAACCTGCTTGACCTTTTCATTGGATTCTGTCCTGAGCGTCTCGCGCTTGGTCCGGAATTCATCGGCCGATATCTTCTGCTCCCGGAACTGGGTGAACAGGTCTATGGTCTTGCCGCCGCTGTCGGAGAGAATCTTGTTGAATTCCTGCTGCTGGTATTCATTCAGGTTAAGGGTCTTGGAGAGTTCCTCAATCCTTTTGACCAGCCGTTGCTGGAGTTGCTCCTTGAAGCGCTCCATTTCCTCCTTGCGCTCGTTTTCCTGGATGGTCTTGACGGCCTCGGCGACTTGCTCCTGGAAGACCCTGGCGAATTGCGGGTCCTTGAATATCTCGCCGGACATTATCTGGTTTAGCAATGGGTCCAAGAGATGCACCGGGCGTTCGGTCTTGTCCCTGGAGGCGCTGTCGGCTCCGGTGATGTTCTTGTCCAGCAGTAACGCCTGGATAATGGCCATAGTGTCGCGGAACTCCTTTTCCAGTTTTGCAATCCGGGCGCTGTCCGCAAGGCCGTCTTCCTTCATCTTCTGGATGAATGAAAATTGCCTGGCGAGGTTGTCTTTCAGTTCGTTGGTTTCATCGCTGAGTTTTGCAACCTCTGTTTTCAACCCGGCTGTATCCGGGGGTGGTTGATGGGATTCCGGCACCGGTTTAGCCCGGTCGCTGATTACTAAATAACCCAAAACACCTATGGCCGCAGATAGCAACATTACTGTTATAATGGTAAAGTATTTCATAGCGCACCTCCATTCTGTTGTTCCCGTCTCCCGATGCAACATCGGGGGATGGGCCAGGCAATGGTAAGCGGATTAAAGAGATAAATTTGTTTAACCCTGTTGCCTGATGTGAATATACATTCTATTCAGTACAAATCAATTATAATCCGAAAAATATTTATCGGCGGATTCAGCCGGTTTGTGCCGTTGCCCTGTAATGCCAATAGATAGCGGGTTTCAGGGTGATGTGTGTGGGGGGGGGGGGGGTCGAATGCCCACAAAATATTTATAAAAATTATATAAACACTTGACATTCTTGTGCAGTGGATATATAATACACGAAATATTATTAATAAGAAATAATACCCCAGTGGGGGAAACGTCCCGATATACATCGGGACATAAGTGGCTGTCCGCCAAAGGCGGATCCGCCTCCGGCGGATAACGACCTTTAGTCTAACAGCCACTAATGGAGGGATGTATGGCAGGAGTAAAGAATTGGAAGACCCTAACCGTCGTGGCCCTGATGCTTGCAATAATAATAGTAAGCGTCGCAATGCCCGGTTGCTTCAGGCGCTCAAGCGATGATAGCACCGGCAGCAGTGTGCCGGCTCCAGGCGCCTTTACCTTGGGCGTTCCGGTTGACAGGGCGCTGATTAATTTAGGCACTGCATCGGAAGTTGCCTTTAACTGGACCGCCTCGGCTAATACGGCTACTTACTCACTGGAGGTTTCAACGGATGATTCGTTTGCCGTGTCTTATTCTGTCTATTCACCAACAGCATTTGCCTCTGGTACACTATCGCATTCCGCGTCAACGACCACTTTTGTCGCCAATACATTATATTACTGGCGGGTGACGGCCACCAATGCCAGCGGTTCAACGGACGCATCCAATAAGCCGTTTACATTCTATACCGGCACGGCTGACTTTATGCCAGGCGCTTTTGACTGCGTAACCCCGACAAACTTAGCCGTTCCGGCAGAGGTTAATTCCTCTTCGCCTCCTGCCGAGTCATTAACCCCGCAACTTGATTGGACCAATGCAACTACCGAGACATTCTATACGGTATATGTGGCTACTGACACTTCATTTACGAGCCCTTATACCACTACTACTAAAGCAGGCGTATTGACTGTAGATATCCCGGTTTCCGCAAACTTAACCGATACTACCCGTTATTACTGGGCGGTCAGCGCCACCGGTTATAACCTGGTTACCAATACTTCCACTTACTCATTTGTTACCGGGCCGGTAAAATATTATACCCTCGTTCCCGATAATAGCACCATAACAGCCGGGGGCGATATCACTGCAACCCTTACGGCCTATGGTAATAATGATGTTACTGTCAGTAGTCATATACCATTTAGCATCACGATGAATGCAGGCGCCGGCTTCACATACTATACTAATAATACCTTTGGCACAGTAAATGCTACAAGGCAATATACCGTGGCAAATGGGACTGCTACAATATATGTAAGGATGACCTCATCCGGGGCTAATAACCTGATCGCAACCGACCCGGCAAGTAGAACCAAGACCGCGGCGATTACGGTCAATACGGCCGCGGTCAATACCGTGACCTTCTCGACCCAGCCGGCAAACACCGTGGCTGGTGCGACTATGGCCAATGTAGTGGTTAATGTCAAGGATGCCTATAATAATAACATATCAGGCCAGGCCGTGAGCGTAACCACGACCAACGGCACGTTGTTATCAGGCACCTTAAGCCAGAATACCAATGCCTCTGGTGATGCGACCTTTAATAACCTCAGTATGACCCTGGCCGGGACTTATGCACTGACTGCCACAGCCGGAACAGTCAATACGGCCTCTGCCAACTTTAACATCACGGCTGCGGCACCCAATACGGTGACCTTCTCCACCCAGCCGGCAAACACCGTGGCTGGTGCGACTATGGCCAATGTAGTGGTTAATGTCAAGGATGCCTATAATAATAACATATCAGGCCAGGCCGTGAGCGTAACCACGACCAACGGCACGTTGTTAT
>JBFMDM010000010.1:0-35013 GCA_040753835.1 Planctomycetota bacterium
ACGCGACCTTTAATAACCTCAGTATGACTCTGGCCGGGACTTATGCACTGACTGCCACAGCCGGAACAGTCAATACGGCCTCTGCCAACTTTAACATCACGGCTGCGGCACCCAATACCGTGACTTTCTCCACCCAGCCGGCAAACACCGTGGCTGGTGCGACTATGGCCAATGTAGTGGTTAATGTCAAGGATGCCTATAATAATAACATATCAGGCCAGGCCGTGAGCGTAACTACGACCAACGGCACGTTGTTATCAGGCACTCTAAGCCAGAATACCAATGCCTCAGGCGATGCGACCTTTAATAACCTCAGTATGACCCTGGCCGGGACCTATGCCCTGACCGCAACGGCCAGCACGGTCAATACGACCTCTGCCAACTTTAACATCACGGCTGCGGCACCCAATACGGTGACTTTCTCCACCCAGCCGGCTAACACCGTGGCTGGTGCGACTATGGCCAATGTAGTGGTTAATGTCAAGGATGCCTATAATAATAACATATCAGGCCAGGCCGTGAGCGTAACCACGACCAACGGCACGTTGTTATCAGGCACGCTGACCCAGAACACCAATGCCTCTGGTGATGCGACCTTTAACGACCTGAGTATGACCCTGGCCGGGACTTATGCACTGACTGCAACGGCCAGCACGGTCAATACGACCTCTGCCAACTTTAACATCACGGCTGCGGCACCCAATACCGTGACTTTCTCCACCCAGCCGGCAAACACCGTGGCTGGTGCGACTATGGCTGCATTTGCGGTCACGGTTAAGGATGCCTATAACAATAATGTATCCGGCGCCACGGTCTCCGTCACCACAACCAATAGTGCATTGGCTGTATATCAGGGCGGGACACAGGTAACAACCTATGCCACGGCCAATAGCGACGGCAGCGGTATTGCGACCTTCTCCACGATAAGTATGACCGCAGCCGGGACCGGCTATGCGTTTACCGCGACTTCAGGCGCAGCCACACCGGTGGCTTCAGGCGCCTTCAATATCACGGTTGCCGCGACAGACCATTATGTAGTGGTTGCTCCGGCTTCTGTAGTTACGAGTACCACATTGACCAGAACGGCAACGGTCAAGGCGCAGGATGTTTATAACAATGATATTGTCTCTGCCTCAACCACCATAACAATGACAAAGACCAATATCACAGGCACGCCGACTATAACCTTCACAGATGTAGCCGGTACGCCGGTGGCCAATTACGCTTATACAGGTGGGACGATGACCATTTACTTCCTGGCCACTCATGATGGAACTCAGCCGGATACCTTTACGATGACCGCGACCGACACTGCGACGAAATACGGAACCAGCGGCAATGTTAATGTAACAAACTAACAGGCGGGAAACACCAACAAGAGGCGTCCCGACGATGAGTCGGGGCGCTTTTTTGTTTAGCGCCAGTTAGGAGTGAAACGACTTACTGGCGCTTATCCCGACCTGTCTGCCGACAGGCAGGCAGTTTTTGTCGGGATTGCCGTCCATTAACCACGGAAGGTCACGCCAAAGGCGGATGTACCTCTGGCATCACAGATCCGCCTATGGCTGGACAGGCAGGCCTAATTAAGGGAAGAAGAAAAGGATTAAATTATTTGACTAATAGTGCCTCTTCATAGATGTCCCCGGATTAAAATCTTAAAAAAGCCACCCCCATAGCCTATATACGGTTATCGTATATCCGATATGCGGTCATCGCATATCCGGCATGCGGTCATCGTATATCCGGTATGCAGTCATCGTATATCCGCTATGCGGTCATCGTATACGGGCTATACCACCGTCCCCCTACCCTACCCCCGCCCTCCTACCTTCTAAAATGGTATCGTGTTTATTTTCAATGGGTTAAGTCATTTACGGATAAAATAACAATTAAATGAAGGGGGACAAATGTGTGATTTAATGCAATAACACTACCCTTCCCGGTGCCCGGCGAACCTTTGGTCGAGGCGCGGATGGAGGAGATGGAGCGCGCTGGCGTGGACTCAGATAGAGTTGTAGCGACATCGCTATAAGTCGTAGTGAAGTAGATATAACTTGTGGCGACATTGCTATAACTTATAAGGACATCGTTATAACTCGTAGCGATATCACTACAAGTTGTGGATAAGAGCGCCTAACAAAATGAGCCAGGCCCGATAAATCGCCCGCTCCGCCGAGACGAGGCGAGGGCAACTACATAGTCATTGTAGTTGCTCAATTTATTGAGCATTTCGGCCATTAAACAGTAGGTTTATCTACTAAATACTCATTTTGTTAGGCGCTCTAAATTATTGATACTCACGATGTTAATATTCCATGCCTCTTGAGGTAGCCGTCCCGCTTCGGCGGGGCGCTTTCCTGGGTTTCGCACTCTAAGGGTGCGGCTACATAGGACATTGATAATGTTACTGTCAATAGTGCCTTTGTGGTTAAGAGTTTTCCTTGACTTTTGCCTGGATTATGTTAGATTAAAATTATGGGAAACCAAGCCGCAAATAATAAAAACGGGCTGTCCAATCTGATAACCCAATTAAGCCGGTTGCCCGGCCTGGGCGAGCGCTCGGCCGAGCGGCTGGCTTTTTATCTCATCAAGATGCCTCCGGAGGCGCGCCAGGCCCTGGTGGACTCAATCAGTTCGGTCAAGGATATCAAATTCTGCGCCAAATGCTTTAACCTGGCCCGCGTTCCGATGCCTTCGGATCTGTCTGCCGGCCAGGCAGGTGCGGAGCGCTCCGCTCGCCCGCCCGCAGGCGAGGTCTCGCATAAGGCGGATGAGCATCGGAGCGCCGGGTCGGATGGCCTGTGCGACATCTGCTCGGACGCCTCGCGCGACCGTTCGGTCATCTGCGTGGTGGAACAATCAGAAGACCTCTGGAAGATAGAAAAGACCGGCGCCTACAGGGGCTTGTATCACATACTCCAGGGCGTGATTTCTCCCCTTGACAACAAAGGGCCGGACGATATCACCCTCAAGGCATTAATCCAGCGGGTCAGGGCAGACAAGCCCAGGGAGATAATCCTTTCCACCAACCCGACCGTTGAAGGCGACAACACGGCGCTCTATATCCAGCGGGAATTCAAACCCTTACCCGTGAAAATCACCCGTTTAGGCCGGGGAATCCCTTCGGGCAGCAATATAGAATATCTCAACAAGGCGGTCCTGATTGACGCCCTGCGCGAGCGGAAAGAACAGATTTATGACGGCTAAAAACCCATACCAGTTTAAGGCCGAGATGCATCCGAGGATGGAACAGCGGCTCAAACTCTCTTTCCAGCAAATCCAGAATATGGATATCCTTCTCCTGCCGGCCTTGGAACTGACCGAGCGGATTTATCAGGAACTGGAGCAGAACCCGACCCTGGAGATATCAGACGAGGCGGAACCAACGGTTTCCGAGGACAAAGAGACGCCGCCAGTCCAAGTCCCTGAACAACCTCCGGTTGACGCCGATTCGCCTGAAACCGTTGTGGATGTTCTGGACCAGGAAAGAGAGCCGTCTTATAGCCAGTACTGGAATCGTGGCGAAGTCATGGATGCCAAGATAGAGGCGATGCAGAATACGCCGGACCGGCCCGAGAGTTTGCAGGATTATCTCTACTTCCAGTTTCTCCTGATGGAGTTATCTGAGGAGATGAAGGCGCTGGGCAAGGATATCATTTACAATATTGACGATAACGGATTTCTGAAGACGCCGGTGGAAGGTATTGCGCAGGCGCATAATGTTTCTGCGGAAACCGTGGAAAGCGCCCTGCAAATCATCCGGAAACTTGACCCGCCCGGCGCCGGTTCCAAGAATCTGGCCGAGTATCTCCTGATGCAACTGCCTGAGGATGATAAGAACTCCAAACTCAAACGGCTCCTGATAGGCCGGTATTTTGACCAACTCCAGCCGTATAAACTGCCTGCCCTGGCAAAAACGCTGAATAAGCCGCTGGAGGATATACAAAAGGCGGTTGATGAGATTAAGATGCTTAATCCGCATCCCTCGGCCGGATTTTCCTCGGAGAATATTCCATATATCATGCCCGATGTAATTATTGTCAAGATTGAGGATAATTATGAGATAAAGGTCCAGAGCGAGTATTTTCCCTCGCTGGTTATAAGCCGTCATTACCAGGAACTGCTGGCTGACAAGAATACGGATGACCGGGCCAGGAATTTCATCCGCGACAAGATAAATGCGGCCCGGGGCCTGCTCCAGGCCATCCAGTTGCGGAAAATAACCCTGCGGGAGGTCGCGCGGCAGATTATCTTCTTCCAGCGCGATTTCTTTGATAACGGCATCAAGCATCTCAAACCCCTGATGATGAAGGAGGTGGCCGTAAAACTCGGCGTTCATCTTTCCACCATCAGCCGGGTCCTGGCCAACAAATACGTCCAGACCCCGCACGGGCTGTTCAGTATGAAATTCTTCTTCTCGTCCACGTCCGAGACCGCCAAAGGTGATTTCTACGCACAGCCGGCCATTATGGCCGCCCTGAAAGAGGTGATAGAGAAAGAGGATAAAGAGCATCCCTTAAGCGATATCCAGATAACCGATGCGCTCAAGGCAAGGAATTTCGTCATCTCGCGCCGGACCGTTGCCAAATACCGCGATATGATTGAAATACCCAACCAGAGCCAGAGAAAGAACGCAAAATAACAAAAAGATTGGTCTATAAGGCCTGATAATTCGTTTATATATGTATGATAGAAGCAGAACTTAAGACCGCGCAGGAGAAACTGGCCGGGCTGAAGGCCGGTATAAAACGGCTCATCGTCGGATACGACGAGGCGATTGACCAGATTATCATCGGGCTTTTATCCGGCGGCCATATCCTTCTGGAAGGCGTTCCGGGCATCGGCAAGACCCTGCTGGTCAAGACCATGAGCCAGGCGCTTGGCCTGGGCTTCGCACGCATCCAGTTTACGCCTGACCTGATGCCGGCCGATATCACCGGCACCAATATAATCGTTGACGATTCCGCCGGCAAAAAGAACTTCCAGTTCCAGCCCGGGCCGGTATTTAACAACATTATCCTGGCTGACGAGATTAACCGGGCCACGCCCAAAACCCAGTCCGCTCTGCTGGAAGCGATGCAGGAACTCACCGTCACTGTCGGCGGAGTCAAGCACCGGATAGAGGCGCCTTTTATAGTCGTGGCGACCCAGAACCCCATAGAGATGGAGGGCACTTATCCCCTACCCGAGGCGCAACTGGACCGTTTTTTCTTCAAGGTCGTAATGACCGCGCCCGGCCTGGATGAACTGAAGGACATCGTCAACCGGACCACAACTGATAAGACAATAACCGTTTCTTCGCTGGTTAATCGCGAGGAGATGCTGAAATACCAGACCCTGGCCCGGCAGATACCGATTGCCTCCCATCTCGTGGAGTATGTCGGCAAACTGGTCCTGGCTACCCATCCGGACAAGGAATACAGCGCTGATTTGGTCAGGAAATATGTCCGTTACGGCGCCAGCCCGCGCGCGGCCCAGGCCATTGTCCTGGCCGCCAAGGCATCGGCACTGGTGCAGGGGCGGCTGAACGTTGCCCAGGATGATATCAGCCGGATGCTTTTGCCGGTCCTGAGGCACCGCATTATAATTAATATAGAAGGCGAGGCGGATAATATCTCAGCCGTTGATATAATAAACGGGATAAGAAAAAAGATATCGGCCCTGCCGTCCGGCGCCGAGAAGATACTGTCAATGTCGGAATAATCTATGCTAAAACCGCGTACCATAACTGGTTTCTTCAGCCGGCCGTCCGGCGGGCTGTCGGCCTATTTTCTGATATCAGCCGCAGGGCACGTTATTATCCTGGGCGCATTATTTCTCTCGCCCGGGCTCAGCGGCCCCAAAGAGGAAAACTCGCCCATAATGGTCTATATCAAGCCCGAAGAGATGACTGTTGACTTTAAGCCGGAGCGGATTAACCCGGCGGATTTCAGGCCCGAGCCGCTGACGTTGGAAAAGTTCCCGGAAATCACCATTTCGTGCGAGGACGAACCCATCATCTCCAGGCCGGGCGAGCCCGTTGATGCGTCCGCTTCTGATTATTCAACCGAGGCCAAGCCCATTCTGGACGGTTCCAATAAACTGCCGCCTTACCCGCGCCTGGCCCGCCAACTCGGACAGGAGGGGCTGGTCCTGCTTTCGGTGGAAATAGACGAGAACGGCCGGGCCCGGGAGGTCAGGGTCGCCAGATCATCCGGCTATAAACTGCTTGACGATGCGGCCGTCAAGACCGTCAGGGGTTGGATATTCATCCCGGCCACCAAAAACGGCAAGCCGGTCACGAGCAAAGTGGAAATCCCCATCAGGTTTAAGTTGACGTGATAAGAGAAATACAGTAATCCCACATAATCCCGACATTCGTCGGGATAACTGTCAGTAATTCGCTCCGCTCAAACTGACAGTAATCGGGGCGAGTGGATTTGCGAACCGCAGAGAGTCCCGATTATTTCGGGGAACCACCGACCTTAATCAATAGTTCCGCACATAAATCTATGTGCGGGATAACTCCCGGTAATTCTGGCGCCAAAGGCGCCATCAAACCGGGAGATAATCGGGGCGAGTGGATTCGAACCACCGACCTCTTGCACCCCAAGCAAGCGCGCTAAGCCATCTGCGCTACGCCCCGTTAGAAATAGAAAATGCTAAACTGTTATTATATCCCTTTGTTCAATTAAGGTCTTTGCCTCGTTAGAAAATTATTTTCCCGTCTATTTCTAACGGGGCAAGCCCCTTACCTTGCCTTGTCAAAGTAAACATATCTTATCAATCATACCGGCGTATTACAAGAATTTATGTTATTTATCAGTGTAATCTGTGGTTGCATTTTTCTTGACATCTTTCCCTATTTGTTAGATACTAAGTTTTTGTAAGGTATATCCCGATATGCATCGGGATAAGAACCAGTGGGAATGACCCGCCTACGCTGATGCTTCGGCGGGTCTAACTGCCCGTCCGCCAGTCCGCCTTAGGCGGATCGGCTGGATAATTCGCTTGGCTCACACGGGCAGTAAGAAAGGATAACATATTATGTCCTGGAGCTGTCAAATATGCGGCAAGAAGCCGTCTACCGGAAACCAAATCTCACGCCGGGGCTTGGCCAAGAAAAAGGGCGGCGTCGGCAAGAAGATTACCGGCATCACCACCCGTTGGTTTAAGCCCAATCTCCAGTACCTCAGGGCCATGGTAAACGGCAAGCCCAAACGCGTCCGGGTCTGTACCCGGTGCATCTCGGCCGGAAAAGTCGTTAAACCAATTACGGTTAAAGCAACAGTATAAAATGTATGATAATCTCGCACATAATTTACCCGTTCCGGGTTCTTGCTCAGAGAACCCGTCAGGGTTCGTGGAGTGTGCGGGATAACTGGCTGTCCGCCAGAGGCGGATCCGTCTTCGGCGGATAACGACCAAAGGTCTAACAGCCAGTAAGGTGGAACTATGGCTGGTTTAGATTTCCTCCAAAAAGAACTTAACGACCTGAAAGCACAGGGGCTCTATCAGCCGTTAAGGGTCCTGGGCTCGGAACAACTTCCGACCAGCATCGTTAACGGCAAGAAGGTGGTGAACCTGTCTTCCAACAACTATCTCGGCTTGGCGACCCATCCCAGGATGAAGCAGGCGATGATAGAGGCGACCCAAAAATGGGGCGCGGGCGCCGGCGCGGTTCGGCCCATCATCGGCACAATGGATATCCATCTCCAACTGGAAAAGAAACTGGCTGAATTCAAGCATATGGAGGCGTCTCTGGTCTTCGTGGCCGGCATCGCGGCCAACCGGGGCGTCATCCAGGCGTTGCTTTCCAGCAAGGTCAAGGGCGAGGACGAAAAGTTCGTGGTCATCAGCGACGAACTCAACCACGCCAGCATCATTGACGGCGTCCGCTTAAGCAAGGCCCAGCGCAAGGTCTATAAGCATAAGGATATGGCCGAACTGGAAAAGGTGCTGAAAGAATCCCAGGGCGCGCCCAGGATTATGATTATCACGGACGGCGTATTCAGTATGGACGGCGACATCGCGCCCCTGCCTGAGATTGCCAAACTGGCCAGGCAATACGGCGCATTCACGATGGTGGACGATGCGCACGGCGAGGGTGTGCTGGGCAAGAACGGGCGTGGCACCGTGGACCATTTCGGTCTCCAGGGCAAATGGGACATTGATATGGGCACGCTTTCCAAGGCAATGGGCTGCCTGGGCGGCTATATCGCCGGCTCGCAGAACCTGAGGGATTATCTCATCCAGACCGCCCGGCCGTTCCTGTTCACCACGGCGCATCCGCCGGGCGTGGCCGCTGCCTGCATTGCGGCTATGGATATCGTCCAGGAAGAAACCTGGCGCCACGAAAAACTCTGGTCCAACAGCAAACTATTCAAGACAGAACTCCAGAAGATGGGCTTTAACACCGGCCGGTCCGAGACCCCGATTACGCCCATCATCATCGGCGACGAGGTCAAGACCGGGCAATTCAGCCAGAAACTCTTTGACGAAGGCGTGTTCGGGCTGAGGATTGTCTTCCCGATGGTGGCCAAAGGCGCGGCACGGGTCCGGACCATCGTCACCGCCACGCACACGGAAGAAGAGTTGCGCTTCGCCCTGGATAAAATTAAGAAAGTCGGCCAGGAACTAAGGATAATTTAAGAATTAAATTATCCGTGTCCTTTGCGTAGCAATGGTCGGGAGCACCTACTGGAGCGCACCGGGTACACCGAGTATCCCGACCCGTACGAGCGGGAGCGCACGGAAAATTAAGAATTATATAATAAGGCGTTAATCTGTTAGGCAACAATAAATCCACCCTTCCCCCTTTATAAAAGGGGAACAAGATGGGGATTTATTATCCCGACCTGTAACTTTGCGGTTACAACCCGTAACTTTAATACGATTCGAGGGACAGCTTACCGATTTATTTCCCGGTCGTTACAATCTTCAGGGGCTTGGTGGCCTTGGTCAGGAACAGTAGGGCAAAGCAGGTGTCAGAGATATTGCTGTTCCATGCGCCGCTTTCATCCTGCTTTTCCACCAGGAATTTGGCGCCGTCTGAATACCAGTTGTTGTTGCCGATTTTCTCCTGGTCTGATAGCACGCCCCAGCGCTCCATTGCATATAGGTAATAGTAAAGCCATCTCGGCTCGCCCTCAGGGTTCTTGCTCACCGTGTAATTGGCCAGGAGCCATTTCATTCCGTTGGTGAACCAGGGTTCCTTGTTCACGTCCTTTAGTTCGCCGGATGCGGTCTCTTTGAGTTCTTTCAGATAATACTTGGCAATGACCAGTGTGCCCAGTGCGCCGATGGTCATAGAGCCGTAGCCCGGCCCGCCGGTCTTGCCCAGCGAACAGTAGCCCCAGGAGCCGTCCTTGTTCTGGCAGGACAGGAGCCATTTCTTTGCCAGTTGCAGTGTCTCGTTTGGCACAGAGATATTGCTTTCAATGCAGGCCCGCAGGCCCAGGATGGCATACTGGGTATTGGAGTTGTCGCCGTCAGCCGGGCCCTGGGGCGTGCCGGTAATCTTGATAGGCGTCATTTTCTTTGCCTGGGTTGAGCCCGGGGACGGTTTGGGAGCCGGTTTGTCTGGCTCGCCCGAACCCTTGCCCGGGCCGGTCACGACTATTTTTTCCTTGCCTTTGCCGGTCTTGGCCCAGCGGGGCGAGGAGCGTTCGGTGCCGTAACCCCACTGGCCGTTCTTGCATTGGGTATCCACCAGATACTGGGCGCAGTCCGCTATCCTCTGCTGGTATTTCTCGCGGTCTATGTGCTCCAGCGCCATTGCCTGCAAAGCCACGTGATAGGTCTTGTCCAGTTTCTGTTCGGTCGTCTTCTGCAGGAATTTCTCCCAGTCCTCGTTGACCGTCACGCCGCAGTGCGCCAGGGTGTAAAGGACCAGGTCAGACCAGCGCATCGTGTGCTTAAAGCCGTTGTAATCATTGAGTTCGCCCCAAGTCGGCGCCTCCTCAGAGGCGATATAGCGCAGGAGATAGTCCGTGCCCTTGTTGATGGCCTCGTTGACCTTTTCCTGCAGTTCGGGCGGAAGGTTTTTTTTCTCGTCCTTTGGAGGGGCGCCCGGGGATTGCGCCAGGCCGCACAGCGATATGAAAATTACCAATAGTGCGATTTTTCTGGTAATCATTGTGGATATAACATATATTATTAAGGCGTAAATATCAAGTAATATGTAAGCGGATTTAGCGGATTAAGCAGATATTGAATCCGCTCAATCGGCTTAATCAGCTTACCGAGATTTAATTATGTCAGAGACAGATAACAAGTTAACGCCGGTATTCATAGAGGCATTTGATTTGGACGATGCCTGGTTCCAGGCCCTGTGCAAGATAATTGACCACGGCCATATCTACCAGATTACCCGTGGCAGTTTTGCGGGCCAGCGCCGGCTGGAGTTTGACTACGCCTTTATCCAGGTGCGCAATCCGGGCCACCGGCCGATTATCCCCCTGATGCCGGAAGGATGCGGCATCCCCGCGCCGACCTCTTTGGAATATGTAGAACAATATATGCAGTATCTCCTGACCGGCGACAAGCAGGATAACGAGGATTACACCTACGGCGCACGTTTAGTCGGCGAGCGGCAGGTTTCCAGTGACGGTTCTTTCAAGAGTATGGTCAAGGAAATGCCGCTCCAGGTCAACCAGATTGAAGAGGTCATCAAGATATACAAGAATCAGGGTTTCGGCACCAATCAGGCCGTGATGGAAATTGGGATGCCTTCGGATATCAAACTGGTTGACCCGCCCTGCCTGCGCATCATTGATACGCGCATCCGCTACGGCAAATTGCACTTTATGATTTACTTCCGGTCCTGGGACCTCTGGGCCGGACTGCCTTCCAACCTGGCCGGGTTGCAGCTCTTGAAAGAATATATGGCATCCGAGATTGGCGTTGAGGACGGCGAGATTATCGCCTGCTCAAAGGGCCTGCATCTCTACGAGTATGTTTGGGAATACGCCCAGACCAGGACCCGCAAGACCGCCGACCGGCTGAAGGTCCAGCCACTAAGCCACCAAGGCACGAAGGAATAATATTGTTTATCCGGTATTTATCTGTGTATATCTGTGTAATCTGTGGTTTCGTAATACGACTTCATCAGGAGCGCATCGGTCTCCAGATTCGGGCTTTCGCATATCAGCACTCCGCCTACCTGGTATTCCTTAAGCGCCTTTAACAGGTCTTTATAATTCATGTCCGAGTCCGGCAGGTTAAGATGTTCGCGTTCACCCTTGTCAGAATACTTGATACCTGATGTATGGATGTGCAGATTGTCCAAGAATGGCTTGCTCAATTCTTTGGCTATCTGTTTCAGGACATCAGTCCATTCTCGGTATGAATTGTATCTGCCGCCAGACCGGGCGTGCAGGTGTGAGAAGTCAATACACATTCCAATAGGGAGTTCTTGTGCCATGCGAATCAATTCTTCCAAAGATCCAAACTGTGATGCCTTGCCGGTGAGTTCAGGGGTTAGGCGGATGTCTATTTTATCTTTCTTGAGGTGTTGGAGGATGTCCGTTATGTTCTTCTTTATGGTCTGGAAGGTCTTTTCAGCCGTGTCGCCTAAATAGAACCCGGCATGGAAGGTGACGTTAACAGCGCCGCAGAGCGCGCCGATTT
Source organism: Planctomycetota bacterium (assembly GCA_040753835.1). Lineage (GTDB taxonomy): Bacteria > Planctomycetota > MHYJ01 > JACQXL01 > JACQXL01 > JACRIK01. Next base: position 11,611 of record JBFMDM010000010.1, read on the forward strand.
TGGCGCTGTCGTATATCCGCTTTTTGCTCGCCTCTATCTTGGCCGGCTCGTGGGCGTTGAGATTGATAAAATACGGACCGTGTGCCGTCAAGGTTAAGCCCAGTTCCTGTCGTTTCTGATTGACCTGCCTGGCCAGCGCCTCGCCCATCCGCACGCCCTGCACAAACTCCAGTTCCATCGCATCAAGCCCGAGTTCCTTGACACGTTCCAGACCAGAGATGATATCGTCTTTAGGGGTGCTTCTGGGGATTCCAGCCGTGCCGAATAATAATGTCATCATAATATTCTGATACAAAACCAGTATAGATTTTCCAGAATTTTATTGTTATTTAACAAATAGAGCATATAATACTGTAAAATTAACCGTTAGTGTTGAATTTAAGATTTTATTATGCCCAAAGACAGACCTGATAAATTAGATGAAAAGCCCAAGGACGCCGCGGGTTGGGTTAATAGAGGCGTTTTATTGTCTAAGTCAGGACTGATAGACGACGCCCTTGGTTGCTTTGATAACGCCCTTGAAACTGACCCTAATTGCACTTCTGCACTGGTCAATAAAGCCATCATCTTTGACCAACTCGGGATGCTGGAGGAAGAGTTAGAGTGTTACGAACTCTGCCTGAAGATTAGCCCTGATGACAACACCTTTCTTTTCAATAAGGCATCGCTTTTAAGCCAGTTGGGCCGTCTTGATGAAGCCCTCTTGTGCTATGAGGAGTTTGTCAAGAGATGTCCTGACGATGCCAGCGGCTGGTATAATAAAGGCGTGGTTCTTTCCAAACAAGGACAGGAAGAGGTGGCTTTGTTTAACTTTGAGAAATCACTTGCCCTCAATCCTAAGAATGCATCTGCCTGGTATAACAAGGGCGTAGCGCTGGGCAATCTCAACAAGGTCAAGGAAGCCCTTGAGTGTTTTGAGAAAGCCATCTCATTAGACAAGACAAAGGTCAAGGCGTGGTATAATAAAGGGATTAGTTTATCCCTGATGGATTGTCCGCAAGAGGCGCTTGAGGCATTCAAGGAAGCAATCAATCTTGACCCTTTGTATACACGAGCTTGGTATAATATTGGATTCTTGAACGGCAAACTTGGCGCCGCACAGAAAGATATGGATGGAATGATAGAAACACCCATCAAAAAAGAGGTGGTCAGGGAATACACAGACCGTGCCGGCAAATTAATCAGGGAAACGATAACCTTTGCTTATGATAAGCCGTTGCGTCTGAAACCACCCGCCCCCAAAGACAGCCAGACCACCAGCCAGCCCACGGTCCGGCTTGCCGAGATGATAAGGACTTTACGTTCCCAAGCCGGTATAGAAACACTACCTACAGCCAAAGAGGTCTCAATACAGTTCCTCATGCAGGACCAGGCGAATATAAGAACATTCATCAAGAACGATTGGATTAACTTAGGGACGTTCACGTCGCTCCAGTTGGGCTTACAGCACAGCCAGAGCGAGAGGCCCCTGGCCGGCTGGTATTTCCTACGCTCGCTGGCTAATTGTCAGGGAGGAGGTCTTGTGGATTTTGAGGGGGCAGGCAAATCAACCAGGCGCAAACAATCAGATGCCAAACGTCAGCAGGTCAAACGGCTCAACCGGAAACTCAAGGAACTCTTTGGTATCTCTGACAATGCCCTTGTTTATGACATAAAAAGCCGCTCGTATAAATCCAACCTCCGGCTGATTCCAGCCCGGGATGCCTCGGCGGACTGGACAGGGGTATTGGAATAAACAAAGTAGGAGGATAAATTATAAAGTTATATATAATTTCCTATGATGAAATTGCGCTTGACAAATCCGCATCGGGTTGGTATGCTAATTATGAATAAAGCGTCCATTAAATTCGGCAATTAAGGCACCTACTATAGTTATGAAAAATCATAAGACAATAATTATTCTATCGTTTCTTTTAGGCTGTGGGTTGTTCGTTTCCTGCACCACTGAAAACCTGCCGGTTTGGCCATCTGAAAGGCCATATCAATATCCAAGGGCATTAACCCTGGACGCCGTATCTGCTGACAAGTCAACACCAACAATTGGTGTACTTGATTTTTCCCCTGACATAAAGGAAGAAAAAATGTCATCTTTGGCTCCGGATTCTAACCTGTCAAGATATGTTTCCGAGACACTCCTTAAGATGCTGGGAGATAAAAGGATAAATACGGTTCCAGTTAACGGCAAGTGCACGGCAACAGAGCCATCCGCGATTGCCGAAGAAATTCAGAAGGTTGCAAGGGATAATGTAAATCACTATTTAATCGGAAATATCCTGGAATGGCGACTTGTCGGCAATAAAAAAGAAACCAGCGCTATTAAACTGGTCTTGGACTTAAAACTTTTTTATCTGCCGTCTAAATCAATTGTATTTAATAAAACCGGTACTTATGCATCCGAAATAGTTTTGTTTACCGTCGAAAGATGTGAGGATGATTACGGCGGCTATAATGTCCGTTATTATACCAGAGTATATGCTGAGAGAGAAACCCCTATCCCCAAAAATGAGTTATCAAAATATATTGATAATGCCGTTTTCAATGCCCTGAAGATGGTTATAAACGACCCGATGTTTATAGAAAAATTGACGGTATTGGAAGAGAAGCAGTGAAGAATATAAAATCGTATCTTATATTGGTTATAGTAAATGCGGTTATTCTATCGTCCTGCACCTATCCGGCAAGCAGGCCTGATGACAGGAATGTTAGAGACATTTCGGTTAAACATCCCAAATGCTTCTTAAATAGAAACGATTTCAGAATCGCTATTCTCCCCGTGATAAATGAATCCGATAACCAGGAAGCCGGTGGACTGCTTGACAAAACCGCAACCTTGCATTTTGAGGGACGCAAGAAGGACTATGAATTTATGTATAAGACCGTAAAAATTGTCGTCCCTGAAGAAGTTATTACTTATACTATCACGCAAGGAATCACCCTGCAAGACCTCTATAAGATGCCAGACCAGGAATTGGGCAAGAAATTTGGTGTGGATTTTATCCTACGTAATAAAGTCAAGCATGTTTTATCCTGGGAAGTTTATGGGCAGACGATTTTAATTGAATCCGCTTCAGGCGCCACTGTCTGGTATTGTGATTGGAATACATTATACGTGGGCGAGGAATCAGTTGGTTTTGATTTACTGAAAGGTTTTTTTGACCACTTATTGAAACCGATATCTGAAGCGCTAACCAATAAGACTAGGTCCGCTATAGAATATGGTTTTATCGGCGTGCTTCACAGAATGCCGGTTATCGGCAGGCCCGTGAAAAAAGTAGGCAAAAAATTGAGGGAAGACAAAAAAACTCACGATGTGTTTATTGACTTTTAGCAAGACAATTCATATTGACTGCTTATCGCTTATGAATGGCGGAATGGAGCGTTAATTTATTTTTTCGTCACCACCTATAGTCAGCCATTTAGGGATAGGCCGATGACCTTTTATACCACCTCGGATGACCGCACACGCAAACCCTCATAGCCATTTACAGATAGTCCGATGACCACTTAACCTATTCCTGATAACCATCTGCGGATTTGCCCCTGACCATCTTCGGAACCCCTGATGACCTTTTACAGACATACCGCCAGCCATTTATAGGGCTTACCCCAGCCACATCCGGAAATACCGATGACCATTTTCGCTACTTCCCCTGTCCGATTAAACAAATATCCGCAAAGCCATATCAGGTGTCTATAGGGGGTATCGGGGAGATGGCAATACCCTACCTCCACCCCCTTAAAAAAGTTAAAAGTAAAAAGTGAAAAGTCCAAAGTGAATTCAATTCTGGTTCCGCTATGGCACGGTGACGGAGATATTGCGGACATTCCCTCCTGTGACAATCCATAGTTAGTCCCACTTCAGCAAGAATCTTATAAAAAATCTTATTTTCCCCAACCATCAGTAAATACTGCATTTAGAGGCGGGATTATCATCAGTCGCTTTAACCAAACGCCGGACAAACCGGTTAAACCGTTCCGTATATGCATAATATATATAGAGGGCGAAGATGATTCGCTCTTCATTGCCTGTGTCGTCCATAACGAGACGGCAGATAGGCAAAACTGGCTCGGAAAGGGATTCTTGTTCTGCGGGAATGTATCCCCGGGTGATTCGTAGGGATACCGAGTTACCTGATTCCCAAAAGGATGGGTTTCCCTTTCCACCCCATTATTTATACAAACTTGGTAGTTCGGCGTGTGAATAATGGTTCTTAACTATCGTAACTACTTTAACCCCGACATTCGTCGGGATAAGAGCCAGTAACGACCATAGGTCTAACTGGCTCTAAGGAGAAAAATATATGCCTACGAAAGTATCTGGTGTTCGGCTGATTATCCCGGAAACAGTGCCACCGGCTGACTATATGGTTGTGCAATGGCGCGACACCTTAAAGAATAAGGCGTCCGTCATCAACCAGAAGCGTCAGGAGGCAATACCTGATGAAATCAGGTTCCAGAACAAACTGGCGGCTCCGGCAGGGCAGGAATGGGCAAAAATGGTTGACCCGACCTATCGCTCCAAGAGCGAACTGGATGCGGGTGAAATCAGGACGGCCCATATCAAGAACCTGATGGATGCCTACAGCAAATGGGACCTGGGGTTGGCTTTTGCATTTGAGACCGTGGATGGCGAGGAAGCCAAGCGCTTCAAGGAAGCAGTGGACAACAAGTCCGATTCCTGGGCCGAGGCCGTGACCGGCAAGACACTGCGTCTTACCGGCGACAAGGTCAGGGGCAGAGGCGCAGCGGCAATTGCCGCCTACTGGCTCACCGGCGATAAGCGAGCCGAAGGTATGCTCCGGGCAGGCGACAAAATCACCGTGGAAGGCGGCGGACCGGTCAATGTGGCTAAGACCGCATTCAGGACATTCCTGAAGGCAGGTCTCCTGCAGAAACTGGTCCAGTCAGGCGTGGTGATTATCAGGGCTGAAGGCGTTCAGTCAGTGATTGACGCACAGAATAACTACATCAACGACTTCCTGAAAGGCATTCAGGACGCCTCGTTTGTAGAGTTCCAGCCACTGAACCTGCCGGACAAGTCCTTCTGCCGATACGAACTGGAGAATGGGATATACTATCTCAATATTCAGGTCGTAAAGGTGTAAGGACAAGCAGGGTAAAAGGGGCATCCTGACATTTGTCAGGATGCCCCCTCTTTTTTCATTTCATCCCTAATTTTCTATATATTCCCTTTATGCTGACATTCTTCTGGACCAGTTTTATTGCCTCATCTATCTTGGACGGCGTATACAAGCCAAAGTGCTTTCTGAGACGCTCTATCTTGCGCGAGGTCTCAAGCGAGGTGTCGCGCACCACCAGGACCGGCACATTCATCTCCTCGGCCTTGGACAGGACAATGTCCGGCGGATAGAGTTTGCCGGTGAGAATCAGGCATTCCACCCGGCTCTCCAGCGCGGCCAACTGGATTTCCACCCGGTCGCCGCTCACGATGACCGCATTGCATTTCGTATCCCTGAAATACCTGATATCGTTTTCCATATTCATCGTGGAGATGCAGAATTCCTCGACAATCTTGTCCTCCTGGTCTACGCCGGAAAGGAGTTCGGCCTGGAGCATCGTCTTGATTTCCCTGATAGAGAGCGCCTTGAGCCGTGGCAGTGCCGGAATCAGGCCCAGGGTTTCTATCTTGTGCTCTTTCTGTAGGAACGGGACAATCTTGTCCTTGAGGTATTCCATCTGGTTGGCCGGAACGTAGTTGAAGATGACTCCGGCCAGGAGATTGCCCAGGACCTTTTTGGCCATAATGAAGCCGTCTATGATATCAATGGGCAGGGCGAACCGGTTTGCCTGGAACCCGTCAATCAGGATGGTCGGCCAGTTGAAATTCCGGATGAGGTTATGTTCGCTGGCGCGGTCACTGCGGTGTTTGCTCAGGCCCAGGGACGCGCCGCGGTAGAACCGGCCCAGTCCCTTGACCAGAAGAACGTCCTTATTGGCAGAGAGTTTTTCTATGCTTTCCTTGACCTTATCAGCCAGTTCGGCTTTCTCGTCGCCTGAGATGATATTCCTGAAGAGTTCGTCGTTAACCACCAGAGAGGTGAGATGCTTGACAGGGTCTTCCAGATTGAAGATGTTATGGAAGAACAGGGCATCCTCATCGCTGGTTATCCGCTCGTGCAAATGGGGCTTGTTGGCCAGCGGTTTGAGGAATCCAACCCGGTATTTGTCGGCCAGCATCTTTTTGCCGATACCGGCGATGAGCATATTCTTGCCCGCCGCGTCGCCTACTGAAGAGACGAATAAAGTCCTCATATTGTTCTCCTTGTTGAGCGTAGAGCGTATAGCGTATAGTGCTCTACGCTCTTTGCTCTATGCTATAGTTATCCTTGCATCAATCGCTATTCCTCCTTTAGAGAATAGTTTATACGGATTTATATCCAGTTCCGCAATCTGTGGGAAATCGGTTACCAACTGCGAGACCTTGAGTATGGTTTCCTTGAGGTTCTGCAGGTCGGACGGCTCCTCGCCCCGGATGCCCTTGAGCAACGGATATGTCTTTATCTCCCGAATCATCGCCTCAACATCGGACATCTTCAGAGGTGCCAGGCGGAATGAGACGTCTTTCAAGACCTCAACATAGATACCGCCCAAGCCGAACATAATCAGATGCCCGAACTGGCGGTCGCGCGAAACACCGATAATCACTTCCTTCCCATCTGAAACCATCTTCTGGACCAGAATTCCCTTAATAGTCGCTTCAGATGCATAGCGGGAGACACTTTCCGTAATCTCACGGAATGCCTTGTTCAGTTCGGCCGGGGTATAGATATTGAGTTTCACTCCTCCGAAGTCGGTCTTATGGGAGACATCGGGAGAGACAATCTTTAGGACCACCGGATAACCGACTTCTTCGGCATAGTCAAGCGAATCCTCCAGGGATTGGGCCAGCCGGAAATCAGGCACCGGTATGTCATAATGCTGCAGGATTTTCAGCACATCGTCCGTGGTAAGGGTTTTATTCGCCGGCTCCAGTATTTTCTTCACGGCGGTTGGCGGTTTATGCGCCAACTTCACCTCGGCTTCTTGCGGCTTGTTCAGCCAGTTGTGATACTGGGACATCGCCTTGAAGGCGGTGATGGCTTGTTCCGGATATGAATAGCAGGGTATGCCGGCCTGCTTGATAATTTCGGTTCCCCGGTCCGCAATCTCGCCGCCCATAAAGCAGGCCAGAATTGGTTTGGTTGCCTTGCGGAACCTCTCCACGATGGCCCGGGCAATGGCCTCGGGCTGTTTTTCCTTGCTGGCCGGCAGTAAGATGGCCAGTATGCCGTCCACATTTTTATCGTTATGGACCGCTTCAAGCGCCAGAGCATAACGTTCGTAGGTAGCGTCGGCAATGGCGTCAATCGGGTTATAGAAATTGGCGCCGGGCGGGAATTCGGAGCGCAACCTGGCAATGGTTTCTTCTGTGAATTGCGCCATCTGGAGTACACGGGACTTCTCAATCTGGTCCGTGGCCATAACGGCCGGGCCGCCGGCATTGGTGATGATGGCGATGCGCGGTCCGGCCAGTTGCTTTCCTCCATCTGATGAATAAGCGGCAAAGGCGCGCGCCACATCAAACAGTTCAGGCAATGTCTCAACGCGGATGACGCCGGACTGCAGGAATCCGGCCTGGTAGGAGCGGTCCTGCCCGGCCAGAGAGCCGGTATGAGACGAAGCGGCGCGTGAACCGGCCACGCTTGAGCCGCCCTTGACCATTACTATCGGCTTTATTCGGCTTACCCGGCGGGCTACCTCCATAAACCTGCGGCCGTTTTCTATGGACTCCAGATACCCAAGAATGACGTTGGTATCCTGGTCTTTGGCCAGGTAATCTATCAGGTCTATCTCGTCAATATCTATCTTGTTGCCCAAACTGATTAACTTGGATATTCCGATTTGTTCCTGGATGGTCCAGTCCAGTATGGCCATGCACAGCCCGCCGGACTGGGAGAAGAAGGTAATCCGTCCGTGGGGCGGTAGTTTATCAGAGGGTAGGAAGGTGGCGTTAAGCGGCGTGGCCATATCAATGAACCCCACGCCGTTCGGGCCGATGGCCCGGATATTGTTTTTCCTGAATATCTCGCGTATTTCCTTTTCCATCTGCGCGCCTTCCAGCCCGATTTCCTTGAAGCCGGCCGTGATGATAATGGCGGACTTGAGATTCTTTTTGCCTTCCACGGCTGATTTCAGGACAGGCAGGACAAACGGCGCCGGCACGGAAAATATGATAAGGTCAATATCGTCAGGAATATCCCGGATATCAGGATAGCACTTGAGCCCCAGTATTTCCGTGGCGTTTTTGTTTACCGGATAGACCTTTCCCTTGTAGCCGCTGGTGACGATGTTTTTGAGGGTGGCGTATCCGAGTTTGCCCGGCTCGCGTGAGGCGCCTATAACCGCGATGGACGACGGCTGAAAGAGATTTATCATTACTTTAGTATGATATTTATTCTTCTGACATCGCCGATGATAAGGGTCTGAAAGGAGTTACTGCTTGCCTGGCCCGTCTCTGAAGGAATGAATGCTTCTATCCGGTAAAACCCCTCGGGAAGTTCCACGCTTACCTGCCCGTTGGCATCGGAAGTAAAGTGTTGTTTCAACACCAGAGCCGGCCCTTTGTTTGCCTGGCCTGGCGCGCTTGACCCGGCTGGCGCAATGCAGGTGACGGTTACCGTGGCGTCCCTGAGCAGATTGTCATTAACCACCTTCTGGTTATAGACATAGATATCGGTTTTGACTTTATGGTTGGCGTTGAGGTTGACGGCCAGCGTCCTGAAGGCGTCCATCATATCCTGGACGGTCTTGAGGATTACTTCGTTGTTAATCTGCTCGTAATAATGCGGTTGTTCCAGCGAATAAGCCAGGTCGTCCAGCGGCTTGCTGCCGGATATTTTCTTATCGGTTATCGTCAGGGCTTTGTTCATCACGTCATACTGCCAGATAAGGTTCATATTGGGTGATTCATAGAGTTCAATGCGCGAGCGGGCGATGGCGTCCTGCTGCCACTGCTCAACCGGATAGCCGCCTTCTTTTTCAGGTGGCGTTCGGCCGACCTTCTTTTCGCTGTCCGTCAGTTCATAGAGGTAAACTATCAGGCAGTATTCAGCCGGGCAGGATATCTTTAGCACTTCAAAAAACTCTGGCGCATAGAGGTCCTCGGTCCGGGCCGGGATGGTCACGAACGGGACAAATCCCTTTTGTTCCAGGGTTCCCTTGATTTTATTTGCCATAATGGCTGTGTAGCGCCGAGATTGCTCGTATTTGTCCTTATCCGGCGGCGGTAGGAAATAGTCGTAGAAATCCTTTTTCCGGGCTGGCTCGGGCGACAGGACCGGCACAATGCCGATTGAGGCTTTTTCCTTCAGTTGGGCCGGTATCCGGCTTGGCAGGGTCTGGGCGGGCTGGGGCACAGCAGGGTCTGATGAACTGCATCCGCATAAAAGCAAGACCAATAATAAAACCAATACCGGCATGCAAGTAATAATACTATAATTTATTATCGGGTCAATATTAAGTGGATACTTTTCTTTGACCCAAATATGGGAAAATTAGTATAATTCCTTTCTCTATACAGTGTAGAAAGGGAGTTTGACAATGTATTTAGACGCTGATTCCAAAAAATGCACCGGTTGCCGGGTCTGTCTGACCGTCTGTTCGTTATACCATTTCAAGGAAGTAAACCCCAAAAAGGCCGCGTTGGCTGTTGACGCTAAGTTCCCCAAGCCGGGCCATTATGAAGTTCGGGTTTGCAACCAGTGCGGCACCTGCGCCAGCGTCTGCCCGGTTGAGGCAATCTCCAAAAAAGACGGCGTTTATATCATTGATTCCGATAAATGCACCGGTTGCGGCGAGTGCGTCAAGGCCTGCCCGCTTCAGGTGATGTTCCTGCACGAGGACAGCCCGGTGCCTATAAAGTGCGACCTGTGTAAGGAATGCATCCCGGTCTGCGGGACAAAGGTGCTGTCTATAAAAGAGTAAACAGTAGCGTAAACCCGCCTACGCTGGGGCTTCGGCGGGTCTAAGAGTCAGTAAGTCGCTTCGCTTTAACTGACTCTAAGAGAGGAGTTCATATGTTCGGTTATGGTGGTAAGATATTAAGAGTGAATCTTTCCACGGGTCGGATATCATCCGAGCCGTTGCCTGAAAAACTGGCCAGGGAATACCTGGGCGGACGCGGCTTTGCGGCACGGATTCTCTATGACGAAATCAAGCCCGGCATAGACCCGCTTGGCCCGGAAAACAAGATGCTCATCGCTTCAGGACCATTGTCCGGTCTGTTCCTGCCGGCCGGCGGCAAGATTACCTTTGCCGCTAAATCTCCGGCCACCAACTCATACGGCGACAGCAATATGGGTGGTCATCTGGCCGCGGAGATAAAATACGCCGGCTACGACATTATTATTATAGAGGGCATCTCATCAAAACCTGTGTACATTTATATAAACAACGACAAGGTGGAAATCCGCGATGCGGCAAAATACTGGGGACAGGGTGCCATCACCACTGAAGATATGCTCAAGAACGACCTGGGCCGGGACTTTGAGATAGCGGTTATCGGTCCGGCAGGCGAGAACAAGATTAAGTTCGCCTGCATCTCACACGACTTCGGACGCCAGGCCGGACGGACCGGCGTCGGCGCGGTAATGGGCTCCAAAAACCTCAAGGCCGTGGCGGTCAGGGGCACTAAATCGCTTAAGGTGGCCGACCCGGATAAACTCCTGGATTTGGGCCGCAAGGCATTCGCCGATTGCTTCAAACATTCGGGTTGGAAGCACTGGGTTGCCCAAGGCACGGCCGGCGTGACCGTTTGGTCAAATCAGCAGGGCTCGTTCCCGACCCGCAATTTCCAGAGCGGCTATCTCAACGGATTCGAGAAGATTTCCGGCGACGTGCTGGTCAAGGAGACCCTGGTTAACCACAAGGCCTGTTTCGGCTGTCCCTCGGCCTGCGGCAAATATGCCAAGACCGCAAAGAACAACAAGGACTATTATGTTGAAGGCCCGGAATACGAAACCGCCGCGCTTATCGGCGGCGATTGCGCCATCGGTGATATGGCCAACCTCACCTACGCCAACTACCTCTGCGACGAACTGGGAATTGACACAATCTCCGGCGGTTCGGTTGTTGCCTTTGCAATGGAATGCTATGAAAAAGGCATCATTACCAAGAAGGATACCGGCGGAATGGACTGGAAATTCGGCAGTATTGATGCATTTGAGAAAATAATCAATATGATTGCCCGCCGCGAAGGCATCGGCAACCTCCTGGCCGAAGGCGTAAAGGTCGCTTCGGAGAAATTAGGCAAGGGCTCGGAGAAATTCGCTATGCAAGTAAAGGGTCTGGAAATCTCCGGTTACGAGTCGCGCAAGGCGCCGGCTATGATGCTGGCCTATATGACCTGCGACATCGGCGCGCACCACAACCGGGCCTGGGCCATCACACACGACATCCAGGTCGGCCGTGACATTATTGAAGGCAAGGCCAAAAAAGTTGTGGAACTCCAGCACATCAGGCCAATTTTTGATATGGTTGGATGCTGCCGCCTGCAATGGGTTGAACTGGAACTCAAACTGGATTACTACCCGCAACTGCTCAAGGCCGCCACCGGAATGGACTTCACATTTGACGGATTGATGAAGGCATCAGAGCGGGTCTGGAACCTGACCCGCCTGTTCCTTATCAGGGAACATAGCAAGACCTTCGGCCGGCATTTTGATTACCCGCCGGCCCGCTGGTACGAGGAAGCCGTGGCAAACGGCCCGACCCAGGGGAGCGTTATCACCAAGGAAAAGGTGGAGAAACTCTTGGATGAGTATTACAAGGAGCGCGGCTGGGACAAGGATGGCAGGCCCACGCCTGAGAAGTTAAAGGAATTGGGGCTTTAAGAACGGTTCATTAGGTGTTCTCGGAGCACAGCGACATAGAACACCTTATCCTGTTAGGGCATAAATAACAATCCCGATGAATATCGGGGAAAAGAGGTGTTATATGATAGAGATAGGCGAATACAGGGGCAAGCCGGTAATCACCCTGAAGCGCGACGAGAATGACCGCTTCCCGTTTTCCTTCGGACTGTCCAAGGCCAAACTCATCCTGGAGAATCTGGAGGAAATCAAGCAGTTCGTCAATTCCGCCGGCCGGAGCAGCCCAAAGCCGCCCGTCCGTTCAGGCGGGGTAGAGGACGATAATCAGTAATACAGGCCGCAGATACGCATAGATTAATTCCGCAGAGACCGCTGTAGCGAACACCGATAATCAGTGTGTATCTATGATAATCTGTGGTTTAGCAATGTCTTGCAATGAAATTCAGCGAGTTTGAATACCGGCGCCCGGATATCAAGGACATCCAGGCCCATTACCAGGACTTGCTGGATAAACTGGAATCAGCGCCCACGCCCCAGGATATGGAATCCATGATGGCCGATATCAATAAACTCCGGATTGAATTCGGGTCAATGGCCGCCATTGCCTCAATCCGCCACACCATCAATACAGCCGATGAGTTCTACAAGAATGAGCAGGCATATTTTGACCAGGCCAGGCCGTTGCTGGGCCAGTACGAGACGCGCTATTACGGTCTGCTCATCAAATCCAAGCACCGGCCATGGCTGGAGGAGAAAGTAGGCAAGCATCTCTTTGTTATGGCTGAACTGGCGCTCAAGGTCTTCAAGCCGGAAATCGTGCCGGATTTGCAGATGGAGAATAAACTCTCCAGCGAATACACGGCGCTTTTGGCCTCGGCCCGAATAATGTTTGAGGGGAAGGAACGGACCCTGGCACAGATGGGGCCGTTCCTGATTTCGCCGGACCGGCAGACGCGCCAAAAAGCGGCCCAGGCCAAATACGGATTCCTGTCCAGCCACGAGGCCGAACTGGACGAGCTCTATGACAAACTGGTCAAGACCCGGGTGGAGATTGCCCGTAAACTTGGATACAAAAACTTCGTGCAACTGGGTTATGACCGAATGGGCCGTTCTGATTATGACGCCAAGATGGTGGCCAATTTCCGCAGGCAGGTTCAGGAATTCATCGTACCCATCGCCTCGAACCTACGGGAGCGCCAGCGGGTGCGGCTCGGACTGGACCACCTTAAACACTACGACGAGGGTCTGAATTTCCCGGACGGAAACGCCAAGCCCAAGGGCGACCCGGACTGGATTGTCAACAACGGCCGCGAGATGTATTCCGAACTCTCGCCTGAAACCAAAGAGTTCTTTGACTTTATGATGGACAGCGAACTGATGGACCTGGTCAGCAAGCCGAACAAGGCCGGAGGCGGCTACTGCAGTTTCATCGGCAAATACAAGGCGCCTTTCATATTCTCCAACTTCAACGGTACCTCCGGCGATATTGACGTCCTGACCCACGAGGCCGGGCACGCCTTCCAGGCCTACGTCACCCGCGGGTTCACCCTGCCGGAATACCAGAGCCCGACCTTAGAAGCGGCCGAGATACATTCTATGAGCATGGAATTCTTCACCTGGCCCTGGATGGAGAAGTTCTTCAGGGAGGGCGTCCGCAAATACCGGTTTGCCCATCTCAATGGCGCCTTGCTTTTTATTCCTTACGGCGTGACCGTGGATGAATTCCAGCACTTCGTTTATGAGAATCCCAATGCCACGCCAACCGAGCGCAAGAGGCAGTGGCGCGAGATAGAGCGCAAATACCTGCCGTACCGGGATTACGACGGTAACCAATATCTGGAACGGGGTAGTTTTTGGCACCAGCAGTTGCACGTCTTCAAGGCGCCGTTTTATTATATTGACTACACCCTGGCCCGGATATGTTCTTTCCAGTTCTGGAAGAAATCACTGGAAGACCGTCCCGCGGCCTGGTCGGACTATGTTAAATTGTGCCAGGCCGGAGGCAGGCAGGCATTCGTGGGCTTGACCGGAGTGGCCAACCTGATATCGCCGTTTAAGGATGGCTGTGTCAAATCAGTGGTTGGGACTATTAAGAATTGGCTGGATGACCCGAACAACAGCCGGGTATAATAAACACGAATAACACGAACTCCGCAGAGACCGCGCAAGCGAATGAATACTAATGAGACGAATAAAATAATTAGTGCGATTCGCATATATTCGATTGATTCGTGTTTATTCTTTTGCTTGAAATCCGTGTAATCTGTGAAATCTGTGGTTGCAGTTAATATTTATTTATGAAGTACCATAAAAGTTACGATCGTGCTGGCCAGGGGCGAGAAGATAATAGAGAAACTGATCGAGGTCTGCCGCAAAGAGAATATCCTGTCCGGATTCTTCAATGGCATCGGCGCAGTCAGTTCGGTGGAGATGGCGCATTTTAATCCCGCAACGAAGCAATACGGATGCAAGCAGATGTCCGGCCTGCCTGCCGAAGCATCGGGGCAGGCAGGCGCTTTGGAGATTGTTAGTTTGACAGGCAACATTACCCGCAAGGATGGAGAGGTGGTGATTCATCCCGCACATAACCTTAAACTTGGGTTTCCCAGCGTAGAGGTTATGTGCGGGACGAGATTGCCCTGACCGACCTTAAAACCAGCATATTACGCACCCCTGATAAAGACACCGGCTTGAATCTGATACAGTAGGATTTATAATTAGGGATAATCCGAGATACGCCAAACTCCATTATTTGATTCTGGAGAACTAACGGTTCGTCCTGAGGGATGAAGGGTTCAGCCCCAAGGATGAATGCTTGGACTGAGGGATGACTGATTTAGTCGAAGGGATGAACGGTTTGTCCCAAGGGATGGAAGAGTTATCCCAGAGGATGAAAGTTTCCGCCCTAGGGATGAAAGGTTCAGTCCCAGGGATGAACGAGTGGACTGAGAGATGACCGGCTCAGACCAAGGAATGAAAGAGTTATCCCAGGGGATGAAAGTTTCCGCCCCAGGGATGAAAGATTCAGACCCAAGGATGAAAAGTTTCGCCCCAGTGGTTGATTATTAGCATAACTTCTTTAATTTAGTGGGTTATGATGAAAATTAAGTGAAAATCCCCCTTAATCCCTCCGTACGGAGGGATTAAAAGGGGGATTAGAGTTTGTGTAGTCCCGCCTAAGATTACTTATCTTTGGTCTCGAATTCAGCGTCTATGATGTTGTCGCCTTCCTTGCCTTTACCCTTGCCGCCACTGGGCGGTTGTTGCTGAGGGGGTTCCTGCCCGGGTTCGAATCCGCCACCCATAGGACCGCCGGCTTCAGGACCGGGACCGGCCTGGCCGCCGGATTGCTTATTGGCCTGCTCGTACAACTTCTGCGCCAGGGTATGGCTGGATTTGGTAAGTTCTTCCATAGCGCTTTTGATTTCGGCCACATCGTCCTTTTCCTTGGCCTTCTTCAGCCGTTCCAGGGCCGAGTTAATCTTGCCTTTTTCATCCGGCGTGACCTTGTCGCCTAATTCGGCCACGGTATTTTCCGATGAGTAGATGAGTTGGTCGGCCTGGTTACGCGCTTCAGCCAGCGCCTTGCGCTGTTTGTCGTTCTCGGCATACTGCCCGGCGTCCTTGACCATCCGTTCCACATCTTCCTTGGCCAGTCCGGACGATGCCTGAATGACGATGGATTGTTTCTTGTTGGTGGCTTTGTCAAGGGCCGCGACATTTAGGATGCCATTGGCGTCAATGTCAAAGGCGACCTCAATCTGGGGCACGCCGCGCCGTGCGGCCGGAATGCCGGATAATTTGAACTTACCCAATGTCCGGTTATCCGATGCCATTTCGCGTTCGCCCTGGAGCACGTGGATTTCCACCTCGGTCTGGTTATCGGCCGCCGTGGAAAAGACCTCTTTCTTACTGGTCGGAATCGTGGTATTGCGGGTGATTAACGGGGTCCGGATGCCGCCTAGGGTTTCGATGCCCAGGGTCAGCGGCGTCACGTCCAGCAGGAGCACGTCTTTGATGTCGCCTTTGAGGACCGCGCCCTGGATTGCCGCGCCGACGGCCACGACTTCGTCCGGATTGACCGAGCGGTTGGGTTCCTTCTTGAAGAATTCCTTGACCAGTTCCTGGACGCGCGGGATTCTGGTTGAGCCGCCGACCAGCACGACCTCGTCCAAATCCTCTGGCTTGAGTTTAGCATCGGCCAGTGCCTGTTTGCAGGGTGCCAGTGATGACACCAGCAGGTCTTCGATGAGCTGTTCCATCTTGGCTCGGGTAATGGTCATCTGGAGATGTTTCGGGCCGGTGCTGTCGGCCGTGATAAAGGGCAGGTTGACCTCGGTCTGGAGCGAGGACGAGAGTTCGCACTTGGCGCGCTCACAGGCCTCTTTCAGCCGCTGCAGGGCCATCTGGTCCTTGCGCAGGTCAATGCCTTCCTTCTTCTTGAATTCGTCCGCCACATAGTTGATGAGTCGCTGGTCAAAGTCGTCGCCGCCTAAGTGGGTATTACCGTTGGTGGAGAGAACCTCAACTACGCCGTCGCCCACCTCCAGGACCGAGACGTCAAAGGTGCCGCCGCCCAAATCATAGACAGCCACCTTTTCGTTCTTTTTCTTATCCAGCCCGTAGGCCAGGGCCGCGGCGGTCGGTTCGTTGATGATGCGCTTGACATCCAGGCCGGCGATCTTGCCCGCGTCCTTGGTGGCCTGGCGTTGTGAGTCGTTGAAATAGGCCGGCACGGTAATGACCGCGTCGGTTACCTTCTCGCCCAGGTAGGCCTCGGCGGTTTCCTTCAGTTTCTGGAGAATCATAGCCGAGATTTCCGGCGGCGAATACTGTTTGCCCCGGGCTTCCACCTTGACCATTTCATCGCCTGAGCCGACTACTTTGTAGGGGACCATCTTTTCCTCTTGGGCAACTTCGGAGCGACGGCGGCCCATAAAGCGCTTGATGGAATAGACCGTATTGGTCGGGTTGGTGATGGCCTGGCGCTTGGCCAACTGGCCGACCAGCCGTTCGCCCTTGTCCGTAAAGGCCACGATGGACGGGGTCAGCCGGCCGCCCTCAGCGTTGGTAATGACCGTCGTCTCGTTGCCTTCACGCACGGCCACGACTGATAAAGTGGTGCCCAAATCTATACCTATTGTTTTTGCCATATCTATATCCTCCTGTTCTTAAAATACGTAAGCTGATTTAGCAGATAAAGCGGATTAATCCGATTAAAGCCGCCTTATCCGCCTCGGTAAAACCTTGACTTAGGTCAAGAGGTTACAATTTCACCCATTACGCAATCAAGAAGTATATATTAAATGCGCGGGTTTGTCAAGGAAAAATAAAACAGCTAATATTAGCCGCAGAGGTGTAGGAAAACGGTTTCTATTTTCCAACTTTGGTCGGAGTGTATCTGTCTATCCAATCTCCTAATCCTAATTGACCAGATCTATTCCATCCCCAAGCCCATAGCGTACCATCAGTTTCGATTGCTATAGTTTGAGTGTTTCCAGCGATAACCTTTTGCCAGATTCTATCAATACCAATCTGCGTTGGAACAGAACGGTGTTTATAATCGTTTATTCCCAATTCGCCAGAAGTGTTCCACCCCCATGCCCAGAGTGTACCATCGGTCTTAAGTGCAAATGTACACCTGCCACCGCAGGCAATCTGTTTCCAATTAGTATCTGTTCCGACCTGAGTAGGTGAAATACGAACAGTTGTATCCCCCAGCCCCAACTTACCGGCTTCATTACCTCCCCAAACCCAGAGCGTACCATCAGTCTTAAGTGCTACGGTATGATCACTTCCACCCATAATATTTTGCCAGTTTGTTGTAGTGTCAACTTGAGTAGGTGTTAAACGATGATTTCTATCTCCTAGACCCAACTGACCGTTGTGATTATATCCCCAAGTCCAAAGCGTGTTATCGGTTTTGAGCGCTAAGATGTGGTGCCATCCTCCAGCAACCTGTTTCCAATTGGTGTCTGTTCCTACCCGAACCGGTAAGATATGATGAACAATATTATGCTTATCTGTTAGCCCTAATTGTTTTCCCCATATCCAAAGTGTGTCATCAGTCTTAATTGCTGCAGTGTAATCTTCACCGCAAGCAATCTGTTTCCAATTGGTGTCGGCGCAAACTTGAATAGGTGTTGATTGAGAGACTCTATTTCCTGTCCCTAATTTACCAAGAGAATTATCACCCCAAGCCCAGAGTGTACCGTTGGTTTTAATTGCAACAGTATGTGTAGCACCGCAGGTGACTTGTTTCCATTTAGTGTCTGTTCCAACTTGGCAGGGTAAATTGCGGTCTTTTTTATCACCTATTCCCAACTGATAATCTCCATTATATCCCCAAGCCCAGAGTGAGCCATCGGATTTGATAGCTAATGTATGTGCGGCCCCGGCTTCAATCTGTGCCCAAGATTGTTGCGAATTATTATGAGCATTAACATAAGCGTTTCCGCTGGTATTATTATCCTGTCCACAACCCATGGATGCTGAACTAATCAACATAATCGTTGGTAATAGAATAATCAGAACAGTTTTATTCATATTCTAATCTGTGCCCATCTGTGTAAGTACACGGTGCGCTTCAGCCACTGGCTAAATGCTGTCCGACCAGTGTTTCACTCCGTGGTCTCAGTAGAGTTCGCACAGGGCTGTGGTTCCCGACTACCTATTCCCACCCTGACGGCCGCCCGGATGTCCGCCGCCCATACCCGGGCCCATTCCACCGGGGAACGGGACTTCCACTTCCCTGGGCAGAGGGAAGGTTATGCTGGAATTGGCAATCTCCAGCAGGGCCGCGGATACCAGATTGATAGCATTTTCAATCTTTTCTATGTCCAGTTTGTCCGCGGTGTCATTAACTGTATGCTGTTCCATAAACCGGCTGGAGGTGAAGTTCAAGGACGGTATCTTTTCCTCGTAGAATGAATAATAGTCCGAGCCGAACTTGAAGGTAAACTCTATATTGTCCTTGAGGGTCAGTTTCGTCTGGGCATTGGCCTTTTTGACGACATCATAGAGTTCGGGATTCCTCAACACGCCCATCACATAGAGTTCAGTAGGATTACCCCGGCCCAGCATATCCATATTCAACATTGCAATGGTCTTGGAGGGTGAGGTGTTGTGCTTGGCATAGTATCTGGAGCCGTAGAGCCCGAATTCCTCGGCGCCGAATGCCACGAATACGATATTACGTTTGGGTTTTACACCTGATTTGGCCATCGTCTCGGCAATAGCCAAGAGTCCGGCTACGCCTGAGGCGTTGTCATTGGCGCCAGGGAAATATTTATTGTCCGCGCTGACGCCGAGATGGTCATAGTGCGCTCCGATGACCACGCTGGGTAACAATTCGCCTTTTAACGTGCCGATTACATTATATGTAGCGCAGTCCTTTTCCCAGGTCGTTTCGGTGGCAATATTGGCCGTGGCCGGCGCGGCCAGCAGTTCCTTGCCGACTTCTTCGGTCACGACCACAGCCGGCAGCAACGGGTCGGTGGAGATTCTTGACTGCCCGCCCAAGACAAGAAAACGCAGGGTCATATTTGACGCGGCGGCCTCAGGCGACTGAAGCCGCTTATGGAATGCCTCGGACGGGAACTCCTGCCAAACGGCGCAGTCGTCGGACAGTCCTTTTTGTGCGACGATGATGATGCCTCTTGCCCCGCGTTTTTGGGCAGTAACGGTCTTGAGGAACGAAGAGGCGTGTTTGGAGGCTGTAATAGTACCAGAATTGGCCAGTTTGACCAGCGGCTCGGGCAGTCCGGCCTTGACTACGACAATCTTGTCCTTGACGTCAAGATTGGCGTAGTCGTCATATCCGAATTCCTCGCTTGAGATACCGTAGTTAGCCGAGATGACTGCGCCGTTGGACTCTTTATTGGCGCTGAAATTCAGGGGCAGGAAATCCCTCCCCAGTGCGTATTGCTTTACCTCCCACTTGTCGGTTGGTTTCATTCCGAATGAGGTCTTCTTACCGAGTTTTTGCATCTGTATGTCAAATGCCTGCATTTCGGTTTCCAGTCCGTATTTCCTGAATTCCGAGGCGATGTATTCGGCGGCCAGTTTGTCGCCTTCAGTGCCTGCGGTCCGTCCGGCCAGTTTATCCGAGGACAGGTAGGTGCAGTGTTTTCGGATTGCCTCGCTGAGGGTGGATTCCTTTACGGGCGGCTGAGCGGTTTCAGGCGCGTCGGCAAAGCGGTGCTCCAGCGAGTTAAACGGGGCCGTGAAATCGCCCTTGCGAATCATCTGACCCTGTTCAAAGATGAGGTAATGGTCCCAGCGGTAGAAAAAGATGACCCGGGCCGGGCGTTCGGCCGCCTGCTGGGACAGACCCATAAACAGGGTGATGTATTTCTTGCTGTTGTACGGACTCCAGAACGAGGCCATCAGGGCTTGGCCCTGGGAATGGTAGTTGGTGTCGTTAATCCTGAAGCCGTCCTTGGTAATGGCGCAGTTGGCTGGCTTCCCTCCAGAGGCGGGTCCTGCGGAGAACCTGGAATCGGCGACCAACTGGGCGGTGGCCAGATTAACGGCCGGCGAGCCGAGCAGGATAATGGAATTGTTGTTCAGGTCGGTCTGGGATATCTCGTTATCCCCTTTCATCGCGGCCTTGAAGTTATTAGAGACGCGTTCGGCTACCTTTTTGTAGAGCGCATTTTCTTCTGGAGTTCCGGCGGACGGATAGATGACAATCAAGTTCTTGTCGCCCATAGTCGCGCCCAGGCAGGGCCAGAGTTCCTTGTCTTTGAAACGCCTGAAGATGTGATGCTCAGGGTCAATGGCTATGGAAAGGACCTTTCCGCCTGAGACCTCAACGGTTTTGTTCTCCACGACATTGGATACCTCAACCGT
This sequence comes from Planctomycetota bacterium, assembly GCA_040753835.1. Taxonomy (GTDB): domain Bacteria; phylum Planctomycetota; class MHYJ01; order JACQXL01; family JACQXL01; genus JACRIK01. Next base: position 32,334 of record JBFMDM010000010.1, read on the forward strand.
CTTTTCCTCTTTGCCCTGGTCAGTGGTGATGACTACCGGGAGCATCAGTTTGAAGGGCGGAACGGTATTCTGCCTGATCGTGAACGAGACCTTGTTATTATTCACTGCCGGGTTTTCCAGGGTCAGGTCCGGGATGCCGGTCCGGTCCAGCCACTGGTCAAAGAACCACTGGAGTTTTCCGCCGGAGGCAGATCCGCCTTTATCTTTGGCGGATTGCTCAAATGTCTTCTCAAAGGCGAACTGGAAATCCTCCCAGTTGGCCTTATTGCCGCCTTTCTCCTTGATGACCAGGCGCAAAGCGCCGAAGAATGCATCATCGCCTATCATCTTGCGAATCATATGGAACATCGCGGCCGGCTTGCCGTAGCCGATTTCGTTGTCTATCTCGGCCTGCTTGCCCACAAAGGTCCGGACCGGTTTGTCATTGCCTTCGTTGACGAATGCCGAGAACTTGACGCAGTTGATGCGGCGGTAGTTGAGCGAATCGCGGGGCGTCTTCTTGAGTTCCAGGTAATAATAATTGGCGCAGTAGGTGGTCAGGCCTTCGCACCAGTTGCCGCGGGATTCGTCCACGTTTACGTAGTTGCCCCACCAGCAGTGCATCATCTCGTGTCCGATGCCGCCCTCGTTGGCGTGCCGGCCCATCATTATCACGTCCGAGCCGAGCAGGGTATATGAAGGCATTCCGTAGCCGGTGGTGAAGAAGTTCTCCACGATGGAAAAGGATTTATACGGATAGGGCGCAAGGAACGACTGGAAAATAGACAGGAATTTCCTGGCCGCGTCAATGTGCGTCTTGGCGAACTGCTGGGACTGCTTATAGAAATACGCCGCGACCCGGACGCCGTTCACCATTTCAGAGGTGATAATATACGGGCCGGCCACCAGGGTATAACCGTCAAAGGGGATGTTGCTGGTCCAGGTCGTGGTGGTGATGTTGTCTTTGGTAGTGCGCGATTTCAGTTCGTCCTGGCCGACCGACTCCCATCCGGCCGGGGTCAGTGTGGTGACCTCAAACTTAATCATCGGGCTGGAGGGCAGGCGCGGGTACCAGCCGGTGCCGTGGTGCAAATACACGCCTTGTTCCGAGATGACGCCTGAGGTCCGGCCGCCGGCCACGAATCCAAGCGTCTTCTCGTCCTCGGGCTTGTCAAATATCTTGCCTGAGTACGAGGCGATAAGCGTGAACTTGTCCGGCTCCGGCGATCGGGAAAGGGGCAGTGAGAAATTATACTGCTGGAGCCAGTCCAGTTTGCCCTTGGTAACGTTGAGGAGTATGGGGTTCTTGTTGTCCTGCCAGACCAGGGATTTTAATTCCAGTCCTGGATGCAGGGCAAAGTAGAAATTGCCGGCCTTGGGCGGCACACTTTGTTTGATAACCGTTGCCTCAAGGGTGTCGGTTACAGCGATATAGTGTATGAGCGGGTTCAGTTCGGCCGTAATCTTGTGGCTTGTGATATTGAGCGGCTCAGGGGTGGCTGAGGGCGTGCCGGCCACGCCGGACGACTGGCAGCCGCAGATGACACAGATTAATGCCAGGGAGTAAAGTAATACTTGTTTCATACTAGGGCCTTTCTAAATACATGAAGTTAAGAATAATTCTTTTACCTATAAAAGTTGGGGAAGTCAAGGAATTTAAGTTTCCTTTAAGTTGACACTTGAGGAGAATATAAGATAATAAAATATAAGGTATGGTTGAAATCATACCCAAATGTCATTCCCGCGAAAGCGGGAATCCACGGGATGAACTCCAGTAGGAATCCAGGATAGTCACACTAAGAACTGGATTCCGTGTCAAGCACGGAATGACATAACGAGGGAGAATTATCTATGAAAGTAAATAGTGTTATCAGCCGTATCATAGAATCAGCCGAGACAAAATACCTGATGCTCAATCAGGTTGAGGTGATTGCGAAGATAGCGGATAATGTTATCAATGCCTTGAAGAAGGGTAACAAGATTGTGCTCTTCGGTAACGGCGGCAGCGCCTCGGACAGCCAGCATCTGGCGGCTGAAATCGTGGGTTGTTTTACCAGGCGCAGCCGCCGGGCATTGCCGGCCATTGCCCTGACTGCCAATACGTCAAATCTCACGGCTATCGGCAACGACTACGGGTTTGAGAATATCTTTTCGCGCCAGGTTGAGGCGTTGGTGAATAGAGGCGACGTGGTGCTGGCATTTTCCACCAGCGGGAATTCTTTGAATGTGTTAAAGGGCGTGCAGGCCGCGCGCAAAAATGGCGCCTTTACAATCGGATTCACCGGCAACAGGAAGAATAAACTGAAGGCATCCGTGGATTTATGTTTCTCGGCGCCGGCCGATACCTCAGCCCGAATCCAGGAATGCCATATCACCGCCGGGCATATTGTGTGTGAGATGGTGGATAGGGCGTTCTAAACCACAGATTTTACAGATTACACGGATTAACGATAAATGATGTATTATATTATTTGTGCGGTTGCAGGATACCTGATTGGGTCTATACCGTTTGGATATATAATAGTTAAATTAAAGAAAGGTATAGACATACGTACGGTAGGGAGCGGGAATATTGGGGCAACCAACGTGGCAAGGGTTTTAGGATTACCTTGGGGTATATTATGCTTTTTGTTGGATGCCGCAAAGGGTTTTTTTGTTACTTGGTATATAATGGATTTGATTATTCTGCTTCAGAGCTATT
>JBFMDM010000011.1:0-32846 GCA_040753835.1 Planctomycetota bacterium
AGATAACCTCTAACAGGGTTATTTTCTTGTCTCGTCTACTGGTACGCAAAATGGCTCTTATGCCTTTTTTCAGGCCTACCTTTTGACGATGTTTTGATAATATAAATCGGGCAGGAGGGGCAGGCGCTACCATCGCAAATCTTATGGTGCGTCACGACCTCCCAGCACTGCTTATTCAGTTTGCCGTAAGCCGGGCAGTCCCGGCGGTTGCACTGCTTGATTTCCCAGCACGCCGCCCGAAGATAAAACTCCTTCAAGCCGTTAATGGTCATCCTCTTTTCGGCCAGGTAGTATCTGATATCCTTGATAAACCCCGTCTCATTGGCCGTGAACAGACGCCGCCGGTTGAACTTCTTGGGTCTGATTAATCCCTGTTTCTCGTATTCCCTGAGCATCCTTATGGGCGTATCGCACAATCTGGAAACCACGGAGATTGAGTATATTGGAATATTATTATCCAACTTCATAATATTGCCCCAAGGCCCTGCCGCAGGCCGTTTCTTTATCTGGTCGGATAAACCTGCCCCCCGATGGACACCGGGGGTCCGACCCTGCCTGCGCCAGACAGGCGCTACAGGTTTATTTGTAGCGGTGCGATTTACCCCCCTGCCTGCGCAGGCAGGCCTGCCTACCGCAGGCAGGTTCGGGGTTCCCCCTCTGTGGCGCCCAAGGCGCCACTCCGGGACAGGTGTCGCAGAGAGCCCCTACGGGGCGTGCTGTCGCACAAAACCCGTTAGGTTCTTAATACTGCCTGAATGCGCTCGGACCGAGATTCCGAACCTGCCCGGTCATATCCTTAATCACCTGTGCAAAACGCGGCCCTTCCGAAGCCGAGACCCACTCCAGACGGAAGCGGTCTCTTTCTATTCCCAAATCATCCAACAGCAACTCTATCGCCTCTTTTCTTGCCTGTGCCTTGAGGTTGCCCTCCAGATAATGGCAATCGCCGATATGGCAACCCAACATCAGGACGCCATCCGCACCTTTTGACAGGGCATCAACCACCAGGTTTGGATGAACCATCCCCGAACACATCACCCGGATAATCCGGATATTGGAAGGATACTGCAGACGTGAAGTGCCGGCCAAATCTGCGCCCGCATAGGAACACCAGTTACAGCAGAAAACGATAATCAACGGCTCAAAGGTATTAGTTGCTGTTTGTTCGCCTGTTGAAGTTTGTGTCTCATTCATAATAATTCCTCACTTAAGTTGTCGGCGGCTCCAATCCCTTCGTTTTACTTCGGGATAAGAGCCAGTACGTCACTTCGTTTCTACTGGCTCTAATGCTGCGGCTACCATTGCCTGTATCTGCGGCAGTTTGAAGTTATTGACCACGATGCCGCCCTTGGGGCAGGTTGCCTGGCAGACCCCACAGCCCTTGCAGAGCGCCAAGTCGCGGTCTATCGTCTTCTTAATCGCACCGTCCCGCGCATACTCAATCAGGGTCAACGCATGATACGGACAGGGGTCAACGCAATAGGCGCAACCGTCGCAGTTCTCGTCTATCACGTTGCTGACAATCGCATCCAGTTCAATCCTATCTTTGGACAGGATGGTAGCTGACCTTGAAGCCGCGCCGCAGGCCTGGATGATGCTTTCATCTATATTCTTGGGAGAATGCGCCAGGCCGCAGAGATACACGCCTTCAGTGGCAAAGTCCACCGGCCTTAACTTCATATGCGCCTCCAGGAAGAACTTGTCCGCGGTCAGCGGGACTTTGAGTTTCTTGGCCAGTTCCTCATTACCCGGCTCGGCCACGGTTCCGGCTGACAGAACCACCAAATCCGTCTGCAACATCACCTTCTGGTTAAGAATCGGGTCATCCAGGGTTACGGTCAGTTTCCCGTTCTTACGGGCTACTTCCGGCTTCTTGTCGTCCTCATAGCGCAGGAAAATCACACCCTGCTCGCGGGCATTGCGATAGTATTCCTCGTTGAATCCGTAGGCCCTGATGTCGCGGTACAGGACATAGACCGACGCATCGGGCTTTAGTTTCTTAAAGCGCAGGGCATTCTTGATTGCCATAGAACAGCAGATACGGGAGCAATAAGGATGCTCCTTGTCACGCGAGCCCACGCACTGTATCATCGCGACTGAATTGACCTTGTCCAAATCCGGATTGGAAACAGCAAGCGTAGAGCTTAGAGCATAGGGCTTAAAGGAGTTTTCTTTACTCTTTGCTCTATGCTCTATGCCGGTCAACCGGGCGAGTTTCTCCTCAAACTTCACCTGGGTGATGACCATTGAGTCATCGCCGTAGAGATACTCCTTGGGTTTGTATTCCTGGGCGCCGGTGGCAACAATCACGGTGCCGTGTTTGAAGACCACCTCCCGCCTTTGGCGAGGCTCGCCTCCGGCGGCGCCGTTGGGCGTCTCCAGGGTGGTCTTGAAATTGCCCATTGAGCCCTCAATCAACTTCACGTTGGTTGCGGTATATAACTTAATCCTAGGATGGGTGCTGACCTTGTTGATAAGCGAGGTCAGTTCATCCTGCGGCTTATAATTCTCTTCCAGGAGGTAATAGAGATGCTTCATCTGGCCGCCCAGTTCCTCGGAGCGCTCCACTAAATGTGTGGTGAATCCCTGGTTGGCCAGTTCCAGGGCTGTGGTCATACCGCTCATCCCCCCGCCGATGACCAGGGCATCGTGCTCTACCTCCAGCGAACGGTTCTGGAGCGGCTCTAAGAGCCGCGACTTGGCCACAGCCATCCGGACCAGGTCCTTTGCCTTCCGGGTGGCTTTCTCCGGCTCAAACATATGCACCCAGGTATTCTGGTCGCGGATGTTCGCCATCTCAAAGAGATAGGGATTTAACCCCGCCTCGCGGCAGGTGTTACGGAACAACGGCTCGTGGGTGCGCGGGGTGCAGGATGCCACTATCACCCGGTTCAGGTTGTGCTCCTTTATCATCTCCTTGATTTTCTTCTGGGTATCCGAGGAACAGGTATAAAGGTTATCTTCCGCATAGACCACGTTAGGCAGTGTCTTGGCATAATCCCTGACAGCCGGCACGTCAGCCACGCCGCCGATATTCTTTCCGCAATGGCAGACGAATACGCCGATGCGCGGCTCTTGTCCCATTACGTCCATCTCAGGCGGATATTCTCGCCTGGTTATCAGAGTCCCGCGTGCCTCAGTCAAAAGCATCATCGCCTTGGAGGCCGCGCCTGAGGACTGCATCACGGTCTCTGGGATATCCTTTGGCTCGGTGAACGGACCGCAGGCATAGATGCCCGGGCGGTTCGTCTCTACCGGCGTGAACTTGGTGGTCTGGCAGAATCCGTGCTTGTTGAGTTCAATATTGAATGTCTTTGCCAGGTTCCTGACCGAGGCCGGCGGCTCTAATCCGCAGGACAGGACCACCATATCAAATTCCTCCTCCGCCTTCTGATTGTTTTCATCATAATAGATAACCACGAGATTCCTGGTGGCCGGCACCTCTTTAATAGAAGACGGCTTGCAACGGGTGTATTTTACGCCTAATTCCTTGGCACGTTCGTAATATTGCTCAAAGCCCTTGCCAAAGGCGCGGATATCAATGTAAAATATATGGCATTCCAAATCGTGCTGGTGTTCCTTGGCAATAATTGCCTCCTTGGTTGCATACATACAGCAGACCGAGGAGCAGTAATTATGGTCAACCTCGCGCGAGCCCACGCATTGGATAAAGGCAATCTTCCTGGGGTGTTTCTTGTCGGACGGCCTCAGAATCTGGCCTGAATACGGGCCGCTGGCGGACATAATCCGCTCAAACTGCAGAGCGCTTACCACGTTATCATAACGGTCAAAGCCCAGTTCCTTCTTCTTGTCCGCATCAAATAACTCAAATCCGGGTGCGAGAATCACCGCACCGGTATTAATGACCTGTTTTTCTTCCCTGGTCATCGTATGATTGACCGCCTTGGCCTCGCAGGCCGCTACGCACAAGAGGCACTCACAGCAGACCGCGCAGGACAGGCATCTTGAGGCCTCTTCCCTGGCCTGCGCCTCGGTATAACCGGCTTCCACCTCCTTGAAATTGCCCGCACGTTCGGCAACAGGCAGGCGGGGCATCTTCAGGCGCGGTTTCTTCTCTATGTCCTCAACGTTCTTCGTGGCCTTGGTTCGCTCCGGCTCTTCGCGTCCGGTTTTCAGGTCTTCGCCCCTGAGGTAGCGGTCAATGGAGACCGCGGCCCGGCGGCCTGATTCCACTGATTCCACAGCCGTGGCCGGACCTGAAACCGCATCGCCGCCTGCAAAGATGCCCGGCACTGCGGTCTCTAAGGTAATCGTATCCACCTCAAAAAGCCCCATCGGGTTGTTCCTTATCCCAGAACCCTTGACCGCCTCAAGTCCCGGTTGCTGGCTGATGGCCGGGATGAGGATATCTATCGGTAGAGTAAATTCCGAGCCCTTGACCGGCATAGGCCTGCGCCGGCCCGAGGCATCCGGTTCGGAGAGTTGCATCTTGATGCACTCTAACCTGGTCACTTTGCCTGCTTCGCCCAAGACCCTGGCCGGTGCGGTAAGGAACGTAATCTTCACGCCCTCTTCCAGTGCCTCTTCAATCTCCCATGGATTGGCCGGCATCTCGTTACGGCTCCGGCGGTAGATGATGTTGACCTCCGAGGCGCCCAAGCGCCAGGCACTGCGCGCCGCATCCATCGCCACATTGCCACCGCCAATCACGGCTACCTTTTTACCCTTAATATTATCGGGTTTATCAAGATTGAGATTCCTCAGGAAGGTTACGGCATCTATCACACCGGAATAATCGCTCTCGCCCGGGATGTTTAATCTCAGACCCTGCCAGGCGCCGATGGCAATAAATATCGCCTTATAGCCCTCTTTCTTCAGAGCATCTATGGTAATATCTTTTCCCAATGCGGTATTGGTCTTGAGTTCCACGGCTAAGTCAAGCACTGCATTCTGGATTTCCTGTCTGATGATTTCCTTGGGCAGGCGGTATGAAGGGATGCCGTATCTGAGCATCCCACCGGCCTCTGGGAGCGATTCAAATACCGTCACCTGGTAGCCCTTGAGCCGCAGTTCGCGGGCCGCCATCAATCCGGCCGGGCCGGCGCCGATGATTGCCACTTTTTCATCACGATTGGTTATCTCAGGAATAGGCGGCCTTTTATCAGGATGCGCTGATTCCCAGTCGGCCAGGAAGCGCTTCAGAGACGCGATAGAAACCGGCTCATCAAGTTCGTTGCGGGTGCATTCAAGTTCGCAGGGATGCGGGCAGATGCGTCCGCAGATGGCCGGGAAGGGATTGTCGCGGCGCTCCACCTCCAATGCCTCGGCATACCGCCCTTGGGCAATCAGGGCTACATAGGCGTGGGCATTGACGTTGGCCGGGCAGGCGAACCTGCAGGGGCTGACGCCCTGCTTGTCTATGGCAAATGCGCCGGGCACGGCCTGGGGATAACGTCGGTAAATCGCATTGCGCTTGATGAGATTGGTGTCAAAGTCGCTATCCACCTTGACCGGGCATTTTTCCACGCAGGCCGAACAGCCCGTGCACTTGTCCAGTTCAATATAGCGTGCCTTCTTATTGATGGTCACCTTAAAATTGCCCGGCTCGCCTTCTATCTTCTCCACTTCCGCATTGGTAATCCGGTCAATATTAAGATGACTGCCCGTGTCCACCAGACGTGGCGCTAAGGTGCACATAGCGCAGTCATTGGTCGGGAAGGTCTTGTCCAATTGTGCCATTGTCCCGCCGATACACGGCTCCTGCTCTATCAGGTGAACCTTGTAACCGGCCTCGGCCAAGTCCAAAGATGCCTGCATCCCGCCCACGCCGCCGCCCACCACGACCACAGAACCAATCTTATTTTTGTCGTTCATATTTGTTTACTTCTTTAGTTTAGCGCCTGATAGCGCTATTGATTCTCATTAGAAATAGGGGACCAAACAAAGTTATCTTACCAAGCAAGTTTGTGATTTTAATTACTATCTTTATATTAAATCTGTGAATAGAATCACAATATGTATATTACCAGATTTATGTCAGATGTCAAGCAAAATATTGGATTTTTGTTATATTTATGCTGGTATCCTCTCGTATCAATAATTTTCTGCTTTCTGCTACATTGTTTTGGTTGAGCGTATCTAAGTTTTATCGGTAATAAGAGCAACTTGATGGGGAGCGCGGCGAACGAGTCCTTCCTGGCAAGCGCATTACGCACAATTTCAGACCATGTCTGGTCATCGCCGATAAGCAAAGTATTCCTGGGTCTGACTATTACCCGGCCTTTTTCGTCAAGTAGGGTAAGAAAATCCAGCGTCTCCCGTTTCCGGACCGTGGTGATTTCAGAATAGAGTTTGTCGTAATCCTTTTTGATAAGGGCATCTTTGATATAGAAACGCTCGGCGGTCAGGCGGACAATGGTTTTTATATTGCTAACCTCGCTTTGGTATATCTCGCGGGCTGAATTAAGGTCAGTTCTGACTTTATCCTGCACCTGCTTTATGATGTCTTCGCCGATAAGGTGTCAAACGTGTCTAAAAACTCTATTTTTGGCGCCAAGATATACTATATGTTGTATAATATTTTAATATTGCCTACTACTAATGAACGAGTATCTTAGTCTTTGGACAGGCTCTGTGTCCCGATAATCGCCAATTATCACCACCACGATTACAAAACTTATGATGAGTTTGTTACGTAGCAGTTTCATATTTGAATAGGGTAGCAGGAGGGACCGGCCTGGTCAAGAAATATCGGCTGGCGCAATTCCCTGATGCCGTCCGGATACTTCATATTATCAGAGTAAACATATTGATTTCACCAATATAATATCATATACTCATAATATGTTCTTGCCAACTGTCATAGAAGAAGCCAGGAAACTCGGCTATGAGAAATTAGATATTATTCTCATTACCGGTGATGCATACGTAGACAGTCCGTTTATCGGAGTGTCGGCTATCGGTAAGGTGCTGGTTAATGCCGGATTCCGGGTCGGTATCATTGCCCAGCCCGATATCAAAAGTGATAGGGATATCACCCGATTAGGTGAGCCGGCGCTGTTCTGGGGCGTTACAGCCGGCTCGGTTGATTCTATGGTTGCCAATTACACGCCTTCCAAAAAACGCCGGCATCAGGATGATTTCACTCCCGGAGGACAGAATGACAAAAGGCCAGACCGGGCATCTATTGTTTATTCCAACCTGATAAGACGCTATTATAAAGACACTAAACCTATTGTTCTGGGTGGCATAGAGGCGAGTTTACGCCGGATTGCCCATTATGACTACTGGAACGATTCTGTCAGGCGCTCCATACTCTTTGACGCCAAGGCCGATATCCTGGTATATGGAATGGGGGAAAAGGCCATTGTGGAACTGGCTAACCGGATGAAGCACGGTAGTGATTACCGGGATATCCGCGGTATTTGCTACATATCGCCTCAGCCCAAGGACGGGTTTGCCTTCCTGCCCTCGTATGAAGAGGTTAAACAGGATAAGGGTAAATTCGTGAAGATGTTCCACACCTTTTATAATAATAACGACCCGATAACCTCCAAAGGCCTGTGCCAGAAGCAGGATACGCGGTATCTGATTCAGAATCATCCGGCTGAGCATCTTACTCCCAAGGAACTTGATGCTATTTATGACCTTGATTACGAGAATGATGTGCATCCATATTACAAGAAACAGGGCAAGATTAAGGCATTAGAGACAATCAGGTTTTCCATCACCAGCCACCGGGGTTGTTACGGCGAATGCAATTTCTGTTCCATAGCCGTGCATCAGGGCCGGACCGTCATCTCCCGAAGCCCGGAATCCATCATCCGCGAGGCGGAAAAGATGGCCCAGGCGCCGGGCTTCAAGGGCTATATCTCTGATGTGGGCGGACCGACCGCCAATATGTATGGTATTGAATGCGCCAAGAAACTAAAGAGTGGTGCGTGCGTAGATAAACGGTGCATTTATCCTGAGTATTGTAAAACCCTAAAAATAGAGCACAAGAAACAGATAGAGCTCCTGCGCCGAATAAGGCAGATACCGGGCGTCAAGAAGGTCTTTATCGGCTCTGGCATCAGGCACGATATGGTGATGGAAGACCTAAAATACGGGATGAAGTATCTGGCCGAGGTGGTGGAGTATCACACCTCAGGCCAGTTAAAGATAGCGCCGGAACATACCGAGGACAAGGTGCTGGCGTTTATGGGGAAACCGAGTAGAGATTATCTCAAGCGCTTCAAGGACGAGTTCTATCGTCTGAGCAAGCAGTTCGGCAAACGGCAATTCCTGACCTATTATCTCATTGCCGCGCATCCGGGCTGTGATTATAGGGATATGCTGGAACTCAAGAAATACACCCGGCAGGAACTGAAAATCACGCCTGAGCAGGTGCAGGTCTTTACACCCCTGCCCGCCACCTATTCGGCCCTGATGTATTATACAGGGATGAATCCTTTCACTGGTGAGCCGATATTTGCGGAAAAGGATATTGCCAATAAGCAAAGGCAGAAGGAAGTGGTTACCCGGTAGGTCAGAAACAATAAAAGACCCCGCACCCCGACGTAATGTCGGGAGGCGGGAGTCAATAATCATCTTTCTACGGCGTGGTCAGTCCGACCTGCAGGTGCAGATAGAGCAAGCCGCTCCCATCCACCTGCCAGGAGCAGAAGCACTTGTCCGGTGCCGGGTCTTGCACAAAGGCGTCACAGCGCGCCGGGTCTCTTAACTTGGTTAAGAGCGAGGCGTTGACTGCGTTCTCAGCATCAATCGCATCCTGTTGCAGGCCCTGGTTGGAGACCAGTTGTCCGCCCTGGATGATTCTTTGCTGAATCGCCGCCTTGACTGCGTTGACCTCTCTGGGCGAGGTGATATTGTAGGGCGCTCCGTCGGCCAGGTCGGATTCCCGAATCCAACCTGAAGCCCGCTTGTCACCCACCAGATAGAAGGACGCAATCGGAGCCACTACAAAGGAGCGGTTGGACAATGCGAGAGATATTGAATCAGTTAACCATCCAGCCCATCCGTATTAGCCCTCCATCCCACCTGTATTAAACATCCAGCCCAAGGGTATTAGCCGTCCGGCCCAGGGGTATTAAACCACCAACCCAAACGTATTATACCTCCAACCCAGGGGAATTAGACATCCAGCCCAGGGGCATTAGCCCTCCGGCCCACCTATATTGCACCTCAAGCCCAGGTGTATTATACTTCCAGCCCAGGCGTATTAAGCGGGTGATGGGTGGTGAATTATCGCTACTTGGTTACAAATGGTCTGAGCGTCTGAGGTATGTCTCTTTGATTGTCTGGGTGCGGCCAATGAGGTGCAGGTATTTTTCCAGTGGTTCCTTGCGGCGCTTGAGCGGGTTCTGGAAGAGAGAGCGTATCTCAGAGCGCTTGATGATGCCCTGCATAACTCCATCATAGAGTTTGTCGCCCAGCATATAGCCCAGGGCGTGCGATATGCTAATGAACTCATCGGTTGATAGATACGATACCTTTTTATAGGTGGGCCATTTGCTTGTTTCGCCAAACTCCTTCTCCCGCCTTTTGTGCTCGGCTACAAAGAGCGAGATTTGATAGACCTCCTTGAGATGTTTGGTGGAGAGACGTTTACCCTTGTATTGAGTCAGGAAGTCCGAGAAATCCAGTTCCTTGTAGCACATCCGCTTGTGGTTGATGACCTTGGAGCCGAGAAAACCCATTGCCTCGCGCAGGACGGCGTAGTAGAATTCGTCTTGTCCTCCAGAGGCGGATCCGCCTTTGGCGGACGTGGAGCGTGTAGCGTATAACGTTTTATCCTCAATATATTTGTGATGGATAAAGTGAGACGCCTGTTCTGAGGCGTGGTTTAGCGAGAGATTGGTGAGACAAATTGTATCCGCATCCTCAATAAAGTAACTCTCGGTCTTTAGCAGGTCGGTTTCAAGGTGTCTGGCCTCTTCAGCCGAGAGGGTTTCTTTCTTGATGTGTCTTAATAGTTCCATGTCCTGGGCTGTGCAGACCGTGAGCGAGTCGGTCTTGGGCACCTCCATCTCCAGGAACTCGCAGATGGTCCTGATTAACTGGGCCACTTCGTCAATAAACGAGGTGGAGAGGTCGCTTTCAGACCAATCCTTATGGGCCGGATGGGTTTTTATCTGGCGCTCCTGGTTATACCAGTGGACGCAGGATTGGAACATAGTCAGGGGCGTGGTATTTATTACGCAATAGACATTGTCCTTGATTTTGACCACGTCAATCCTTTGTTCCTCTCCGGCCTGGGCCAGTTGCCAGTAAATCCGTTCACTGTTCTGGCAGATGATGAGTTTCTTGGCAGGTGCAGGCAGGATTTTATCCACCTCAAGGGGCAGGTGTTTTTCGCTGATGTGCAGGTCGCCGAAGAGGGCGATGATTATAGATTGTGGGTTCTGGATTCTGGTTTGGGCGATTATGCGGGCGGCGAGTTTATCACGGCGGTGCAGGGACGAGGCCTTTTCGCCTTTGGTTGACAGAGACGGCTCGGAGTTCAGGGCTATCACCTTGAGGTGATGCGTCCTGGCAAAGTCCAGAATAACCTTATAGTGATTCCACTCAAAGCCCCAGGTCTTGTCATAGTCAATCGCCTTGAGGAAAGACGCCTCATCAATCTTCCTATCCAAGTATTGGTCTAATGCGTCCTGGTGTTTGGATTGAATCATCTCCAGTGCGAGGATAATCGGCCTGGTCTTTTCCAATGGGGTCTCGGCGCTATAGATTGACTCCAGAAGGCGGATGAGCGTCTTCTGGGATTGCCGCAGGGTATGATAATCACCCAGATAGGTGATGTCAGACGCCAGGACCTGCTCCACTAATTCCTGCTTGGTGGCAATGCGCTCGTAGCGACTGGTGAGTTGCTTATAGTCCTCATAATAACTGTCAATCTGGGGGTTTTTACGGCAGTAGTCCAGATAGAGTTCGGTCTTGAGTTTCTTGACCAGCCGTTTCTGGATTTCTATCAGTTCTTGGCGGATGGACATAGGGTATCAGTAGAGAGTACACAGTAGACAGTAGTCAGTGGGGGACGGACGGATTCTATACTGCCTTTTGTCCACTGTTTACCGGCTACTTCTTATTAAGGTATTCTTCCACCTTCTTGAGTTCGGCCGGGGAAATGGTGAAAGAGTGTTCTGGCTGGGGGAACTGGCGGCCCTTGACCTCAGAGCGGTATTTGCCCAGCGCCTCGCCGACAATAGAAGCCAGATTGGTGTATTGCTTGACGAACTTGGGGGTGAAGCACTGGTAGAGCCCGAGGATGTCGTGGATAATCAATAACTGGCCGTCCACGTCGTCTCCGGCGCCGATGCCGAAGAGGAGGCAGGAGATATTTTTGCGGATGAGCGAGGCAATCCTGGTGGGCACGCATTCCAGCAGGACTCCGAAGACCCCGGCCTTTTCCAGCGCCTTGGCGTCCTCAATGAGCGAGACCGCGGTTTCCACGTCCTTGCCCTGGACCTTGAAGCCGCCCAGCATAGAACTGGACTGGGGGGTCAGGCCGATGTGGCCCACCACCGGGATACCGGCGTTGACAATGGCCCGGACGGTCTCGGCAATGCGGGCGCCACCTTCCAGTTTGATGGCGTCGCAGTTGCCTTCCTTCATAAACCGGCCGGCATTGCGCACTGCCTCTTCCACCGATACCTGGTAGGACAGGAAGGGCATATCGCCGATGACAAAGGCATTGGGCGCGCCGCGCCGGACTGCCTGGCAGTGCAATATCAGGGTATCCATGGTGATGGGTAAGGTGGACGAATTCCCGTAGACGACCATGCTGGCCGAGTCGCCCACCAGAATCATCTCAATACCGGCCTGTTCCACCAGCACGGCCATCGGATAATCGTAGGTGGTCAGCCAGGAAATGGGCTCGCCTTTTTTCTTGAGTTCATAGAGATAGGGTATAGTGATTTTCTTCGCCTCTGCCATAAGGCACCTCGGACTTTCTAATATACCAATAATAGTAAAGGGTTAACCCCGTTAGAAGTAGGTCGCCACAGGCGACCGTATTATAGAATCCTCATCTTAACGATAATTCTATTACTGATATAGATATTTATATGAATACGAAACCAAATACTTCTAACGGGGTCAAGAGATTTTGCCTGTATTCTGGTCTTGGGGCAGCCAGATAGAGAAGGTGGTGCCTTTGTCCAGTTTGCTTTCCACGGTAATATTGCCGCCATGGTTTTCTATGATACGCTTGGCAATGGAGAGCCCTAGGCCGATGCCGTCTGATTTGGTGGTGAAGAATGGGTCGAATATCTTGTTGATTTGGTGCAGAGGAATTCCCTTACCGCAGTCGGTGATTTCTATCATCACGCCTTCCCTTGAAGATATGAGCAGTTGGTTGGCGGATTTTACGATTTTTACGGAGATATCGCATTTCTCGTTGGCAGATGATTCAAGGGCGTTGATAATGATATTATAAACAACCTGCTTGATTTGCCCGGCATCTATGCTGCAGATGAGTTTATCTGCCTGGAAGTCCGTCTTGATGCCGGCGCTATTAGGCGTGGCCTGGCGTATCATCAGGAGAACCTCATTGATGACTTCAGCAATATCAGCCGCTTGCAGAGATGGTTTGCGGTCGCGGGTGAAGTCAATAAAGTTGTTGACGAGGTTGTTGAGGCGCTCGGATTCCTTGATAATGGTCTTTATCAGGGTGGTCTGGTCTTCGGAAAGATGTGATTTGAGTTGGTTGGATATTTCCTGAACCCCGCCCCGGACGGATGCGAGCGGATTGCGGATTTCGTGTGCGATGCCCAAGCTCATCTCGCGCAGGGAGTTGAGGAATTCGCTCTGTCTTGAGATTTCTTCCAGTTTCTGCTCCAGGGTGATGTCGGTGATGATGACAATAAATCCCCTGAGTTGCATATCGTCCGACTTAAGAAAGGATGTCGTTATCTCCAACAGGGTGCGTTCAGCGCTGTTGCGGAGCGCGGGTATATTCAGAATAAACGGCAGTTGGGAGTCGGTATGAGGCGGTTCCTGATTCGCTATCGCGGTCACTTCGGTGTTCAAGAATGTCCGGCTGAAAGACAGGAATTTATCCTTCTGCCGGGCGTCCAGGCGGTCGGCATTGTCAAGGAATTCCTTTAAGGCGAAATTGGCGGGCGGGTTTTCCAGCGATGGGAATTTGATGCCGAACATCTGCTGGACAGTCGGATTGGCATAGAGGATTTTGCCTTGGGGAGAAAGGACCAGGATGCCGCTGGTCATATTCTGGAGGATTCGGGCCTTGAGGAGCCGTTCGTAGTTCAGGGCGATAACCAGCCGTCCCACGAAATATGCCACAAAGTGGATAATCAGGGTGAAGAATAAAAGATAGGGGAAGATGAACCTGAAGCCCTGGGCGGTGTTCTGGACGTATTCCGGGGGCAGGAGGGGCAGGGCAAAGCGCCCGGCCGCGCTGAAGGAATAGATGATGGTAATCAGGGCCAGGAATGTGGTGGAGACGCTGGCAAAGAAGAGCCCGGCCTTGGCCGAGATAAGGATATTGGCGGCCAGAATCAGGGCGAAATATACGGAAACAAAGATACTGGCCGAGCCGCCGGTGCAATAGGCAAGCGACGAGGTCAGGACAATATCCACGCCTATCTGAAGGATGGCAATGATTCTCAATTTATCACGGGCTATTTTGAGCAGGACGAGATAGATGATGTTGCTGAAACAGGCAACGGTCAGGACGATATAGGCGGCCAGGAAGCGCGGCTGGAGGAAAAAAGCCCCTTTCAGCGGTAACTGCGAGATTAAAACGGCCACCAAGGCGAGGATGGCGATACAGAGCCGCCAGAACAGGACCCATTTCAGGCGTGAAAGCAGGATATTATGAAATACTTGCATCTGGAGATTCCAGCCGCACTACTTTTTCTTGCCGATGGATTTCTGGATTTCAAATATAGGCATCATTATGGCGATGACGATGCCGCCGACAATCACGCCCATAAAGCCGATCATCAGTGGTTCAATCATAGAGGTCAGCCCTTCAACCGCGGCCTTGACCTGCTGGTCGTAGAATTCCGATATCTTTTCCAGGAGTTGTTCCAGGGCGCCGGATTTCTCGCCGATGCCTATCATACGGGTGACCATCGGCGGAAAAATCTTGCTCCGGCTCAGCGGGTCGCTGAGCGTCTCGCCCTTGCGGACATTTTCCTTGGCGTTATTTATGGCGTCTTCAAGGAGCCGGTTGCCCGAGGTTGAGGCGACGATTTCCAGCGCGCCTAATATCGGCACGCCGCTTTTGATGAGCGTGGAAAAGGTGCGGGCAAAGCGGGAAATGGCCACTTTCTGGAACAGGTCTCCGAAGACCGGCATCCGCAGGTTGAACCAGTGGTAGTAATATTCGCCCTTATTGGTCTTGATAAGTGCCATAAATCCCACGATGAGTACGATAATCGCCGGTACCCATATTAAGAAATACGATTTCATTATCAAGCTAATCAGCATAAGTATCTTCGTAGGCAGTGGTAGGTTAATGCCCAGCCCCTTGAATATCTTCTCAAACTGCGGGATAATAAAGACCATCAGGCCGACGACAATCAGGATAATCAGGGTGAGCGAGATGACCGGGTAGGTCATAGCGGATTTGATTTCCCTCTTGAGCGCCTGGGCGCTTTCCAGGTATTCGGCCAGGCGGCTGAGAATGATGTCCAACTGTCCGCTGGCCTCGCCGGCCTTGATCATATTGATGTATATTTTGGAGAATACCTTCGGGTAGTTCGTGATGGATTCCGAGAAATCAGAGCCGCTGCGCACCTTTTCAATGACCTCGCCGAGGACCAATTTGAGGCCGGGCTTGTCGACCTGTTCCTGCAGAACCTCAAGGCATTCCAGGAGCGGGATACCGGATGAAATCATTGTGGATAACTGCCTGGTGAAGATGACCAGGTCTTCGGTGGAGGCCTTTTTAGACGGGGTTGACGAGAAAAGCCCGCCTTTCTTCCCGCCTTCTTCAATGGTAAGGACGTTCAGCCCTTTCTTGCGCAATTCGTTGGTGGCCTCAATGCGGTTCATAGCGCTGACCGTGCCTTTGGTCTGCTTGCCCGTGGTTGACCGGGCCGTGTATTTGAACTCTTTCATAATCTAAGGTCTCCTTAATATATATTAGGTATTCTTTGACACCTCGTCAAGGGATGTCAGTCCTTGCATGGCTTTGATAATAGCGCCGCGCCTGATGGTCGTCAGGCCCAGTTTGTTTACGGCGTAGTCCCTGATTTCCAGCGGCGAGGAATCATTAATGATTAATCTTCTTATTTCATCATCCATTTCCAGTACTTCATAAATAGCCACGCGCCCTTTATAGCCGCCGGTGCAGCGGGAACAACCGACCGGCTCAAAAAGTGTGGCTTTGCTGATGTCATCTTTCTTGAATCCGAGAGTGAGAAGTTTTTTCTCGTCAATCTTCTGCATCGGCCTTTTGCAATTGGAGCATAATTTCCGTATCAGGCGCTGGTTGGCGACCAACAGGACGGCCGAGGAAATCATAAATCGGTCAATGCCCATATCAGCCAGGCGTGAGACGGTAGAAACGCTGTCGTTGGTATGAAGGGTGCTGAAGACCAAATGGCCGGTGATGGCGGCCTTGACTCCGATGTCTGCAGTTTCCAGGTCGCGCATTTCACCGATCATAATGATATCCGGGTCCTGCCTTAAGATGGAGCGGAGCGCCGCGGCAAAGGTCATACCCTGTTTGGCGTTGACCGGCACCTGGATGATGCCGGGAAGTTGGTATTCCACCGGGTCTTCCACGGTAATGATGTTATCCTGCGGGTTGAATATTTTCTTGACCGCGCAATAAAGAGTGGTGGTCTTGCCGCTGCCGGTCGGACCGCTTATCAGGACCATTCCGTAAGAGGCGTCAATCGCCCGTTCAAATGCCTGGAAATCCTTTTCTTCAAATCCCAGGTCCTCAAGTTTCAGGTTTAGGGCCGATGAGTCAAGTACCCTCATCACGACTCGTTCGCCGTGCACGGTCGGAAGCACCGAGACGCGGATATCAACGCGCCGGTCCGCCTTTTTTATCTGGAATTTTCCATCCTGGGGAAGATGCCGTTCGGCGATATCAAGGTGCGATATGATTTTAAGGCGGGAAACCACCGCATTATGGAGTTTCTTGGGCGGCGAGAAAACCTCCTGCAGGACGCCGTCATAGCGGAAACGGGTTGATGTCCTTTTCTCGTAGGGCTCAATGTGAATATCCGAAGCGCCTTCATCCATCGCCTTGGCGAGCATCATATTGACCAGTTTGATGACCGGCGAGTCGCCGGCTTCGTCGGAGATTTGTGTCAAATCCAGTTTCTCATCCTTGTCCGCGGTGGATTTGCTTAACTCTAAATCAAGTGTTTCTCCGGCCATATCATCCATTAATTCAGTCATCTTTTGCTCTTCAGGATGGTATGCCTGGCCGATGGCATCTTTCAGCCAGCGCTCCAATGTCAGGACCAGCCGCAACTCGCATTTTGTAAGGATTCTTATATCGTCAAGTTTCACGACATCAAACGGGTCTGATACGGCGACAGTGAGGATATTGCCTATCTTGGAAATCGGCAGGATATTGAATTCAATCGCCTTCTTTTCAGGGATTGATGCCGTTACCTTTTCATCAAAGGTGACTTTGTCAGGCACGATTGGCGGAATATTTACATCCGCGGCTATGGCTGACAGCAGGGTATTTTCATCTGTCACCTTCTTGTCAATGAGAAGGTCCACAAATGTCTTTTTCTCCTTGCTGACCAGCGCGACTATCTCGTCGGATTTTTCCTGCGTGATGGTTTTGTTCTTCAGCAGGATGCGGTTAAATTTCTTGTCAATGCTGGATAACATATCGGTTAATTTATATCTCGGTCATTCTCAGAACCTCTTCAATTGAGGTCTTGCCGCGCAATATATTAAGGAGGCCACAGCGCCTCAAGGTTATCATATTCATCTGCTTTACGGCATAGTTTTTGATGTCAATAACAGAAGCACCCCTGATAATCATCCGGCGTATCTCATCGTCAAGTTCCAGCGCTTCAAGAAAGGCAAATCTTCCCTTGTATCCTTTATTGCAACGTGGGCAGCCGGTCGGATGATAAATAACGGCTGATTTGCATTCCGATTCCTTAAATCCGATTTCCACCATTTTTTCCACAGCAGGCAGTTTCTCCATCGGCTTCTTGCAGTTGTCACAGAGTTTTCGGGCCAGGCGCTGGGCGGCTATCAGGATTACCGAAGACGCCACGAGGAATTTATCCACGCCCATATCAATCAACCTTGAGATGGATGATGCGGCGTCGTTTGTATGCAGTGTGCTTAAGACCAAATGGCCGGTCATAGCGGCCTTGATGGCGATATCGGCGGTTTCGCCGTCCCTGATTTCGCCGACCATTATTTTGTTTGGATCCTGGCGCAGGATTGAACGCAGCGCGGTTGAAAAGTGCAGGCCTCTTTTGGGGTTTATCGGGACCTGGCCGACGCCTTCCAACTGGTATTCAACCGGGTCTTCCACGGTCATGACATTGTCTTCCACATTCATAATTTCCTTCAGGGCCGAGTACAAGGTGGTGCTTTTGCCGCTGCCAGTCGGGCCGGTTACCAGAAGCATGCCGTATGGTGTGTTGATAGCCCGCCTGAATGCATCCAATGCTTCCGGTTCAAACCCAAGGACATCCAGGCCCATCGTGATGCTTGATGAATCCAGGACGCGCATCACCACCTTTTCCCCAAAGATAGTAGGCAGGGTTGAAACGCGGAAGTCAATCTGGCGTCCCTCAAACTTAATCTGGAATTTGCCGTCTTGCGGGATTCGTCTTTCGGCGATGTCAAGCGAGGTCATAATCTTTATCCTGGAAATAATCGCATTGAATATCTTTTTGGGAGGTGACATTGCCTCGTGAAGAACGCCGTCCTTGCGGTAGCGGATGGAAATCATTTTTTCATACGGCTCAATATGGATATCGCTGGCTTTTTCCTCCAGTGCCTTATAGATGACTTTATTCACGAATTTAACAATCGGCGCATCCTCGGCTGACTTGGTTAGTTCAGCGACGTTTAGATCGTCGTCGATGTTAGATTTGGTTATTTCAACATCGTCTGTCAAGCTCTCATCCAATAATTTCTCCATCTCTTTTTCGCCGGGATTATAGACGACCTCCAATTTCTGCTTTATCTTCGGCGGCGTTGAAATAACCATCCTGAGGTCGCAGTTAAAGAACATCTTGGCCTCGTCGAGTTTTACGATGTCATAGGGATTGGAAAGGGCAACCGTTATAACGTTGTTAAGTTTGCTTAATGGTATCATGCCGTAGGATTCCAGCCGCTCCCGGTCAAAGGACAGAACCAAATCGTCATCCGGCTGCATTTTCTCTATATCTATAGGAGGAATATTGGTATCCAGGGCAATGATGGACAGCAGGGTGGATTCCGGTATTATATTGTTTTTGATGATGACATCAACATAAGACAGGTCGTTGTTGATAGAGAGATTGACAATCTCCTGATTCTTGTCAGGCGTAATGACATTCTGCTTGAGGAGCAGGCCGCTTACTTTCTTGTCCAAACTCGTTTTCATCTTGGGTAATTATGGTTTTTTCTTGTCGCCGCCCTGCGCCGATTGCATCACCTGGTTGATTTGGGAACTGGTGCTGACGAACGCAAATATCTGGCAGGAGGTCTTTTTCTCTATCTCGTCGAATATCTTCTCACTGAGAGGCGATGAAATTGCGACTATTATGATGTTGCCGATTTTATCAAGGATGACGAATTGTTTCATAAAATCGGCCGGCAGTAGGCCAAATGATTCTTTTGAGATATTATACTTGGATGCGTCTATGTAGGGCAGGTTAAACTGGGTTGACATCGCCGCGGCGATGTCCATCTCGGTGACATAACCGAGCTTAATTAGGTTCTCGCCCAGCAATCCGCCGGTTTTCTGCTGTTCGCTCAAGCCCTCCTGAACCTGCTCGTTGGTGATTAATCCCTCGTTAACGAGAATCTCGCCCAATTTCCTTTTGGTTATCTTTGTGATATTTGGCATATAAATATTCTATGGGTTATTATATTATTTCAATCGCCATCGCAACCGCATTACCTCCCCCGAGGCATAGCGTTGCCAGTCCTTTTTTTAGACGGCGTTGTTTTAGGGCGTAGATAAGGGTGGTCAGGATACGGGCGCCGCTGCAGCCAATCGGGTGCCCTATGGCAACCGCTCCGCCGTGGACATTGACGATTTCCGGGTCGGCCTTTACCTCGGCGGTTACGGCTACGGCAGCGGATGAGAAGGCCTCGTTGATTTCTATCAGGTCAAAGTCGGTTATTTTCATCTTTGTCTTTTGGAGCAGGTTCTTTACTGCCTCAACCGGCGCCATCATCACCCATTCAGGCGCCAGGCCGCCGGCCGCATAATCTATTATACGCGCCATCGGTTTTAACCCCATCTTTTCCTGTTTGTCGGAGGACATTATCAGAAGGGCGCTGGCGCCGTCGCTTATTTGCGAGGCATTACCGGCCGTAACTGTCCCGTTTTCCTTAAAAGCGGGTTTTAATGCGGATAGTTTTTCAGCCGTGGTATCCTCGCGGACGCCTTCGTCTTTGTCTAAAGTTGTCGGTTCATTGCCCTTCGGAACGGGTATTATAACCGGCAGAATTTCATCACTGAACCTGCCTTCCTTTGTCGCCTTAACCGCCTTTTGATGGCTTTTGGCGGCAAAGGCATCCTGCACTTCACGTGAGACCTTATATTTGTCAGAGACCAATTCGGCCGTTATAGCCATATGAAAATTATTATATATGTCCCAGAGGCCGTCAAACACCATTGCATCAACGAGTTCCGCGTGTCCCAGCCGCTGTCCGAACCGGGCGGTTGGAAGAATATACGGGGCATTGGTCATATTTTCCATTCCGCCGGCCACGACTGTCTGCGACTCGCCCGCCTTGATTGAATTGGCGGCCAGCATAACCGCCTTCAGCCCTGAGCCGCAGACCTTGTTTATAGTCAGGGCCGGAACGCGGTCCGGCACGCCGCCATAGTGAGCGGCCTGACGGGCCGGGTTCTGGCCCAATCCGGCTGTGACGACATTGCCCATTATTACTTCCTCAACGATGTCCGGAGAAACACCGGCTCGTTTTATGGATTCGGCCACAACCAAACTGCCCAGTTTGGCGGACGAGAACGTATTCAGGGAGCCGTTAAACCTTCCGATAGGGGTGCGGACGGCGCTCATAATCATTGCCGAGTTCATAATTCACCCTTTCTAATCTTCAAAGCGCAGCGAATTACTTGACTATCGTTATGAATAAGTTATAGTTTTAGTCATTATTGATATGGGTTTCCCACTGCTTCAATGACCGCTAGCCTAGCTCAATGGCAGAGCATCCCGTTCGTAACGGGAAGGTTATGGGTTCGACTCCCATGGCTAGCTTCGCCTTCCTACCGGCAGGCAGGCCTGCCTGTAAGAAATCAACCGGTTTATTTCTTAATGGTCAGTTTGCCTTTTACGCCTATTTTCTGGAAGTCCGTCAGGCATCTGGCCGCTTCCTCTTTACTTACATCCTTAAGAATAGGCACCAACAGGCGGGTGGCCAATACCTGCGCCTGCTTTACCGAGATGCCTTTCATTTTCGCTATCAGTTCAGCCGTAGCCACCTTTTTCTCGGGCGGTATTGAGGTGAGGAATACGCTGCAGGTGCAGAGTTCTTCTGGTATAGGCGCCGCGCCCGGCTCTTCAACGGCAACCGGCGCCTCAACGACTTCTCCATTTTCTTCTGAGCCGTTATGGGCGGCCACCGCCGGTGCTTCTTTAATGCCATTTGTTCCTTCAAGGATGTCTATCGGCTCCAGCACATCTGCGTTGTTCTGCGACTGGTCTTCAACCGGCGCCAGTTCCACGACTTCATCGCTCTCTGAACCGGATTGGGTGTCTGTTATAGGCGGCAGTTCCACAACGTCGCTTTCATCTATGTTTGATGCCGGCTCCTTGGGTTTCGCAGGAGCGGATGCAATTGTTGGCGCCTGCTTGATGGGCGTTTCTTCCTTGACCTGCAAATACCTGGCCAGGGGGTTGCCAATCCTCTTGAAGACGAAGGTCTCGGCGCAATTGGGGCAGACAAAGGCATTGCCGCGCCACTGGAAATCAACATATTTAACCAGTTCGCCTGAAGGTGTTGCGGCATAATTGGGCATTTTGCCGGGCCAGACCACGCGCGGTATGGTCGGCGACAGGCGGGTGGAAATCATAAATTCCACGCCCGCCTTGGAAAGATTTACGAGGCGGTCTTTCAGTATCTTAAGGGTGTCTTTATGCAATCCGGTCAGGAAGACAATTGGCGCGCTTCGTAAAATCTGTTCGGCCGGCTCTATTTCCAGTGAGAACGCGTCGGCAAATTGCTCAATGACAGAGGAAAGATTATGCTCGGCCACCCGCATAATTATCAGGTTATGGCCCGGTATGGTTTGGCTTGCTTCTGGATTCATAAATCACCTCTCTTACGGACTGTTAGACCCGCAAGGGCGTTACAGTCCGTTATCCGCCAAGGGCGGATCCCCGCCGGCTTCGCCTGGCGAGGCGAGTGCCTCTGGCGGAGACCCCGCCGGATGGCGGGGCTTTATCTAAATCCAGCCGTTTTTGGAATACCAATCGGCTGTTTCCTTCAGGCCCGTATTTATTGGAGTTCGTGTCTCAAAGCCGATATCCATCCTAATTTTTTCGGTCAGACAAGTCCAGTAATTCTGACTTAATTCTAATACTTTCTGGCTGTTTATCATAGACGGCTCCAGCCCGCAGAGATAACAGCATCCCTCGTATATGCCGGCTACGGTCTTGATGAGGCCGTCTGATAACTTGATGCCGACTGCCTTGTTATTAACGGCATTGCTGATGGCGTTGATAATGCTGTTTATGGAATAATAATCCTTGTCAGCCACAAAATATGTCTGGCCGATGGAGCGGGCTGACTCGGCGGCAAGAATAATGGCGTCAACCAGGTCATTGACATAGATTAAACTGATGTGTTTCCTATGGTTGAATTGCGGCCTGACGCCGAAGGCGGCCGCCTGGAAGAAGAATAGCAGTCCGCTGTCGCGGGGGCCGTAAACCGGCGGCGGCCTCAATATTGTTATCGGGACTGATTCTTTATAATTCTCAACAGCCATTTCGCCCTTAAGTTTGCTTTTCCCGTAGTATGAAACCGGCCTGCAGGGGTTTTCTTCGGATATTCCCTGGATGTCATCGGACGGACCGGCCGCGGCCAAACTGCTTAAGTGCAGGAAACGTTTAAGATTCCTGTTGTTTGCTTTAATCACGGCCTCTATGAGATATTTGGTTGATAGGAAATTCGCCTTGTCGTAATCCTCAGCCCGATACGCCTTTATCATGCCGGCCAGGTGATAAACATAATCCACGCTCTTCAGGATATCAGCCAGCGTTCCATAAGAAGACGGGTCTGAGATATCCAGGTTGATGAACCTAAGATTATCAGAATGGGGAAGCGACTTGAGATGTTGCAGGTTGCTGGCACTCCTGCAGGCGCAGTGCACCTCGTATCCTTTCTGCAGCAGCCGTTCCGCGAGGTGGCCGCCGACAAAGCCGGTTGCTCCGGTAACCAGGACTTTCATAGGGATAGATAATAGAAAATCTGCCCTTCTTATGCAATAAAAATAAACGGCTACTGCTTTCTTAAGCGGTTATTTAGGGATGATGGGAATATAACCTTGTCGCCCGGTTTGACCTGATTGTCCTTAAACCAGCCGCGGTTGGCTTCCAGTGCGTATTGGGCCGGAGCGGCTGAAGCAATGCTTTCCAAACTGAACGGCTCCATATCCCGTATCTCCAGTATTGAGCCGTCTGATTTGATAAAGGCAATGGAAAGTGGTAGGGGAGTGTCCTTCATCCAGAAATGCATAATCCGTTCGTCCGGATAGGCAAAGAGCATCCCGCTGTCAGTCGCCAGAGCGGTCCTGTATTTCAGCCCCTGAACGCGGGTCTGTTCGTCGCCTGCCAGTTCTGCCTTGATGGATTTGCCGTTGACGGTGAGTTTATAGGTTACAGGCGCATCCGGCTGGCATCGCGCTAATAGCGCGATACATAGCGAAATGAATAACAGGTATTTTTTCACTATTGCGGTTGCTTGGTATTTTCCTCTTTCAGGATGCCTTCCTTCTTCTTTTCCTCCAATGCATTTTCCGCCGCCCTGGTTTCTTTCAGCAGTTCCGAGAATTCCTTCATTATATTGGGCTTGATGAATATGCAGAGGTGGTATTTGCGGATAGAATCGGTATCTTTCCTGAACAGATAGCCCAGAAGCGGTATGTCTCCTAAAAGAGGGACTTTTGCGACACTCTTGGAGGTTACCTCCCTGGTCAGCCCGCCGATGACGACCGTGTTCTTATCAGGCACGGTAACCATTGTCTTGGCGGTCCTGCTGGTCTTAGGCGTCTTTTGGTCCGGTTCGCCCAGGAACTGTTCGGATGTTTGTTCAATAGATAACTTGATATAGTTGTCTTCAATATTAATAACCGGAGTGATTTTCAAACTAATCTTGGCTTCTACATAGCCGCTCAAACTGGTCACCGCCGGCTGTCCGACTCCACCCGGATAAGTTACGCTAAAATTAGGCGCTTTATCTGCCATTTCAATGGACGCCTCGGTATTGTCATTAGCCAGGAGGACCGGTGCGGCCTTGAGGTTTATGCCTGAATCCTTTTGCGCCGCCTGCATTAAAAACGGAATGTTATATCTGGTATCTTTCCACATTCCTACGGTTAAACTGCCGATACCTTTTTCAGGCGCGTCCGGAATAATAGGAACTTTACCGCCGGTAGCGGGGTCAAGTTTAGAAAGTCCGACACTTGTACCGCCGAATCCGGCGGGCGTGCTGGTCGGCTCCTTGACCGAAGCCAGTTCTATGCCCAACTGGACCATCTTTTCATCGGTCAGTTCGGCAATAGCCACCACAAGCAACACCTGTGGTTTTTTGACGTCTATTTCTTTTATAAGTTCCAGCATTTTTTCAAGCATTGCCTTTGGGGCGCTGATGATTAAGGAATTGGAATTCTTATCCGGCTGGATACTAACGTTCTTTTCCGATGTCTTGACCGTGGCTCCCATTGCAGAAAGCGGCTGTTTGAATACCGCATCCACTATTTTATGCACATCCTCGGCGTTGGTGTTGGTCAGTTTATAGATATAAGTTTCATTTTCCTCTTTTGGCGTCTCGGCGTCAAAGACGTCAATAATCTTGAGCATATCCGGCATATCTTTTTGCTGCGCCAGGATTATCAGGGAATTTGTCCGTTCGTCCATAAAGATACGAGGCGTTGACTTGGGTCTGCCGCTGAACCGCACCTGGATATACTGGTCTAAATTGGTTTTCACAGGGATAACAGCTATATTCTTCAATTGTCGCGTTTCGGTCTTAAAGTCCATGTCTTCCTGGTCCAGCATCTTGATGATTTCCCAGTATCGCCTGATATTTGAGCCGTAATCGGTGATGATAAGGGTGTTGTTTTCCGGTATAATAAGATATGAGGTGGACATACCCTTGCTCCTGAGCGGTCCGAGTGAATTTGATACCGTGGCCGCATCCGCGTATTTGAGTTGGATAACCTGGGTTACCACCCGGTCCTCACCCGGCAGGTTTTCTATGTTTGCCTGGCCGCTGACCATTGACGGATGCTCCGCGGCATCGGTAATCTTGACTACCTTCCAGATGGGGTCGGTTCTTAATAACGTTGAACCGCGCATCCTTAAGGTCGCGTCAAGTATGGAGTTGACCACCGCGGCGTATTTGTCTGCCGGCACCTTGAATGACTGGGGGATGATGTTGAACGTCTGTTGTTTCAATGCGGTGTCCTCGCACATAATGAGTTTCTTTTCCCGCTCGGCGATATAATTAAGAAACGTGCCTATCTGGACGCCGGACAGCGCAACGGTTACCTCTGGTTGTGGCGGGGTGGGGATTTTTTCACCGCCTGCGCCGCCTGATGCGCCTGAGCCGCCGGCCGGCGGTGTGGCCGGGGCGTCCTGGGCAAATCCAGCCAGGCACAGCATTGCCGACAGGGCAGTAATGCATATAAATACCAATAACCTGTTAAACATAAATAACTCTCCTTTTCCCTGTAGAGGGAATGTCAGGATAATTCCTTGACCCTGATTATTTACATAGTATTATACCCCTAAATAAGGGCAATGTCAAGCCCCTTTTAATAAATATCGGCAGATTATGAGCAATACTCAATTGATAAAGAATATCCTCAAAGGCGACAAGGTGGCGATTTCCCGTGCTATTTCCTTCGTAGAAAACGAGCACAAGAAGGCGGATAAACTGCTCTCGCAACTCTATTGTTATGTCGGCAAGGCCAAGAGAATCGGCATCACCGGCCCGCCCGGCATCGGCAAGAGCACTTTGGTCAACGAACTGGTTATCGCCTTACGAAAACAGCACAAAAAAGTAGGCGTGATTGCCATAGACCCAAGCAGTATCTTTTCCGGCGGGGCTATTTTGGGCGACCGCATCAGGATGTTCGCTTGTCAAAGCGGATCCGCCTCTGGCGGACAAACAGCCAAAACAGACGAGGATGTCTTTATCCGGAGCATGGCCACCAGAGGCGTGCACGGCGGCCTAAACCGGACCGCCTCAGAAGTGGCCGATATACTGGATGCCGCAGGTAAGGACTATATCATCTTTGAAACCGTGGGCGTGGGCCAGTCCGAGGTGGAAATCTTCCGCACGGCTGATGTCACGGTCGTGGTGCTCTCGCCCGAATCCGGCGACTCCATCCAGGCAATGAAATCCGGGTTAATGGAGATTGCCGACATCATTGCCGTCAATAAATGCGACCTGCCGGGTGCCGATGCCTTTGTGGCCAGCCTCAGGAATACACTTGAAATTAGTCGCTCTACGCGCCACGCTCTACGCTCTACGCTCGGCATTCCTATCGCCAAGACCCAGGCCAACCAGTCCCTGGGCACCACGGAGTTGTTAGATTGTCTCACTGATTATCTCAATGACCTGGACAAAAGCGGCCAGTTGGCCTTCCGCCGGAGCCGACTCTTGCAAGACCGCATCAAATCACTTATCCTGTGCAAATTAGAGACCATCATAATGGATGATTCCAAGGTCGCCGGCCAAATAGAAAAGTATGTATCTGGTGACTGTAGAAAAGCCACGCCATACGAGTTTGTAGATAAGATTATAAAGAGTGTGTTAGGCGAAAAAAAATAATCTGCGAAACCCCGCCGAGGCGGGGCAGGTCTGTGTAACCCCGCCATACGGCGGGGCGGGTCTGTGGTTTCGCTTGACTATCTGTTTATTTTCTGTTATAGAATATCATTATGACCCACAAAGAGTTTATTAATAAGGTGACTAATTCGCATAAGGATTTTATAGCGGAGTTTATCCATATCCTAAAGGCCAACCGGATGCCTTTTTGTATTATCGGCGGACTGTCTTAGGCATAGTTCTCATCATATCAAAAACAGGACACAAATCAAGAACAAGATAACCGCGAATTACACCCGGGTATTGAATGGCACATAGTTTCTGCTCGTGTGCCTTGTCTCCCTCTTTACTTGACCCTGCAATTGTCTTTTGATATAGTCAGATTACTATGACTCGCAAGGAATTTATCAGAAACACCGTCCCTTGCCCAATTGTTGCCTCCGGCGCTTAAGGACAGATTGATTGTAAGATAACACGGCAAGTGGTTAAGAAATAGCGAAGCGGGCATTGGCGACAATCCGGTAAAATAATCAGGAAAAAATAATAAAAATCTTGACAGATTCGTTTGCTTGAGTATAATGCCGTATAATAAAAAGGAGTCGTGTTTTATGACCCTTGAGGAACGCAACGCAACGCAACGCAACGCAACGCAACGCAACGCAACGCAACGCAACGCAACGCAACGCAACGCTATTTAGTCCGTCTATTTAATCCTTCCGGTTACATTATTTTGTTTTGTCAGGTCTTGTGTCTCATCTATCTACATAAGAACAAGAACTTTATTAACAGCGGACTATTTTATTGTGAAAGAGTCCAATATTGACGAAAAAATCTATCAGGGTCTATTTAACCAGATTTTAACAGAAGTAAAAAGACGGGAGGCACTGCAAAAATAATTATGAAGCATCTTATATTATTAGGAGTTGTTTTACTGGGTACTTTTGTGTTGGTAGGTTGTCCTTCAAAGGACAAGGGCGATAGCGGCAGTTCTGGGAATTACACTATTACCAATACATGGAGTTATTCGGCTGCTGTTTATTACAAATCTGGTTCAAATACAAATTACGCGTACTTGACGACGATAAGTGCTGGTCAGTCGTGGAAAGGGAATATACCATCTGATACTTATGAATTAAAAGCGGTTAATCTTGATTCTGGGGCAACAAGATGGGCTTATTATCCTCCTATTCCTGGGTCATGGGTTATTGAATAGGGGAATTCGGCAATTATAAAATAAAAAAGAGGAATGATTATGACAACCTATCGCAGAAAAAAAGGCAGCGATGCGTGGCATTGGTGCAAGAATTGCTCCAAATGGCCTACATCGGATTACGAAGAAATAACTCTTTCCGATGGCGAACGCCCAAGTTCTGGAGAACTTGATAATGAATGCAGGGGAAAAGAAAAATCAGGAAACTGTAGTAAATAAATATAGTCATTGCTGGTCACTAATATTACGGCCGGCAATGATTTTTAAGACAGGAGGCGAATATGGCTCTTGACAATCTGATTTCGGTTTCGTTAACGCCGCAGGAACTGGCCGCGATCGACGGCGCGTTAACCACGATTGAGACCACCCTGCAGGGCAAGGTGATTAACCTGACCCCGGATGAGCGGATTCGTTATGCCTCTATCTCCACCGAGATGCGGCCCTGGATTCGCAAGTGCCGCGATTATATGAACCAACTCCCCAGCATCGTGCCGGGCTATATCAACCTGACCGAATTGGATGCGGATATGAAGGCCCGCCGGGATATTGAGACCCGGCTCAACCGGGCCAAGGCGGCCGTGGAGAGTATGGACGACACCTACCTGCTTTTAGGCAGCGATGTCCTGACCAACTGCCTGGCCTTTTACCGGAGCGTCAAGGCCGCGGCCCAGGCCAATGTCCCGGGTTCTACCGGCGTTTATCAGGATTTGGCACAGCAGTTTCCGGGCCGGCCCAGGTCGGTTCCGCCGCCTCCGCCCAATCCGTAACCACCCCAAAGGTGGCAAAAACCACCTTTTAGGGGGCAAAAACCTGCTTTGAGGTGGTTAAAACCACCTCCGGGCAGGTTAAAACCACCTCTGAGCAGGTAAAAACCACCTCCGAGCAGGTTAAAACCACCTTTGAGGGGGTAAAAACCACCTCTGGGCAGGTTAAAACCACCTCTGAGCAGGTTAAAACCACCTCTGAGGTGGTTATTGGGTATTCAGAGGGGGTAACTGGCCTGTCAAAAGAGCACATTTTCTTGACTTATCTTCTTTCATAGTATTATATTAGTGCCATATGTTGCAAGATAAAGTTCTCTATCAGCCCGAGGACCTGGCCGGGTTTTCATACGAACGCGACCTGAATGACCCGGGCGAGTTCCCGTTCACCCGCGGCGTGCATCCGGATATGTATCTCGGTCAACTCTGGACTATGCGCCAGTTCTCCGGCTTCGGCACGGCTAAAGATACCAACAAGCGCTACAAATTCCTGCTTTCGCGCGGGCAAACCGGACTGTCGGTTGCCTTTGACCTGCCGACCATTATGGGCTATGACTCGGACCACGAGCGCGCCAGGGGCGAGGTGGGCAAGTGCGGCGTGGCTATCTCCTCTCTGGAAAATATGGAGACGCTGTTCTCAGGCATCCCGCTGGACAAGGTCTCCACCTCAATGACCATCAATGCCCCGGCGTCCATCCTGCTGGCCTTTTACGTGGCGGCCGGAGAAAAACAGGGCGTGTCATCGGATAAACTGCGCGGCACCATCCAGAACGATATCCTCAAGGAATACATCGCCCAAAAATCCTGGATATTCCCGCCCAAGCAGTCAATGCGCATCATCACTGATATAATGGCATTCTGCGCTGAGCACGTGCCGCAGTGGAACACGATTTCCATCTCCGGTTATCATATCCGCGAGGCCGGCTCAACGGCTGTGCAGGAACTGGCATTTACCCTGGCGGACGGCTTTGCCTATGTGGAGGCGGGTATTGCGGCCGGGCTGGATGTGGATACATTCGCGCCGCGCCTGTCATATTTCTTCAATTCGCATCTGGATTTCTTTGAGGAGATTGCCAAATACCGGGCGGCGCGGAGAATCTGGGCCCGGCGTATGCGCGATAAATACAAGGCAAAGGACCGGCGTTCCTGGTTATTGCGTTTCCATACCCAGACCGCGGGTTGTTCGCTGACTGCCCAGCAACCTGAGAATAATATCGTCCGGACCGCCTATCAGGGCTTGAGCGCGGTCTTGGGCGGCACCCAGAGTTTGCATACCAATTCAATGGACGAGACCCTGGCCCTGCCCACCGAACACGCGGTGACTATTGCCTTGCGCACCCAGCAGTTGATTGCCTTTGAAAGCGGGGTAACCAGGACCGTTGACCCGGTCGGCGGTTCGTATTATGTTGAAGCCCTGACCAACAAATTAGAGGCCGAGGCAGAGGAGTATTTCCGCAGGATAGAGGAATTAGGCGGCGTGGTCAAGGCCATTGAGCAGGGCTTTTTCCAGCGCGAGATTGCCAGGTCCGCCTACCAATACCAGCAGGAGATAGAAAGCAAGAAGCGGATTATCGTGGGCGTCAACGAATTCGTGGATGACAAGGAGCCGGATATTGATTTATTGAAGATACCGGCCTCGATGGAGAAAAACCAGTGCGCCCAGTTGAAAGCCCTGCGCAAGCGCCGCGATAATCTCAAGGTCAAGCAGACCCTGGAAGAGGTGCGCAGGCGCGCCAAGGACGGACGGAATCTGATGCCGGCTATCATAGAAGCGGCCAAGTGTTACGCGACCGAAGGCGAGATTATCCAGACCCTGCGCGAGGAATTCGGCGAATACAGAGAACCGCCGATTTACTGGTAAATCTCTACGAATTACGAATCGCCGAATTACGAATTCGTAGGGCTTGGAGTTTATATCAAATTGTTGACAACGATTATAAAATAATATAAGTAAGGGGTTCTGTATATGAGCAGAAAAATCCGTGTCTTGGTGGCCAAGCCGGGCCTGGACGGGCACGATAGGGGAGCGAAAGTCGTTGCCTGCGCCCTGCGCGATGCCGGGATGGAGGTCATCTACACCGGACTGCACCAGACCCCGGAGATGATTGTCCAATCCGCTGTGGAAGAGGATGCGGATATCGTGGCGATGTCCGTACTCTCCGGCGCGCATATGACCCTGTTCCCGGAGGTGCTCAAACTGATGAAAAAACAGGGCGTCAAGAACGTTCTGTTGTCCGGCGGCGGAATCATACCGGATGAGGACATCAAGAAATTAAAGAAGATGGGTGTGGGCCGGCTTTTTACGCCGGGCGCGCCATTGTCAGAGATAGTTGATTACTGCACCAAAGAAGGCGCTAAGATTATAGCCAAAAAGGAGAAGTAAAAACAGATGAAAAACGCAACGAAAGTTAAAGAAATTGATACTTTTATTCTGCTGGAAAAAGAGAACGTTAACCTGAAAGAAATAATGGATATGCGCAAGGCGATGCTGATGTCTATGAAGATAAGAGGCCAGATGGATAAAACCTATGCCCGGGCCGACGAGGCAAAGAAGGAGTTATCATCGCAGGCCAAGGCCATTGCCCGTAAGGGTGTGATTGCCTGGATGCTTGACAAGACCGAGGAAGCCGTCAAATACCTTGAAGCGGGGTCATCCACGGACGAGGCGACCTGTATCCTGGGACTGTGCTATCTGGAAAAGGGGTTGAATGAGAAAGCGCATAAGTTACTGGCCGCATCT
Organism: Planctomycetota bacterium; assembly: GCA_040753835.1. Taxonomy (GTDB): domain Bacteria; phylum Planctomycetota; class MHYJ01; order JACQXL01; family JACQXL01; genus JACRIK01. The sequence continues at coordinate 30,875 of JBFMDM010000011.1, forward strand.
TATAAGACATATTCCGACTCGCCTGAAGTGGTTGGCGCTTATCTTGATTCGCTCCTGAAGACCGGCCAGGTAGACGAGGCATTGCAGGCGCTCCAGAAGATTAAGGGCAAGTTCGCCAAATCGCCGATGCTTCCGTATTATCACGGACTCTGCCTGGAATACCAGGGCGACTATGCCAAGGCGGAAGAGGAGTATGAAAACGCCCTGGATATTGACTCCGAATATGCGCCGGCGATTTTCCGCCTGGCCTACCGCTATGACCTGAGTGGCAAGGACGATGAGGCGCTGGAACTCTACGAACGGCTGTTCCACATCAAGCCGACCCATATCAATGCCCTGATAAATCTGGGGATATTTTACGAGGATAAAGGCGAGCCCCAGAAGGCATTGCAATGCTATGAAATGGTCTTGAATATCCATCCGAACCATCCACGGGCAAAGATTTACAAGGAAGATGCCCGTTCGTCTTTGGTGATGTACTACGACGACAACCTCAAGCGCAAGGAGCAGGAATTAAAGCGGCTCCTCAGCCAGCCGCTTTCCGAATTCCAGTTGTCCACCAGGGCCAGGAACGGACTGGATGCGCTGGGCATCAGTACAATCGGCGAATTGATAAAGAAGACCGAGGATGAATTGCTCTCGCACGAGAACTTCGGAGCCAAGTCGCTGGTTGACATCAAGGATTTGTTGGCCCGGAGGGGGCTGACCCTTTCAGGGCCGGGCCGGCCGGTCACCCTGGAGTCGCTGCTTAAATCCTATATTTCCGCGGAGACGCCCAAGCAGGTTGACGTGGTGAATAAGCCCATCTTTGAGATTGACTGGTCCGCGCGGGTTAAGGCCTCATTAACCCGCCTGAAGGTCTATACCTTCGGAGATTTGGCCGCCAAGAGCGAAAAGGATTTTCTGGGCCTGCCCAACTTCGGACAGACGTCTCTGGATGAGATAAAGCGCCGGATGGAACAGTTCGGGCTGTCCCTGAAATCGTCCGAGTAGATAGAAAAAATTGGAATACTTCTATTTAATAACCATATTCCTTTTCGGGCTTATCATAGGTAGTTTCCTGAACGTTTGCATCTACCGCCTGCCCAGGGAGGGGATGTCCATAATAAAACCGGGCTCATTCTGCCCGTCCTGCCGGACGCCCATCAGATGGTACCAGAATATCCCGTTATTCTCCTTTATTTTCCTGGGAGGCAAATGCGCCGGCTGCTCAGCCCGGATTCCCTGGCGCTATCCTTTGGCTGAATTCCTGACCGGAGCGCTTTTCACCATTTCTGCCTATTGGTTTCTGATGCCGTTTGTTGCGGTAGATGGGGAGCAGATAGTCCGGTTTGTTGTTGCCATTTACCTGGTGAGCATCCTGATAGTGGCGACATTTGTAGATATTGAATTCCGCATCATACCGGACGAGTTGACTATTTCCGGTATTATCCTGGCGCTGGTGGTGAGCGCATTGTTCCCGATGCTTCATAAGGCGGTTTTCCCATTCCTGCCTTCTTTTGTCAACGGCCTGCTCGGCTCATTGGCCGGAATCATAGTCGGAGGCGGTGTTGTTTACCTGGTCGGCGTCTTCGGCAAACTGGTATTCCGCAAGGAGGCGATGGGATTCGGCGATGTCAAACTGATGGCTTTTCTGGGCGGGTTCCTGGGCTGGGAGGCGACGCTTTATATCTTTATTGCGGCCTGCTTCATCGGCTCAATCATCGGGATTACATTGTATTTCATCACCAAGGACCATTATATTGCCTTTGGGCCGTATATCGCCCTGGCCGCGCTGGTGGTGATATTCTTCAATCCGCAACTGGCCGATATTGTTTTCCGCTGGTATCCTGAGTTTATCAGAGGGGTCTTTCTTACGTAGAATATTTGTTTTATTTTGTTGACCCCGCACATAATATTTGGTGTAACTATTGGGCAGATAAACTGATGCGATTATTTATTGAGTAGTTGATAGACATTCAATAAATGTTTA
>JBFMDM010000012.1:0-19616 GCA_040753835.1 Planctomycetota bacterium
ATATCACCACTATTGGCGGTGAATATGCCCTCTATTACTGCTGAATATGACTCCCGGTATGGGTGAAGATGACCCCTATTATGGGTGAATATGGGGCCTATTATGGATGAATATACCGCTACCCCCTTGCGCGAGAAATGCTTATTTTTAGAAAATTGGTGTTCTAACCAATTATGCTAAAGAAGTTACAAAATCAGGGTCTGTCCCCAATGCTGAACGGTCAGACGGTGGGGGGTAGGGTATCCTGGCTCCCTGGATACCCCATCCCTGCACCCGGGATAGCCCACACTCGCACCCAGGATAGCCCATCCCCGCACCGGGGATAGTCCATCCTGACACTGGGCATAACCCGGACTGTCTTGGCACATAGTAGTGCCGGGCATACCGGGGAGGGGTGTAGGGTATAGGGGGGGAGGGGGTATGTGGTAAACCGGAGGGGGTGCATAGTAGCGCCGGACAGGGGTAGGCGGGGTTAGGGGGTGGTTATTCCCTTACACACTTATGGATTGAGTTCTCAATTGCCTGAGACCAATCTATGTAATCGCCGATTGAGTCCTCAACCATAGCAATCTCTTTGCCGGTAAGAGGCCGCTCAAGGGTCTGCTCGGCAACCTCCTGGATATCGCCCACATTTATTGAATAGATGATTCGGTCGTTGTCAGTATTTTTCATTGAGTATCCTCCTAATATTCAGAAATGTTTTACCCTCTCTCTATTTATTTCCTCTTTTTAGCCCGATATACTTTTTTCTTCGGTTTATCGGCAACAATCAACGACTTGGTACTGGTTGGCTTCGTGAATAAATTAATCTGGTCTTGTAAATAGTGTTCAATCCTTTTTTCCGCCAATTGCACATATTCCTTGGATATATCATAACCGACATAACGTCTTTTTGATTTCAATGCAGAAATGCAGACGCTACCGCTTCCGACAAATGGGTCAAGCACAATATCGTTCTCAAAGGTGTAAAGTTGGATTAGGCGATAGGGTAATTCTACCGGAAACGGAGCGGGATGTCCTATCTTTCGGGCTGACTCCGCCGGAAATGTCCAGACGCTCTTGGTTAATTCCAGGAATTCCTCTTTGGTTATTGTGCTTTTGTGCCCATTGATATTGTCTCTTGAAAATGCGCCCTTGGAAAAGACCAGAATATATTCGTGGATATCACGAAGAATCGGATTTTTAGCGGAAAGCCAACTGCCCCAAGCAGTAGAAGGACTGGCGCTTGACGCTTTGTTCCAGATAATCTCACCTCGCATGAGGAAGCCAATATCCTGCATATCTTTAATGATATAACTATGCAGTGGTATATAAGGCCTTCTGCCCAAGTTGGCAATATTGATACACACCCTACCGCCAGGGACAAGAACTCTATGAACCTCTGTCCAGACCCGTTTTAATAACTTGATATATTCATCTAATGAAAGATTTTCATCATATTCCTTACCGACATTATAAGGCGGGGAAGTAACCATCAGATGAATACTGTTATCAGGCAGTTCATCCATCTTTTCACTGCTCTTACAGAATATTTTGTTTGTATTTTCCGGGGCAACCGAATTTTCCGTGTAGTTTATTTTTTCACCGTGGTTTAATCCTTCATATAATCGGCTATTATAGAACTTTGACGAGTCGTGATTGATACGGCCCGGTGTACCGAAAGAACTGGTTTGAGTGCCTTCGCCTCGTTTATACCTTTTCCCAATTATCGGTTCAGTCATTTTATTTCCTTATTAATTCCAGGAATTTCTCTGCCTTCTTCTCGTAAGATGCCTCCTTATTGGCTATTTCAATTATACGACCTAATTCGCCTTTTGACTGCATAGACGAGAAAAACTCTCTGTCTTCTTTGAGTAGTTTATCTAATTCCACTTCCAATTTATCATAGGAATCAAACCGGCAGAAACCTAACTCTTTGGTATTTTTCAAGGTCTCCTTACTATCCAATGGTTTTGGATTTACTGACCAAAAACCCTGAATTATGCCACACTTCTTAAGATGATCAACCTTTTCGTGGTAACTTTTTTTAATGGGTGTATTCCCAATAACGATAATAGGTATTTTTGCGGCATTATAATTTGAAATTCTAACATTAATACTCTTGCCTATTGCCTTCAGCATAGTATCAGACCTTAAAAGTCCAGGCGTACCTTTATGGGTGCTGTAATCACCTATGCAAACAAGACCTTCTTTCTTTAGTTCCCAGTTCCAAACAACCGACATCTTAACTTCAAAGATTAACAAGATGTTTGATGGCTTTTGGATGGTATCTTTTGTTTTACATAAAGCAGCATCAGCCGGCGATTTCTTAGTTAATTCAAGTTCTTCGCAAATTACATCTTGAACAATATGAGCATTCACTTTTTCGGCAAAATCCACCAACAGTTCAGAACACCATTTTTCTGTATAATCACCGATGAAAGCATTTCTACTTTGCAGGGTGCTTTTCTTACCTTTATAACCTTTTGGCCAATAAGCAATATGACGCTTATCATCCAACAGATAAAACAATTTTTCAGGGGTAGTAATCTTTAGTGAACTCTTAAAGAAATCAATCTCTTGCTCTTTATTCCAGAGTGTTTTCATATATTTAATCGCTTTCAATCATCTCAAAAAAGATGGTGTTATAAACCGTGTCAATATCCGTTCCCAACCCGGCCTCAAGGCCTTTCCGGGCAATGTGTAATTCATCATCGGTTAAATGTCTGCCGATTTTACTCATCGCCTCATTCTGCATCGTTTCCTTTGATATGTAAAATAACAGGTCTTTTATAGCGATTGTTTCAGTGTCCATAACAGACCTCCTTACTGGCTGTTATCCCCCCGAAAACATTCGGGGAAGTTATAGCCAGTTATCCCCCGATGTCCATCGGGGGATTTCCCTTGAGTTCGGGGGACAGCATACCGAATTATTTATCAATAGCCTATCAAATCCCCGCTTGCTTTGCCAGAAATAGGAATCAGATTAGAGATTGTAGATTACAGATTTTAGATGCGATAATTCCGGGGACACCACAGCGCATATTTTATGTTGTCGTGGGACACAACATCCAAAAATCACCTTCCCTCCAACACCACCACGGCCATTGCATAATCCTTAGTATGAGTAAGCGAGAGGTGGGTGCGGGTCACTTTAAGTTTCCGGCAGAGGGTTTGGGCAGCGCCGGAGAGCCGGAGCGTAGAGCGTAGAGCGTAGAGCGTATAGCGTGGAGATTTACTCTTTGCTCTTTGCCCGGCGACAACCTCAATCTCGTTCCATTGCGGGCTTTGAACCGTTCCCCCTCCCGTGCCGATGGCCTTAAAGAACGCCTCTTTGGCCGCAAAGCGGGCCGCAAATGATTCAGCAGGGTTCTTCTTGCCCTGGCAGTATTTTATCTCCCGCGCGGTGAAGATACGCGCGATGTTCTTGCGGTTGATAAGTTGCTTTATCCGGCGAACCTCTACCAAGTCAATACCAATGCCGATTATCATAGAGTAGTAAGTAGCCAGTAGCCAGTAAACAGCAGTCCGTAGTCAGTAAATATTCCCCGGGCTCCCCTCTGCGTAAATATCTGTGTTTATCTGTGGTTGCAATTATTGCACGCCGAGGAGTTCCACCTCAAATACCAAAGTGGCATTGGGCGGGATGACATTGCCCGCGCCGCGGGCGCCATAGCCCAATTCAGGCGGGATGGTGAGTTTGCGCTTGCCACCGATTTTCATCCCGGCCACGCCTTCGTCCCAGCCCCGGATGACCTGGCCTCTTCCGAGATTGAACTGGAACGGCTGTCCGCGGTCCACTGAAGAATCAAACTTGGTCCCGTTGGTCAGCCAGCCGGTATAGTGCACCTGGACCATCATCCCCGGCTTGGCCTCGGCCCCGGCGCCGACCACCTGGTCAACATACTTCAGTCCGCTTGCGGTAGTGATTTCACTTCCGGCTTGCGCTTGTGGTTGTGCTGGATTCATTGCCTGTTTCTCCTCTCCGCCCCCGGATGTTACGCCGGGAGAACCTGTATCGCATCCGATGATGCTCAACATAATTACAAATATTATCAGTTTCTTCATATAGACCCCCTTCTTCTGCTGGTTATCAATCCTAATAAATTCTATTAAGTTTGACAGGCCGAGTCAAAATAAATATGATAAAAAGGTTAAGGAGATTATAAATTATGAACTTCAGTGAATACCATTCGCACAAGTGGTCAAAGAACCTGACCGAGGTCAAGAGACGCGCCCAGGAAGCCAACGCCCTCTACAAAAAGGGCTTAATCAAAGACGCACAGGATAAATTATCATCTCTTTACAACGGCGAATTCGCCGACACGAACAAGATATTCCCGGGCCTGAAGGTGATGGCCGTATTCTGGAAGGCCGAAGAGGAAATGATGCGCTGCAGGTTTGAGGCCAAGGAACGGGCCGCCCAAGACCTGCACCTGACCGATACGGACGAATTCAAAAATAATCTCAAAGCGGTCTGGCAGAAATATACCGAGGATATTACTGAACTGGTAAAGAAGAACTTCCTGCTGGACGAGAAAGTGGCCGGCCCGATTATAAAGAAATATCCGCCCCAGATGGGCGCCAACTGGGCCGAGGTCCTTAAAGGCCTGATGAGCCGGACCGAGGAAGCGGTCAAGAAAGGCGAGATATCTGACGGCCTGATAGACGAGTGGCTGGCCTTCTGCCTGGACGGCATCCTGGCCTATAATTTCGGCCTGTGCCGCCAGGCCGTGCTCTCGGCAATGATTATCAGCAAATTTTCAGAGGATAAACTAAAGCAAATCGTGGCCGACTCGCGCGACGAATACGGCTGGCTGGTGAGCAGGAAATTCTTCGTGGAGGTCTTTCCGGCCGCGGGCATTACAGATATGACCGACCTGCAGACCATCGGCCGCTACGGGATGTTTTCAGACCAGGATTTAACCACCTCTGAAACACTTCCGCCTCCTGACAAACGCGCCACCGAGCCGAAGGTCAAGCGCACCGAGTTCTTCAACTGCCAGGAATTCAGCATGTTTGAGACCACCTTTAATATTCTCGGCGTGAAGACAAAGAATACCGGCATTGCGATGTGCCCGTATTGTGAGGAGCACGGCAAGAAGAACGTCCAGGTCTTTGTCCCGCCCAGTATGCGGCCTGAGGTAAAGATGACCACCTCGCTGGGCATGGGTAACAAGTCCTGCATCTTTGAGACCAAACTCTATCCGGCCGATGATATGGAACGATTTATGCAGGCGCAGGAGAAGGTCTTCGGTTCGTAACCACAGATTATAAGAAAGGGATAGATATGAGATTGAAGGACAAGGTAGCGATAATAACCGGAGCCGGGTCGGGTATCGGCCAGGCCAGCGCCATTATGTTCTGCCGCGAGGGCGCCAGGGTCTGCGTGGCTGATTACAACATCAAGGGCGCTGAAGAGACCGCCAAGAAGATTAACGAGCAAGCCGGCAAAAAGGTCGCCATTGCCTTCAAGGTGGATATCTCCAAGGAAGACCAGGTGGATGAGATGGTCAAGAAGACGGTTGATGAGTTCGGCACGGTTGATATCCTGGTCAACAACGCCGGCATCAACGAATTCATCCCGTTCCCGTTGGTCCAGCCGGACGATGTCAGAAAGATAATGGACGTGAATTTCACCGGCGCATTCCTGTGCGTCAAGGCCGTCCTGCCCATTATGACCGAGAAGATGTCCGGCAAGATTATCAACGTCACCTCGGTGATGTCGGTTATTGCGGGCAAAGGCCAGGCGGCCTATAACGCCTCCAAGGGCGCGCTCAAGATGCTCACTCAGGCAATGGCCGTTGACCTCGGATGTTATAACATTAATGTCAATGCGGTCGGGCCCGGAATGACCCGGACCACGTTGACCAAGCAATTGTTCTCCAACCCGGACCGGGTGAAATGGTTTGAGGATAAAATCCCGCTGGGCCGGCTGGGCGACCCTGAGGATATCGCCCCGGCCATATTGTTCCTGGCCTCGGACGAGGCAAAGTATATCACCGGCGAGACCATCTTTGTTGACGGCGGAATGATTGCCACGAGATAGCGGAATCAGGCGATAATTTATTGACTGGATTAGGCATCACTGTTAAACTACAGCACAATAAATAGTCAAAGTATACCCCGACGGTGCGTCGGGGTCTAACTCGCTGTAAGGGCTAAAGTCCAACAGCGAGTAAGAAAGGAAACCTTATATGGAAAGCAACTGGATGACATTCGGCACTATCGGGGTTATTGTAGCGCTGATAGTTCTCTTCATCGTAGCCATAATCTTCCTGCGGTTCGGGTTTTTGTGGCTGCAGGCCCTGCTCTCCGGAGCGGCAGTCGGCATACTGGAACTGGTCGGGATGTGGTTCCGCAAGGTTGACGCGCACGTTATCGTCATCAACCGCATCAATGCGGTCAAGGCCGGGCTGAATATCCCGACCTCAACGTTGGAAGCGCATTATCTGGCCGGCGGAAATGTCACCAAAGTAGTCCGCTCGGTTATCGCGGCCAACAAGGCCGGCATACATCTGACTACCGAACGGGCCATGGCCATTGACCTGGCCGGCCGCGATGTATTGGACGCGGTCCACACCAGCGTATTGCCCAAGGTAATTGACTGCCCGGCGCAAAGGGAAGGCCGGGCCACCATAGACGCCGTGGCCAAGGACGGTATCCAGTTGCGCGCCCGGGCCCGTGTCACGGTGCGCACCAATCTGGACCGCTTAGTCGGCGGCGCGACCGAGGAAACCATCATCGCCCGGGTCGGCGAAGGCATTGTTACCACCATCGGCTCGGCCGAGAATTACAAGCAGGTGCTGGAAAGCCCTGATTCCATCTCCAAGAAAGTCCTGGAAAAGGGACTGGATGCGGGCAGCGCCTTTGAAATCCTTTCCATTGATATCGCGGACGTGGACGTGGGCGAAAACGTGGGCGCCAAACTCCAGGCCGACCAGGCCGCGGCAGACCTCAAGGTCGCCCAGGCCAAGGCCGAGACCCGCCGGGCCATGGCCGTGTCTCTGGAACAGGAAATGAAGGCCAAGACCCAGGAAATGAGGGCCAAGGTCGTGGAGGCAGAGGCCGAGGTGCCCAAAGGCATTGCCCATGCGTTCCGCGAAGGCAAATTAGGCGTGATGGATTACTACAACCTGCGCAATGTCCAGGCGGATACGGATATGAGGCAGTCCATTGCCCAGCCGCCGGCGCCGGGGAAACCGCCCAAGGAAAGCCATTAGTGCCGGTAGAAGCCCCTTATGGGCGACGTGCCGGCACTTATCCCGATGTCCCCGAACTTGAGTTCAGGGGGACATCGGGGTTAATATTCACCCCCACCCCGAATGCATTCGGGGTGGGGGTAAACCAGGATGCGCCTCGTTAGCAAGTATTATCCCAAATTATTCATCCGAAAGTCAAAATGACAACAAAGCGTTTTGGATATTCGTGTTTATACCATAAAGTAACCCCGCACATAACCTCTACTTGGGACGGCCTCAGTTGCAGGTTATGTGCGGGATTGCCAGCACATTATAATAACCGTCAGATGGTCTTCAGCATAATTGTGTAAAAGTTATGAATAGAGCGGGTTATTGCGCTGTCGCTCTTATCCTGGCTTTTTTCATCTGCGCCGGTTCATTCTTCCTGGCGCATACCGCTCCAAACAAAAGCACGAATAATCTTCCCGCCAGGATAGACACGTTGATTTCCAAATACGGACTGGAAAAATCAGATATCGCCGTCAAGGTCATTACCCTGCCCGGCGATAAAACCGTCTATGAGCGCAATGCCGATACCTCAATGGTCATCGCCTCAAACACCAAATTGTTTTCATCGTCCTGCGCTTTATGCAAACTCGGGCCTGACTTCAAATTCACCACCTCGCTTTCTTATGATGGCGTCATAACAGGCAATTCACTGCAGGGCAATTTAGTGGTCTGGAGCAACGGCGACCCGAATATCTCAGGCCGGTTCTACAGCAATAACCCGACGGCTGTATTTGAGCAATGGGCCGACAAACTCAACCAATCAGGTATCAAGGAAGTCCGGGGCAATCTGGTTATTGACCAGAGCGCCTTTGACCGCGAATGCATCCCGGCTGCCTGGCCCAAAGAACAGTTGTCATACTGGTACTGCGCGCCCATCTCGGCGGTCTCTTTCAACGACAACTGCGTGGACATCTCGGTCTTAACCGACACAAAAACCGGCAAACTGCGCTATGCCCTCTCGCCTGAAACCAAATACGTCAATATCTCATTCAAGGCAACGTTGGACAGAAAATTATCAGCCAACCAACTCAGGTTCTCGCGCCTGCCGGGAACCAACCGCATCAATATCCGGGGCAAGGCGTCGCCCAAAGGCATACCAATCAAGGAATGCATCACTGTGGACAACCCGGGCCTGTTCTTCGGAACGGTGCTAAAGGAAACCCTGACCAGGAAAGGCATCGCCATTTCAGGCGAAATCCTGACCACGGACGAGCCGTACAAACCCAGCCCCTGCGTGCAGGGGCTGGGTAAACCCTCCGGGAGTATAACCAAAATAGCCGAAAGCGCTACCGACCTGGTCCAGGCGATGAATGTGGTGAACAAACGTAGCCAGAATTTCTATGCAGAGCAGATATTAAAGGCAATGGCGCATCATTACCAGGGCAAGGGAAATACGGCTGCAGGATTGGAAATCATCAGGGAATTCCTGAGCCGGGAATTGGGCCTGGAGCCGGGCAGTTTCACCATATCCGACGCCAGCGGACTGGCCCGGCAGAACCGCTTCTCGGCCAGCCAGATAATCACCTTGCTGAAATATATGCACGGCCATAAATACTTCACCGCATTCAGGGACTCGCTCAATTACGAACGTTGGAATTTCTCCAACAGGGAATCGGTCTGGACCAAGACCGGTTATCTCAGAAACGCCCTGGCGCTATCCGGCTATATCCGCCGCAGCAAGGACGATTACTACGCCTTCTCAGTCATCATCAACGGCTTCGGCGATTCCGGAGATGAGCAATCAAATCCCGGGCGGGAAAACGCCGAGAACTTCCGGTCTGAGTTGGTCTGGTTATTGCAGAAATAACCACGCACATAAATTTATTTATTATTTTATTGTGCAGCGAACGGATATCTGTTATAATAATAGCGTTACCCACGTAATATAAACTTATGCGCGGGGTAACTCGCGGTAATTCATCTCATTCAAACCGCGAGTAAGGAGGCATTTATGAAAACATACCGTTTAACCCTTCTCGCAACCGCTTTTCTGGCGTTAGCCGCCATCCCGGTTTACTATACCTTAGGCGAGGATGAGGTTACCATTGACAAGATAAATTTCGGGACTCTCTGGATGGGCGAGGAAATCACCAAAGAAGACCTATCAGACCACGTGGTCGGCGTGGAATTCTGGGGCAAATGGTGTGGTCCCTGCCGTGCCGCTATGCCTCATCTGGTCAACTGGTATAAAAAATACAGCCCTAATGGCTTTATTCTCCTCGGCTTGCACTCCACCAAACAAGAAACCAAAGAAGAAGTCATCGCCTTCTGCAAGCAAAACAAGATAACCTTTAATATCTATGACCGCGGTAGTATCTCAGGTGTAGATGTTAGCGGTATCCCGCATTTTACACTCTTTGACCATACCGGTAAGATGGTCTATGACGGTCATCCGATGGAAGCGGCTGCAGAAAAGGCGCTGTCTGAGGCGATGAAAAATGCACCTGATTGGCTGGTAGGCGAGGGTCCATATAAAAAACTGAAAGCCCTTGCAGAAAAGATAAAAGAACGCAAAGGCCTCGGTGGAGTGCTCAAAACCATCAAGGAAAAACACCTCAATTCTCAAGACCCGGACGAGAAAGCCGAGGCGGAAAAACTTCTTGAACGTCTCACCCGCTACGGCAATAAATTACTACAGAAGGCAGATGGCTTGAAAACTACCGAGCCGTTAAAGTCCCATAATCTCTACCAGGAAACATCCAAGTTATTCAAGGGCGATGAAATCGGCGATAATGCCGACAATGCCCTCAAGGACCTGAAAGAGGACAAGACATTCCAGGATAATCTCAAGGCGGACAAGGAACTCTCGGAGATGATTCCGGATATAGAAAAACTAAAGGCCTGCGGCAAATGCGGGACGTTCAATAAGGAATGCGAGGCCTGCAAGAAGAAGAATGCCTCCCTGGAGGCGCTCATCCAGAAAGCCAAGGGAATACTGAAAAAATATCCGGACTCGCCGGCCGCCGCAAAGGTCAAGGAACTTCTGCCGGTTGAGCAAAAATAGCAATTCACCACAAAGGCGCAAAGGGCACAAGGAATTAAATCGGCATATTTATTTTGTGGTCTCTGTGTCTTTGTGGTTAAAACTCCGGTAATCTTCATTGACATTTTATTCTGTTCTTGTTAATCTTCTTCTAATGAATATTGCCTATTTTGACTGTTCTTCAGGCGCCAGCGGAGATATGATTCTATCCGGACTGCTGGACGCCCACCTACACCAAGGTTTCGGCGGGCAAGCCGGATTTTCTTTTAGTAAACTCAAATCGGCTCTTGCGCCATTACTCAAGCCGTTTAAGGTTAAACTGTCATTCAGGCGAGTGGAGCGCTGCGGCCTGAGCGGCCTGAAGATTGATATCACCGGAGCGGACAAGCGTCTTTCCATTGATGAAATATCAAGCGCTATCAGGAAATCACGGCTGCCACAACAGGTTAAGACAAACTCGCTGAAAATTCTCAAACGAATAGCAGACGCTGAAACAAAGGTCCACCATCCTACGCCCTTCGGACTACGGAATGGTAGGTATTCCGAAGCCAAAGGCGAAGGATACCATCATCACCATAAATCAAAGCATATAAGATTACACGACCACGCAGTGGTCGAGTTAAGCGAATTAGGGTCAGTTGATACCTTAATTGATATAGTCGGTTCGTCATTAGGCATTTATTATTTAGGCATTGAGCGCATCTATGTCTCGGCCCTGCCGCTGAATGAAGGCAAGGTCAGGTGCGCGCACGGGCTCTATCCTTTGCCTGCGCCCGGAACAATGGAACTGCTCAAGAACTTTGAGCTATTCCGAAGCCCGATTAAGAAGGAACTGGTCACGCCCACCGGCGCGGCTATATTGACCACCCTGGGCAGACCATCCAACGAGATTCCGCAATTTAATATTTCTAAGATTGGCTACGGCGCCGGAACGCTCGACCTGCCTGACCAGCCCAATATCCTCAGGGTATTTATCGGCACGATGGCTGAATCCAAGGCCGAAAAAGATACCATTTGTGTTTTAGAAACCAATATTGACAACGCCACAGGCGAGGTCATCGGCTATACCGTGGAAAAACTATTCAAGGCCGGCGCATTGGACGTATTCACCCTGCCCATCCAGATGAAGAAATCCCGACCCGGGGTATTGTTACAGGCGCTTGCGCCTATTGACCTAATTCCCAAAATGGAAGAGATTATCTTCTCCGAACTCCCGACCCTGGGCATCAGGAAATACCTCACCAATCGCGCCAAACTTAGGCGGGAAATCCGGCCGGTCAGTACCAAGTATGGTGTTATCAAAGTCAAGGTAAGTTATTTAGGCGAAGACGCCAGACATATTTCTCCTGAATACGAGGATTGCCGCAGGGCCGCCCAGAAATACAATGTGCCGCTAAGACAGGTCATTACAGAAGCGTTGGGAAAGAAATAAACCACGAATTATCGGTATTCTCATTTACATCTCCCCTGTCTTCCACCACTTCTTCATATCCTCTTCTTCCTTAATTATATCCCGTAAGTCGTCCAATGCGTAGAACACCTGCTGGACGGTTTCGAGTTTGATATCCAACGCATAGACCGTGCCCATTATTCCCTCGTCACAGGAACCAGACAGACGATAAGCAATAACCAGGTCCCGGGCCTGCTCAAGGGTCAGATTAAACCGCTTGGCCAGGATTTCTACAATCTTACGTTCGTCTTCTTTACTCATGCAAATTACCGTTTTATTTCACCACAAAGGTCACAAAGGACACAAAGATAATCTGCGTAATCTGTGCAATCTGTGGTTGCTATTTTACGCCACTAAGTTTCCTGGCCGCCTTCACCGTGTTAACCATTAGCATTGCAATAGTCATCGGGCCGACTCCGCCCGGAACCGGCGTAATGGCCTTTGCCTTGTCCTTGATTGCCTCAAAGTCCACGTCTCCGCACAGACCCTCAGGCAGGCGATTGACCCCGACGTCAATCACCACCGCGCCGTTCTTGACCATATCAGCCGTGACGAACTTGGGCTTGCCGATGGCCGCGACCAGTATATCGGCCCGGCGGCAGACCTCGCCGATGTCCTTGGTATTGGAGTGACAGATAGTTACCGTAGCGTTCTCGGCCATCAGCAGAAGCGCGGCCGGCTTGCCCACGATGTTGCTCCGGCCCACGATGACCGCCTCGGCGCCGTTGATGTTGACATTATGCCTTCTCAACAACTGGATGATGCCGTGCGGGGTGCAGGGCAGGTACATCTTTTCCTCTTCTATTTCCCGCATATTCTTCTTGGACAGGAGTTTGCCCATATTCATCAGATGGAATCCATCCACATCCTTGTCAGGCGAGATGGCCAGAAGCACCTTGTCTGCATTGATGTGCTTGGGCAGGGGCAACTGGCAGAGGATGCCGTGGATATTCTTGTCCTTGTTGAGCCGGTCAATCAGGTTGAGCAATTCGGTCTCCTGGACATCAGCCGGTAGTTTATTATGGAGCGAGATAATGCCCAGTTTCTCGCAGGTCTTGACCTTCTGGCCGATATAGACCTTGGATGCCTCGTCCTCACCCACCAGGATGGTGGCCAGGCAGGGCTTGACGCCTTTGGCCAGCAGTTGGGTTACCTCCTCCTTGAGTTCGGCCTGGATTTTCTTGGATGTCTCGGTGCCGGATATGATTGTCGCCATATTTCTCTCCTCTCTTACTGGCTGTTAACGACAAAGGAGTTTCACAGCCAGTTAGACCTCGCCGAATCCCAACGGGAGTAGGCGAGTTACATTTATTACTCAATTGTTTCTATTTTCGGTTCCGCTACTGTCTGAATCTTATTCTTTATCGCTTCCTTATCAAACGCCTTGATATATTTCGGGATATCCTTATAGATTTTATGCCGGCCGAAGAGGTCGGTCTCGGCCAGTGCGTCCTCGTTCTTCCAGCCCTGGACATAAATGCGGTAAGAGGCGACCATCAGGCCGGTCCGGTCCGCGCCGTGTGCGCAGTGGGCAAAGACCGGCTGGTTCTTCGGGTCGGTCGCCACCTTCAGGAATGCGGCTATCTTTTCCTCTTCCACGTCGTCCGCCTCGCAGGGAATCAGGCAATACTGCAGGCCCAGGCCTTTCATCATTTCTACATCCGAATGATTGTCCCGCAGGTTAATGACGGTTTTAATGCCCATCTTCTTGAGTTCGGCAAACCCTTCGGGCTCCGGCTGCGCGCCGCGATATAGGACATCCGATACCTTTGCAAAGTTGGACAGGCCGTGAATGTCATCACGAGGCGTGGCAAAAATATTAGCCGTGCCGGCGGCCTGTGTCTGCGTCTGCTGGCAATTACAGGCGGTGAGCGCTGATAATCCGAGAATAAATACAACCGCCAGCAACCGAAAACGATATATGTTCAGCATATGCTATATCATATATATTTCTTGATAATAATCTATATTTTCATATATATTTTGTCTGAAAATACCAGGCCGAAGTGGCGGAATGGCAGACGCTGGGGACTTAAAATCCCCTGGCCGCAAGGTCGTGAGGGTTCAACTCCCTCCTTCGGCACTTACCACCCTGCATCGTGCATCTTGAATCTTATATCTCCCTCTTGATTGCCTTAGCCAGTGGCTTGAGGTCTTTCATCAATGAACTGAATTCCGGCAGGTTGAGCGATTGGAATCCATCGCTTAAGGCCTTTTCCGGAACATTATGAACTTCTATCAACAATCCATCCGCACCGGCAGCCACGGACGCCTTGGCCACAGCCGGCACCAGGTTGCGCACGCCCGTGGCGTGGCTCGGGTCAACTATCACCGGCAGATGTGAGAGTTGTTTCAGGAGCGGAATGGCCGAGATATCCAGGGTATTTCGGGTATATTTCTCAAAGGTCCTGATGCCCCGCTCGCAGAGCATGACATTGGGATTGCCCTGTGACAGGATGTATTCGGCGGCCATTACCAGTTCCTCCAGGGTGGACATCATCCCACGTTTCAGCAGGACCGGTTTCCTGGTCTGACCCGCCTCTTCAAGGAGCGAATAGTTCTGCATATTGCGCGCGCCGATTTGGAGGATATCAGCGTAGCGGCTGACTAAGGCCACATTGGCAGAACTGACCACCTCGGTCACAACCGGTAATCCGGTCTTGCGGCTGACCTCAGCCAGGATTTTGAGCCCTTCCTGCTTCAAACCCTAAAAACTATAAGGCGAGGTACGTGGCTTGAATGCGCCGCCCCTGAGAATATCAGCGCCGGACTTCCTGACCGCCCGGGCAATGGCCAGCATCTGCTCGTAACCCTCCACGGCGCAGGGCCCGGCCATTATCACCATCTTTTTGGCGCCGATTACTGTCTTACCCACCTTGATATGGGTGTCCGAACGCTTGTGCCGGAGCACGGCCAGTTTGAAGGGCTTATCGGTCCGGATTACCTTAGCCACGCCCTTAATCCGGTTGAGGCGCAGATTCAGGATTGACGGTTCGTCCCCGATAATGCCTATCTGGGTCACGCCGTCTGATTTGGACAGGTGCGGTAAATAGCCGGCCTTTTCTATCCGGTTAATCAGCATTGATATCTACCCGACGTTTGCCCGTGGTTTGAGTTTTACTACTATCATATTTTTATTATACTAAATTATCCCTGAGTTTAGCAAAGAATTTCTGCGCCTCCTCATAATCCCTTGCCCTGATAATGTGCTTAAGCAGTTCCAGACGTGAATTTATCTTTTCCAGTTGCGCCAATGAATGTTGGTTAAACAGCACCTCGGCAAGCAGGAAGTCGTCCTCGGACAAAAGACCTCGGGCAATTCCGTAATGCCGGGCAAAGGTTGTCCCCGGCACTGTCTTCCGGTTCAGGCAGGCCGCAAAAACAATGGACGAGGTAAACGGAAGTGTTAGCGAATAGGCCATCAGTTTGTCGTGCTCGTCAAACGAGCACTCGGAAATATTCAGGCCGTATCGGCTGAAGAACGTTCTGAATAATGCCGCGGCGGACTTGTCCGATTCGCTTATGATAATCGCATTCTCGCCCTTGAGCGAATCCATTCGGGCAAAGGTTGGGCCGAACATCGGATGCATGGACGCAAATCTCAAGCCGCACTTGGCGTAATATTGAGGAAGGTTCCCCTTGATGGACGCCACATCCGCGATGATGCACTCCGACGACAGGTGTCCGGACACCGAGCCAAAAGCGCTGATGATATTCTGAAGATTGACTGCATTAATTAGCATCTCCGGCTTGAAGGATGCAATCTCCGCCGGCCCGGACAGAACCTTTAGATGTCCAGCATTGCCGGTCTTGGCCGAATCAATATCATAGACCGCCACTTCGTTTACATCAGCTAAGGCATTTGCCAGCCAGGAACCCATCTTGCCAAAACCGAGTATCACGATTTTCACAACTTCGCCTCCTTGTAACAGCCGAGAAACTTGAACATCACGGCCTTCTGCCTGACCGATTCCAATGCCCGGCTGACCTTGTCATCGCGTTCCGAACCCTGGAAATCCAGGAAAAAGGCGTATTTGCCCGGGTCAGTACGGATAGGCCTTGACTCTATCCGGGTCAGGTTGATGCCGGCATCGGAAAACACTTTCAGGACTGCAAAAAGCGTGCCGGCTTCGTGCCTAGTGGAAAAAACGATGGAGCACTTATTGCCCGCATCAGCGGCCGGTTCTTTTGCCAGGACAAGAAACCGTGTAAAGTTTGATTTATCGTCCTCTATCCCATCCTTGATTATTTCCAGGTCATACAACTCGGCGCAATGCCGGCTGGCAATGGCAGCCGCGGCCTTGGGCCGGGTGTTGGCAACCATTTTCGCCGCGCCGGCCGTATCGTAGAACGGTATCGGCTCCAGGTTGTTACGGGATAAAAACCCCCGGCACTGGGCCAATGCCTGTGGATGGGAATAAACCACTTTTATCTCGCGGTAATCCGTCTCTGGCAGTGTCAGCAGTGAATGGTGTATCGGAAGTTTTATCTCGCCCGTTATCCTGATGTCTGTATTAACCAGCAGGTCGTTCACCTCGGTGACCGCGCCTTCAAGCGAATTCTCAACGGGCACGATTCCGAAGTCAATCTGGCCAGCGCTGACCTCGTCAAATACGTCAACGAATTCCCGGCAGGGAAGCGGCACCAGCGCATTGTCAAAAGCCAGGGCCGCCACCTCGCCGTATGCGCCGTGCTCGCCCTGGAACCCAATTGACCTGATGCCCTCCTGCTGTAGTCGTTTGCTTTCGCTGATTATCTCGTTGAACAGTTTCTCGGCAAACCCCCTGCTGACCAGCCCTTGGGAATGTTTCTGGACGTTTCCCATCACGATTTGCTCGCGTTTCTCATCGGTGACGCCATCTTTCAGGCGTCTGATGCGCATTACGTATTCCAGCCGTTCGTTTAGGAGTTTGATTATCCGGAAATCAATCAGGTCCACCTTTTTGCGTACTTCGTTTAAATCAATCTTCATATCTGCCATACTTATCGCTCCTGCATTGCCTTCTTGAGTTTTATTATTTTATCCATCATCCCGGCAAACTGGGCCGGGGTCATGGATTGGTCTTTGTCGCTCAGCGCCTCGGACGGGTTCCGGTGAACCTCTATCATAATGCCGTCCGCGCCGCAGGCCAGGGCGGCCAAACTCATCGGCGTTATCAAACTAATCCGGCCGGTAGCATGCGACGGGTCAACGATTATCGGCAGATGGGTCAATTCCTTGAGTGCCGGCACGGCACTCAGGTCAAGCGTATTGCGCGTGTAGGTCTCAAATGTCCTGATGCCCCGCTCGCAGAGAATGACATCGGGGTTTCCGGCATTAAGGATATACTCGGCGCAGTTCAGTAATTCCTCTATGGTCGAATCCATTCCTCTTTTCAGGAGCACCGGTTTGTTTATCTTGCCGACCTCCTTAAGGAGCGAGAAGTTTTGGATATTGCGCGCACCTATCTGGAGGATGTCGGCGTATTCTGATACCCAGGAAACGTCCCGCGTATCAAGCACCTCGGTAACAATAGGCAAGCCGGTCTTTTCGCCGGCCTTCTTGAGTATCTTGAGACCTTTGAACCCAAGCCCCTGAAAGGCATAGGGCGAGGTGCGCGGCTTGAATGCTCCGCCCCGGAGCATATCGGCTCCGGCTAATTTCACGGCCAAGGCCGTGTCCATCATCTGCTCCTCGCTCTCAATACTGCAGGGCCCAGCAATCACGACAAAACCGCGGCCCAGCCGGACGTTGTCCACCGTGATAACAGTGCGTGGCTGGCCTTCCAGTTTTGCCAGTTTGATATTCTTCATATCTGCTTTCTCACCTTCTTTAGAAACCTGCGCACGTCTGATGGATTGGTCCTTTTCACCAGCGCGCTGCCGATAATCACTCTGTCGCACAGGCGGGCCATGGCCCGGGCCTGGAGCGGCGTGGAAATCCCGAATCCAATGCACAAGGGTTTATCCGTAATCTTCCTGATCAGCTTTACCACGGCCGGCAGGTAGGCCGGAATTCCCTTACGCGCGCCGGTGTTTCCGGACCGCCAGCTTGAAGTGGCTGTTGGTCAGTTGGGATTCCAATCTACTCTCTGGCATAAACGTATATACATACCATCTTTGCCCGGCGGTTTCAAGAAATACCACAGATTACACCGCTTTCACTGATTAATCTGAGTAATCTGTGAAATCTGTGGTTGCTTTACAGAGATAAGAAATTCTCAAGCAGGCGCTTGCCTTCGGGCGTCAGGTATGATTCCGGATGGAACTGAACGCCTTCAACCAGAGCATCTTTTCTTCGGATGCCCATTATCTCGCCATCTTTAGTCCGTGCCGAGACCTCAAAGCATTCAGGCAGGGTCTTCGCATCCACGATTAACGAATGATAGCGCATAGCCGTAAATGGGTTACTCAATCCCCGGAAGATGGTTTTGTTGTCGTGATAGACCAAAGAGGTCTTGCCGTGGACAGGCGTCTTTGCCCTAATCACCCTGCCACCAAAAATATATGACAGGCACTGATGGCCTAAACACACGCCTAAGGTGGGAATCCGGCCGGCAAAATACTTTATGAGTTGGTTGGAGACGCCGGCATCCTCAGGCCGCTTGGGACCGGGCGAGATGACCAGATGCGTTGGCTTCAGACCTTTTGCCTTGGCCAAGGTTATCTTGTCATTGCGGAATACCCGTATTCCCCCGCCTTTCATCTTTCTTCTTTCATCTTTCATCTCTTGCAGAATTTGTCCAAAGGCCTGAACAAGATTATAGGTGAACGAATCGTAGTTGTCTATGAGTAGTAACATAATTATATTCAGTGCCGCCGTTCGGCAATCAGGAATCCGGACCAGTGAACATATTCTTCCGGAGGCAGGGCTGAATAATCTTTATGCCTGATAGCCAGTGCGGGCTGGCCTACGGTCATTACCACCCGACGATAGTGCAGGTTGACAAAGACCTTGTCGCCATCTGCCAGGTTATTTTTGCCGAGCGTCTGGACATCGTGATAATCCTGTTTATTCCCGACCCAGCCCTGATAGGCCTCTTCCTGCAGGTAATATTTTGTCTTGTCCTTGCGGTATTTGTTAAGCACGTCCTCCCGGAAATAATAAAATTCACCGATGGCGCTCGTGCCGTAACGGCTGAGTTTGGAGTTAAGATACTTCTGGATTTCTTCAGGCCTGAAACGCCACTGGCCGCCCACCTTTATGGAAGGCAATCCGCCCCGGCTAATCAAACGGTAAATCGTCTGGCGGCTCACGACCAGATAATCCTGCACCTCCTGTAAGGTCATCAGGTATTCCACATTGCTGTTGACCGAACCGATGATTTTATTGAGAAGCAACCGGCACCAGAGTTTGTTGGCCTGGATTTTCTTATTCAGCAGTTGCGCGGTATTACGGTTGATATTCAGCCGCTGGGCCGATTCCCTGGCGGTCAGGTGCAGTTCCAGAAAATAGTAGATGGCCTTGAACCACTGGCTGACCGGAATCCGGCTGTTCTCAAAGGCCGTGCCGGTGAAATCATTCCACGATACCTTGCATTGAGCACAGTGATAGCGATAAATCCCGTCTCGCCGGTCAGAATATATCTTTGACTGGGGCCGGCCGCACTTGATGCACTTCATTGAGTCAGGCGAACGGAACGCCTGGAAAAGACGGATACATTCACGTTCGCTCAAATTAGAAATGATTAATTCAACAGTCATCGGTGATACATTTTTACATAGATATTGCCAGAAGAAAACAACTCTCTAGAACAACATCTATGCATAATTTAGTAAATATTATGGAATAATGCAAGCAAAAATAACAACTTCTATGCATAATTATTTTTGGCTAATCACTTGAGAATAAGACGGTTATGCGAAATTATTACAACATCTATGCGAAAATATATTATGGTATATCAGCATGTTATTATAGGGGGTAGGGTAATACCCCTCCACCTGTATCTTGGCGCCGGGTGCCTTGTATGTT
>JBFMDM010000012.1:19626-32132 GCA_040753835.1 Planctomycetota bacterium
ATTACCCCCGATTACCTTGTAAGATACCCCCTACTACCTTGCATCATACCCCCTACTACTATGTAATATACCTCCTACTACCTTATAATATACTGCCTATTACCTCGTAATATACTTCCTACTACCCTGTAATATACCGCCTACTACCTCGTAAGATACCACCTACTACCCTGTAAGATACCGACTACTACCCTGGAATATACCCCCTATTACCCTGCAATATACTCCCTACTACCCTGTAAGATACTACCGACTACCTATGATAATTACTCCTACCCCCTTGGGAAAAACTGCAGGCGTAAATAAGGATGTAATTAACCCTTTCTGGTGTATGAGGGGTGATGGCTACTCAGCCGTGGGAGAAACAGTATCCAGTGGAGGGATACAATCTATGGAGTATCCGCTGGAGGAACAGAAGAAATCAGTGGTGTACCACTGAAATTACTGCTGGATTACTGGACTGGCGGGAAAATCAGGTCGTCATTGTAAGTGTATAATCTGCACCTATATTAGGCCATCGAGACATAGCCACGCTTATATAAACAATCCATACTACCAACACATATCCGACTATAATAAGTGTTCGACGATAACTATTTTTCATAACTGCTTTTTCATCCCACCCCGCGCTTTAGGCCGGGCCCGCCCGAACGACTGGCATCCTGCCCGAATGGCCCGGTCGGGCGGGCGTCCAGTCGGGCTGGGCTTTAGCCCGGAGTATTATTTTTATCCGCATTAAAACTTCAGTTCGACCTGCGGGTTTTCCTTCTTTACCAGATTGCTTATCTTTTCCACCAGTTTATGCGCGGTTTCTATGGATGCCCTGGCCTCGGATGCGGTTATGTGGTTCTTGGAGTCATAGATAAAGTCGTGCCGCTGACGGCGCATCCGGCTGAACCGGCTGATTCAACTGTCATACTCCCCGCCCAGGATGAGTTTGGTGAATTCCACAATGGTCTTGTGGGTCTGGCGGGGCGCGGGCAAAAACCCCCGGGAAAACATCAGGGCCCGGCCGGCCCGAATCATCGCATGATAGGCCACGGCAAAGGCCCAGGTCAGGTCTATCTCCAATAATGACTGGGCGGTCTTCAGGTCCTTTTGCGCCCGTTTTAACTGCGCGCCTATCTGCCGGAAATCCGGCGCCTGCTTCTTCACCAGGTTGTCCTTAAGAAATCCTTCGTAATTCATCTTCCGCTCCGATAAGCATTATCTTTTTGTCCTTGAGAATGGATTTCAAGAACGGCTCTTTCTGCCGGATTTCCCTCCGGAACGTCTCCGGCGTATAAAGTTTATAGTTGATTTCACGCCTCAGCCGTTTTTCCAGTTTGTCCAGTTCCCGGATGAGTTCATCCTCGTCGCACCGGCCCACGATAATCAGGTCCACGTCGGAAGAGTGGTTCTCCAGTTTTTTGGCATACGAGCCATAGATAAAGGCGTATTTTATTGTGCCGGTCTTGCCCCTATTAGCGGGACTGCCTGCGGTCTTGCCGAGCAGGTCTTTAAGCGCTCCGGCAATGCCGACCGTCTTGAAGATGATGCTCTTGAGTTCCTGGTAAAGGGGATAGTTCTTGTTGGCCCGGAAATAGCGGGCATTGGCCTGGTATTGGCTGGTCAGGATACCCTGCTCTTCCATCCGGTTGATGGTGCGCTGGAAGACGCCGGGCTTTTTGCCCAGCAGGCGGCCCAGTTCCTGCAGGTAAAATGACCGCTCCGGATTGGTCAGGAAGACCTTAAGCAGTTCGGCCCGGTTTTTGGATAGTTCTTTCATATCTTTATCACAGGCAATGTGCATACAATTATATGCATTTAACATATAAAGTCAAGGTTTCGGAGGCATTTTCCGCTTCCCCGCGCATTAGGCCGGGAATTCAGCCGGCGTTTCTGGTTCAATTAAGTTTCGTGCCGCACTTGGGACAATATTCAATTTTAACAAATGGTTGTTCATACCTTTTACCGCAAGATGGGCAATAGATAAGATATTTATACTTCATAAACAAAATCAAACCACAAGCGATAATAATAAAAGGGCTTGTCTGCCAAAGAAATCCCATTAATAAAGCAAATCCTACTAATGCTAAAGATATAAATGCCCCAGATATTAACTCAAGGTTCTTTTTCTTCTTAGCAGTATCAGTATTTTTGATCAATAAATAAAATGCCAAGCCGATAATGAAAACAACCGCAATATAAACTATAAACAGAGAGCATTGTGACACAATATTAAATCTCCGACCCGCCCCACCCTTATCGTCATAGGATTCAGCCCCGCGCTTCGACGTATGGTTCAGTATTGATATCCGAACTCAATGCTCCGCTGTTTAATGTATTTTTCAAAACACTCCAAACAAATATCGTGATTTTTATTGCTTTTCATATAAGAAGTATTTTCGTGCAAACTTATCGTTGCCCAACAGATATTACAATGTTCATGATCCCACCCGTTTTTGATTGTCTCGGTTGAACCATCATTTTTGTGCTTGATAGCATCACGGGGCTCAAAATTAACAGGTGACCACCGAAGTGATTTATCCAGGACAATTTCAGCTCTTTCTTGCCAATAACCAGCAAGATAAGGATAGAATTTATTGCACTGTATTTTATTATCTATCTTGATTTTTGTTATAAATTTGGCGGTCAGTTTTTTCTGATTAACATCTTTGAATTGCCCTTCAATGAACGAATAATCATCCAATAGGATGAATGCCCAATAATCCTCGGCTATCCATTTCCACTTGTTAACCCTTATGTCAAAAATGGTTTCACCCTTTTTATTGGTTATTGCGTTAATTGTTAATTCCGGAACGTTATCAATCTTCATATATAAATCCTACCCGCCCCGTGCCTTAGCCAGGCACCTAAATTGCCGGTAATTTGTTTGCACTACATTATCTGTTTCTTATCAATTTGTAGTGTAAAAGCTGGTTCCTCACTTCCTGCCTTACTCCGACTCGGTTTCTTCTTCGTTTTCCTCTTCTTCCATCTCCTCCCGCAGGACGTCATCCCATATCCAGGTCAGGCGGTGAATTATATGCTCTTCTATGGCGGTCTTCTGGCCTATCTCCAAGGTTGAATAACCAATCATATGGAGATTGATTACCCTTCTAATCTGCTCCACTGGCAGGGGCGTGCTCTCAGCCATTGTCTCGGCAAATATGTCCAAACGGTATTGTGCCATAACTATTCTATAATAATTTTACATATCTTAATCCGTTCTGTCAATAGATTTTACTTGACGGTGCAGAAATAAGTAGATAAGTAAATAAAATAAATAATAAGTTGTTACGGCTTAATACTTATCAACTATACTATGAAGCCAACTGTCTATCTCACCCGTCGGATACCGCAAGAGGGAATAGATATCCTGCGCCGGCAGGGTTATAAATTGCTCATCAACCCCCTTGATAAGCCGGTGCCTCGGCAGACCTTGCTTGGTGAAGTAAGCAATGCCGATGCCCTTTTGTGTATGCTCGCAGACCGGATTGACCGCAGGGTAATAGATGCCGGGAAACGGTTAAAGGTCATTTCGGCATACGCAGTCGGGATTGATAATATTGATGTGTCTTATGCCACAAAGAAAGGCATTATCGTTACCAATACGCCGGGTGTCCTGACCGAGGCAACCGCAGAGTTAACCTGGGCATTGCTCTTTGCCTGCGCCCGCAGGGTGACCGAGGCAGACCGCTATACCAGAGCCGGCAGATTTAAGGTCTGGGGTCCGACTTTGCTTTTGGGACGCCAGATAGGCGGAAAGACCATCGGCATCATCGGCGCAGGCCGTATCGGACAATCAGTAGGCCGTAAGGCAAGTGCCTTCGGGATGAATGTCCTGTATTTCAACCGCTCCAAAGAACCGCAGTTTAAGAAAGAGGCAGCCGCCCAGCGGGTTGACCTGAAGACCCTGCTAAAGAAGTCCGATTTTATCACCCTGCATCTGCCGTTAACCAAAGAAACCAGATATTTTATCACCTTGAAGGAACTGCGGCAGATGAAGCGGACGGCATATTTAATCAATGTAGCGCGCGGGCCCGTAGTCAAGGAGGCAGACCTTGTCTATGCCCTGAAACACAACCTGATTGCCGGGGCCGGACTGGATGTCTATGAACACGAGCCAAAGGTGCATCCAGCACTGCTCAAACTTGATAATATAACCTTACTGCCCCACTTGGGCAGTGCGACTGTGGAATCACGCATCAGGATGGCTGAGATTGCGGCCAAGAATATCACGGCGGCATTACATGGAAAACAACCGCTGTTCAGGGTTAAATAGTCCGCCAGAGGCGTTCGCCTCGCCAAGCGAAGCCGGCGGGGATCTGCCTAAGGCATGACAACCACAGATTTCACAGATTACACAGATAATGTATAATTATCACGAGAAAATAGTTCTTGGTTTGATTATTGTTATCTTGTTTACTGCCGGGTTATTATCCACTGTAAAAAACACGCCAACTCAGGGGATTTTATTGCATAATAGAGATTTCTTCCTGATAGACCTTAATAAGGCCACAAAAGAGGAGTTGCGCCTGATACCCTATGTCTCCGAGGCAATGGCCCAGGAAATTATCCGGTATCGCACAGATAAAGGCGGACTCAGGAATACAGATGAATTGTCGGAAATCAAGGGCATCGGGCCGGCCCGGCTGAAGAAGATGCGGAAATATCTGAAGAAAATAAATTAGACAACAGGATTTAACGGATTAAGCAGAAACCATTATTCCCTCCGTAGCGCCACTAACAACGACTAATCTCCCGCTCCAGAAGGCGTATTGTCTCCGCTTGAAGGAGGTGGCGGGGGCGGAGTAGTCGTGTCGCCTGGTGTCGCGGTTGCGGTCTTCTTGGGCGCGGTCTTCTTGGTGCTGGCCTTGGGTTTGGATTCCTTCTTGGGCGCATCGGGTATAAGGAGTTTCCAGCCCGGCTGGAGCGTGGTCTCCATCGTTGCCAGTTTGTCACGGTTGGCCTCAAATATCAGTGTGCTTTTGCTGGTGTCATTGTAATATTTGCGGGCCAGACGCCAGAGGTTGTCGCCCTTTACCACCTTATGGTATTTGCCGCCGGTGGTTGAGGGCGTATAAGTACTGGTCGTGGTATCGGTCGCAGACGACGTGGCAGGCCTGTAACTCGTATCCGAGGCATCCGGAATGGTCAGAACCATTCCAACTTTTAGTTTGCCCGGGTCTGAAAGTTTATTGGCCTCCTGAATCTGTTTCCATTTGGTGCCGTCGCCGTAGAAATGGGTGGCGATTATCCAGAGGGTATCGCCCGGCTTTACGGTATAAGAGGTCGCGGTGGATTGGACCGGCGTTATCGGGGTATAGAACTGGTCCATGCCGCTGGTCGGAGAGGTCTGAAGCCCGGCCAGGCCGGTCGGGGTAAACCCGGCAAAATCGGTCGGTGTAATGCCGGCCAGGTCGGTCGGCGTAATCGGCTCAATAACCGTGATGGTGTTTTCTTGTGTCTTATCAAATAATCCCAGTTGCCAGAAAATAATACCGAGAATCACCAGGAATACAACGACGATGACGGCCAAAGCGGTTACGGGCTTCATATGATTAACTCCTATAGCGTAGAGCGTGGAGCGTTTAGCGTAAAGCGATATTGGCTTGGCGCTTCTATCTCTTTGCCCTATGCCTGTTTTGTTTCTACTTTCTTCGTGTCCTGCTTACCCAGAAGGAAAGCGGACGCGATAAAGATACTGGAGTAACTGCCGACCACCACGCCGATAATCATCGGGAAGGCGAAGGATGCGATGCCTCCGCCGCTCTTTGCCGTGATTCCGAAGAGTATCGTCACGGTCAGGAACACGGTCAACGAGGTCCAGATGGTCCGGCCCAGGGTCTCGTTGATGCTCCGGTTTACTATATTAAAAAGCGTCTCCCCTTTCAACAATTTGATATTCTCCCTGATGCGGTCAAATACCACGATGGTATCATTAACAGAATAACCGATGATTGTCAAGAAAGCGGCAACCGAGGAGAGATTTATTTCCAGCCCCATTCCGGCGGATTTGGGCATAAGCATATTAAAGACAATCACGCTGCCCAGCGAAATCAGGACGTCGTGCACCAGCGCAATGACCGCGGCCAGCCCGAACTTGAACTCAAACCTGACGGCCAGGTAAAGAATCATCCCCAGCCAGGAAAGGATAATGGCAACGACTGCCTTGCTCTGTATATCGCGGGCCACCACGCCGCCGATATTCTCCACCCGGGAGAACGTCTCGGCTGAAAAACCCAGTTCCTCGCGGGTTATCTTTTCCAGGGCAATGTCGTTATCCTCCTTGAAATAGACGTAATACCGCTTCATTTCAGCCGTGTTGGCGGGAGTAACAACCGGAGATGATTCCTCTTCGGCTACCATAAACGGCTCGGAGAACCCGTCCTTGGCGCAACGGGCCTTGAGTTTATCCTGAATCGCCTTAAAGTCGCTGTTTGCAGGCAGTTCAACGGTGATGCGATAGCGGAAATCCATTTTCCTGCTTACCGCGGTTGAGGAAACGATACGGTCCGGCGCAATCCGGTCCGCGAATGTTTTCTGCAGGTCGCTCTTGAATTCCTGGACCTTATCGGCCGTGGTTACGAATTTGGTCCGTATCTGGAATTCGCTGGTGGAATACTGGGCCTGATGGAAGACATCATTGAATGACGACTTGATATCGCCCTTGATATGGGACAGGACGCTCTGGACCTCGGCATCGGGATATTTAGAGACACTGGCGTTGGTAGCCGGGTCAATTACAGTAATCCCGCGGATGGTATCGCGGACCTCGGCAATCTCGGCCGGCTTGCTGAAGTTGATATTCACGACCGTCCCGCCGGTGAAGTCAATGCCGTAATTTTCCCTGCCTTTGGAGAAAAAGAGAACCACCGATAATACAACCAGGACAAGAGAGACGATTTTGAATATGCCGGCATCCTGCATAAACGGAATATTGGTCTTGAAGAACACCTGAAGCATAGAGAAATTCTTAAGAATCCCGCTTTCAATGGATGCCTTGAGCATCACCTTTGAAGCGAAGTAGCCGGTGAAAAGCGTGGTGATGATGCCGACGCAAAGGACGATGGCGAATCCCTTGAGCGGTCCGGTGCCGAAGTAAAAGAGAATGATACCGGCCAGGAGCGTGGTCAGGTTGGCGTCAAAGACCGTGACCAGAGCCCGGTTAAAGCCGGACTCAAAGGCCGCATTAGTATCCTTGCCTTTCCTGACTTCCTCGCGGATACGTTCATAGAAGATGATATTGGAGTCAACGGCCATCCCCAGGGTCAGGACCAGGGCGGCAATGCCCGGCAGGGTCATTGTGGCGCTGAAGAACGAGAGGATGCCAACCAGGAGCGTAAAGTTCATCGCCATCGCAATCACGGCAATCAGGCCTGAGAGGTGGTAATAGATAAGCATAAAGATGATGACCGCGGCCACGGCCAGGATGAACGAGATGATGCCTCTTTTGATGGCATCTTCGCCGAGCGACGGCCCGACATAGTTCTCGCTGACAATCTCCAGCGAGGCGGGCAAACTGCCGGCCCGAAGCACGGTGGCCAGGTCCTGCGCATCCTTGGCGCCGAACCCGCGGCCGCCGCCGGTAATGATGCCCTCGCCGCCGGTAATGGGGCTTCTTATGAGCGGAGCGGAGACCAGTTTATTGTCAAGGATAATAGCCAAGCGCCTGGCATTTTTCTCGCCCACCTCTGTTTCGGCGTATTGTTTCGTAAGATTGGCAAATATCTTTGCTCCGTACGGGTCAAAACCGAAGGTAACCACCAGTCCTTCGGTGGGCTCAAAACGGGTGCCGGCCTTGACAATGTGCTCGCCGGTCAACTCCACCTTGTTACTAACCAGAACACGCATCCCGCGTTCCGAAGATTCCTGCGAGTCCTCTCTTTCATACCAGGCATATCCGGCCGGTGCGCTGGGGAATTTCTCGCTGTAGTCCTCCACGATTTTGGGGTCGGCCTCCAGTTTGAACTCCAGCCGGCCGCTGGAGGTGATAATCTTCTTGACCCGTTCGGTCTCGGCCATATCCATTCCGGGCAGTTGGATGAGAATCTGGTCGCTGCCGTATTTCTGGATGCGCGGCTCTTTCAGGCCTGAGTAATTGATACGGCGCTCAATGATTTCCTTGGCCTTGTCCGTATATTCGCCAACCTTGCCTTCAGGCACGCCGTCCTTTTTAAGGGCCAGGCGCAGTTCCGAGCCGCCCTGCAGGTCAAGCCCCAGGTTCAACTGGTGACCTTCCAGCCATTCGTCCTTGCCGAACAGGGGCTTATCCTTATCGGGATAGGCAAAATAGCCGGCAATGCCGACAATAATAAGAATCAGGAATAACTGCCATTTTGATGTCTCGCTCATTTAGGAATCTCCTTTGCACTACGAATTACGAATCTTCTAATTACGAATTTGCTTCCCACTGGAACCCTATGGGTTGTGGTCATTTCGTGTTCGTAATTCGCCTATTCGTTATTCGTAGAGGATACTGATTTTTCCACCCCGATAATTGCGCTCTTGGCCAGTTTTATCCTGGTATTATTGGAATCGTCTATCTTCAGGGTCACCTCGTTGTCCTTTACGCCCAGCACGGTCCCGTAGATGCCGCCGGTGGTCAGGACGTAGTCGTTCTTCTTGACGTTCTGAATCATATTCAGCCGCTCCTGTTCCTTTTTCCTCTGCGGGCGTATAATCAGGACATATAATAGAAGGAACATCAGGGCAAAGGGGATAATCATTGAAATAAAAGCGCTGGTGCTATTTCCTCCGGCCTGGGCTAACCCCGTTAGAAATGACCGTCGCGGCCACGATAGAAATATAGAAAACTTAGAAGATAACCAAGTAGTAAACATTTCTAACGGGGCTAATTGATAGATATTCATTATTGGACTCCTTATATAACTTTTACCATAACTTGTTACAAAACTTTATATTATATACACAAGCGGCGACGTATCAAGAAAATTGCATAAAATTGCGGTATTATTTATTTTTCACTTGACTTTCTGCGGGATATGGGTATAATATATTAGTGAGAGAATATGAAATACCCGTCTTTAGAAAAGGGGTTTACCCCGCACATAAGTGAATACCCCAAGGCCACTGGCATAGGATTTGCCTGCCTTTTCCAGACGAAACCAGAGCAAAAGACAAGATTATGTGCGGGGTTCACCCTCATAGAAGTCCTCATCGCAATGGTCCTGCTGACCGCCGGGTTATTGACCCTGCTATCCGTAACCCTGGGCGGAATGCTCCAGAGGGAGGTTTCCAGGGAATACGACATTGCCCGGAATGCCGCCTATGCCAAGATAGAGGAAATCCGGGCCCAGGACTTCTCTGACGTCCCCGACTATCATAACGTCTATTTCCCGGTCACGGATTTGACCCCGCCGACCGGCTGGACAGACCCCTGTAAGGTAGAGGTGGACAGTTCGGTCTCGGACCTGTATGAGGTTACCGTGACCGTCAGATGGCGGATTCAGGGCAATGCCAACCCGGATGTCTACAATGAATATCTGACTATGACCCTGCTGACCAGGAGGTCGAAATATTAGAGAGTGTGAGCCGTCACCGATAGTATATCGGTGAGGGCGTTACACTCTCTTATCCCGAGTGAAACGAGGGATTAGTTATGAATTATGAGTTATTAACAAGAACCAGCAAGATGGAAAATGGTTTTACGTTATTGGAATTAATTATTGTGATGTCCATCCTGATAGTGATGATAGGCGGGGCGATGTATGTCATCTTCAGCGGCCAGGAGGCGTTTGACGAAGGGTCGATAACCTCGTTCCTGGAATCTCAGGCGGCCCGGCTAATAGATGCGGTGAAGGACGACATTGCCGAATGCCTGGTTATTACAGGCACAAGCGTGCCGACCACGTCCAATAACTATGCGTCACTGACCATAAAGGTGCCGGTGCTGGTCAGCGGCGCTTACTGGAACACTGCCACCGGCGCAGTTAACTGGGGCGCTTATGATAGCAGTGGTAATCCACAGCCGAACTGGTATATCAAGTATAGTTTTTCATATACCAAGACCCTGAGCGAGGCAGCCGACGGACTGGATTATAACAAAGACGGTGACTTAACCGACTCGTTTGATATCGGAGAGATGGTCAAGGATGTCTATAATACCACGGATGTGCTCCAGTATTCGGTAAAACTATGCAATGATATTATGACGGTCGCCACCAACAGATATCTTGATGTTGACGGCAACGGCGATAACGACCCGATTTTTGTCTATTGCGATAAGGACGGCGAGTCCGTAACCTCCAATGGGATAGGGGTAATACTTAATTTCTGGTTAGGCGGGAAACTCGGGGCCAAGCGGAATCCCATTCTTGTCAATACCAGTACGGCGATTATGCTGATTAATCCGCAGTAGAGCGGGAAGATTCCGTAGCCACAAAGACACAAAGGCGCTAAGAGCGTCTAACAAAATAAGGTTAGTGCGATGAATCGCACCGCTATGATGTGGTCGTAGCGGTCGCCCGCCTCGCCGAGCGAGAGCAAGGATGGGGATTTATCCGACTATGCTTCATTATGTTAGGGGCTCTAAGAAAATTTATCTTTGTGTCTTGGTGCCTTCGTGGCGAGTATTAATTATGAAGAATATGAATAGAACAGGGCTTGCCCAGCACCTAACCTCTGCTTTGGGATACCCGAGTTGTAGGTTAGGTGCTGGGTCGGCAATACTGGCCATTCTCCTGGTCATCGCCATTATTGCCGGGCTGGGGATTGCGTACCTGGCCATCTCATCCGGACAGCACAGGCAGGCGCTGTCGTCCATTGAGGACACAGAATACAACCGGGCCGCAACCAGCGGGTTTGAGGTGGCTAAGGCGTATCTGCTGGCCAAATATACGGCCAGCACGAGCGGCTGGGATAATGAACTCTCGGCCAGCATCGCCAACTATTCCACCTATACCCCCGAGGCATCATCCATCATCCCGCCCTCGCCATACACCGATTACCAATCCTGGTTCAAGTGGTGCCGGAATATTGATTACCAAGGCAATACCTGTTTTGTGCGGCTGGAGAATAATGACGACGGCGGCGGAGCGGTCAATGATATGGACAGCATATTAAAGGTTACGGCCGAGGGCTGGGGCAAGGGCAACGCGCCGCAGCAACGTTCCCAGCAAATCGTCCTTGAGGCGATGGTTACCTACCGGACCGACCCGTATAAGCCGACCAGCGCGCTTGTGGTGGGCGGGTCTTTGCAGATTTCAGGCAATGCCTCTATTACCGGCACCAACGGCTCGGTCCAGGCAAACGGGCCCGTAACCCTAACCGGCAGCGCCGAGGTGGCTGGAGATGTTACATCCACCGGCTCAATCTCCGCACCACCGGGCAGTATCGGCGGCTCAAGCAATTCCAATTCAGAAGAGACCGAAATACCCCATATCAGCCCGACCCAATATTCTTATCTGGCCACCCATATATTCAAGACAGACGGCAAGGTCTATGACGGCCTTGGCGGTGAAATAGCCGTTCCGTCCGGCTGGAGTTACAGCGGCG
Source organism: Planctomycetota bacterium (assembly GCA_040753835.1). Lineage (GTDB taxonomy): Bacteria > Planctomycetota > MHYJ01 > JACQXL01 > JACQXL01 > JACRIK01. The sequence continues at coordinate 31,129 of JBFMDM010000012.1, forward strand.
GCACCTGGAGCAAGAACGCCAACGTGGTGAACAACGGGGTATATTATTTTGACGGCAGTAATGTTGATATAGGCGGCTCGGCCGGAGACCCATCTAATCCGATGACCTTAACCATAATCGCCACCGGGAATATCAATGTAACCGGCAGTCCTTCGCTGCAACCCCATCCGGACGGCGGCGGGATTGCCCTGATGGCCGGGAGGGACCTGAGGATGCGCGGGGCCGGCGGCAATGTCTACGGCATCGGCCTGTATGCCGCGCACGAACAGGTGTCCCTGGTCGGAACGCCCACGGTCAACGGCTGCGTCCTGGCTGAGGATGCCGAGGATGTCAGTTCACTCGTGTCCACGACCAGCCAGGTGGATGTGGATATCAGCGGCAATACCGAAATTACCTATAACGGCACCTTGACGACCGTCCTGATAGACGGCAACCCGTATATCAAGGTGCTGGGGTTGAAGAAGAGTATAAAAGGCCGTTAAGGCAAAATGAAAACCCGCCTACGTAAAACTTCGGCGGGTCTAACTGGCTGTCCGCCAGAGGCGGATCCGCTTTCGGCGGATAACTTCCTTCGGTCTAACAGCCAGTAAGAAAGGAGCGATAACTATGAGAAACATAAACGAATCGGGCGCTGTAATGGTCCTGGTGATGCTCATCACCGCAATGATAGCCGGACTGGGCATTGCCTATGTGGCCACCACCACAGCCCAGAACGAGATGGTCAGCGATTCAATAGACAATATTAACTACGAAAGGACCGCCTTCAGCGGCTTTGATGTGGCCAAGGCATATCTGCTTTCCACATACACCGCAAGCACCAGCGGCTGGGATAACGAACTCGTCTCCAGCACAAATACGGCGCATATGGCAACTTATGATATGCAGACCAATATCAACCACATAAACTACCCCCCTCTTGTCCCGGCATCCGCAACCGGCTATACCACCTGGTTCCAGTGGAATCGTAATATTGATTACGACGGCAACACCCTGCGCGCCAGGAT
>JBFMDM010000013.1:0-29669 GCA_040753835.1 Planctomycetota bacterium
CAAAGGTATCGGCATTGGGAAGCCGGACCTTGCGGCGGTTATTGATAATCTCCGCATCGTTTTTGAGTGTTTCCACCCGTTTGGTGGACATATCCGGGTCCGGCGGCACGAACGGCGCAACCGGAACTAATATTTTAGTGTGTATCATAGTTTTATCCTTTTCTTAGTCGCTGTTAAACTTTAGTTGTTACAGCGACTTAGACCCCATCGTATGACGGGGCCTTCGTTATTATCCCGCTAAAGCGGGATAAGATGCTGTAACGCTCCTTTGTCGCTAATAGCATCTAAACAGCCGGTGGGCTGGCTGCGTCTTGCCCCCCGATGGTAATTCGGGGTGACGCCAATAGCCAGCCGCACCGGACTGGGGTTAGTGTCCTACAGACGGTCAAAATGTCATTCCTGCCCCCTTTTGTCATTCCTGCGAAAGCAGGAATCCAGACCATTCTGTGGCTTATTGTCCTTTCTTCTTCAGAATCTCCAGTACGATTTCAACAACCGTCTGGATAACCTTCTTCCAGAATTCGGACATCAGTTGAAACATACGTTTCTCCTTCTTTTCTTAGAGACAGTTAATCCCGGCAAAACGGGATGTTACTGTCTCTTAGACTCCGATAAATATCGGGGCAATTCCTTAAAGCCATCTGTATTGCAGGAGCAACAACTCTGCCTCAAGGTGATTTCTGTAAATATTATCTTGCTTCTTGTAGGAAATGTTGCAGGTGAAAAATAATTTAATGGGAATTAATACGGCTTAAATTTTTGGCTTAACGGCTCTAACCTATCATAAACATATGCGACACATACAACAGCAGCATATAAAATACCTCCGACCAATAGAAAATACCCGACAGCAATTATAATTAATTTTATATTTACCAGGGGAATCCTTTCTATTATTTTTGAAACAGGTTTTTCTAAAAACCCCAAAATGTATCCTGTTACCATTAGCGTGAATATAAAAGATAAGTAAGCAATAAAAATTCGCACCACCTGCATAAGATAATAGAACTTGTTTTTATCAACTTTCTTCAACCAGTCCTTAATATTTTGCCATTGAGGTATATTAACATGCTTGTCTAATAGTGGCTTGTGATATCTTGCCTTGCCCAGAAACAGATAATCTATCAGTTCCTGAAAGACATTATTAAAACACTTGCCTATAAAGAAAGGTATCCATATAATTAAAAATATAGTCACGATAAACCCAATAAGTACTGTTGGTAACTTTAAAAGAAGAAGGACGGCATAATATATAATTTTGTTATGTATATCATCGCCAAAAGTCATTAGTTTATCAAATAGCGATATAGATACGGTTGAATCATTTCCTTTAAATGAGTCAGGCATAACCTGGAGACCGCTTAAAATTCTTTTAGGCCCAACAGCCCATTCCAGCAAAATTGCAAGAATAAGTATTATAAAAGCCCATTTAACCACGTCCAAAACACGATACCACAATGGGAAAAGAGTTTGTTTTAACTGTTTTAGTGATTCTTGTATTGATTTAGAGGCGTTAAATAAGAAGATTTTTTCTATACACTGATTTGACTCCATGAATTTCTTGTCTTCTTGGGATATTCCATCGTCCGCAATACAAAAAACTTTTATACCGTTATTAATTGCCGACAAGGTTTTCTCTTTAATTTTACCCACAGCAATAATTTTATCCCTATCAAAATCCACCTCGCCCATTAAGGCATAATTGCTTGGCAGTGTTATTCCCTTTGAACCAAGATAAATTGCTCCGAGTAAAGCAAACCCAAGCGAGCCGCCGGTAAGTGAAATATCATTAATTATTTCTGGGGCAAATATTTTGTAGGTACTTGTATCAACTCCGTTTTTCCTGAAGTAATCCATGGCTTTCTGATAAATGGTATTTAAGTCATTTGTATTTTGGACTATCTCTGATAGCAATTTGTATCCCTTGGGACATTTAGTATCTGGGTTTGTAGCAATGCCGAACCTTAAGCAAAGTGCCGGCTTAAGCCATTTTGCAATTTCCTCAGGGATGTCAGTAATGACCACCAAAACATTAAACCAGTATAATCCAGTATCTTCATTACCATAATTATACCAGTTCATAACTCGTTCTAATGCTTTGGTGGTAAAATGGTCATTCTCGCCCAGTTTTAACATAACGGCAGATTCTTTTATCTTTTCCCTGAAGCCATCTTCATTACTAGAGACGGAAAATGGTCGTGGTTTATAGATTTTGGTTAATATTCCATCCTGTCCGACCAAATTGAAGAAAAGATGTTCCGCAGATAAATTCCTTTTTAAGAAATCCATTAATTCTGGAGAGGTGAAATCGCGTCTTGTAAGGAAACGGAATAAAATCTCGGTTCGTAATGAATTCGACTTCTCCAGGTTTAATTTGCTGGGATTTTTTTCTGCCTCTAATAATGCCCACAGAAGCATGATTTTTATGAGTACCTTTGGATGACGATTGATAACTATGCTAATGTTAGCGGAATGCCCAAGGACAAGGTACTCGTTGAGGGTTCTAATGACATTGCTAAAATTATCTTCTTTCATAATTTACGGTAACAAGTATTCTTTCCCGTTTTTATCCACTATAACCGTTCGGGTATCTTGTACTGGGATTTCTTTTATGGGAACATCCACGCTATCATCAGTAACGGTGTATTTAGATTCTCCTATCAATAATTTTCCCCCATCAAATTCATTGGTCGGACTATGGTCTTGCGCGTTACGGAAAATGAATTGTATATTTTTATCTTTAACCTGAACAATCGCATAGAAATCGGGGGTAATCCTGATTTTGGATAAACCAAAATGATAGGCAAATTCATCCGCCATTTTTTGAGAGTAGGCGGCCAACTGTACTTCACCTTTCCATAACCTGATTTTTTTGAATAAATCACCCAGTGAAATACCAGATTCTTTTTTATCTAATTCATCAATCTTTGCCATAAATTTCTGGCGGAGTTTATCCGCGTCCAATCCATATGGTTGAAGAAGTTTGTCAAATTCTGGACGTTCCTTTTGTAGCCAGAGTGACACCCCAGCACAAAGGGCTACTTGCTCAAACGATGCGTCTAATATCTGAGCCAGTTTTTCCAGCAAAGGACGTGAAATGTCCAGTTGGTCGGTAAGAAGTTTACAGTGATCCTGTTCTGATAACTCTAATCTTTCCTTAATTACCTGTAGGGGAATATTTTTATCCCTTCCTCTCAACCGAATAAAGACCGACAACGGCATATCGTCATCCCTAAACCAGGGGCCATCTTCACGCATCTTTTCAAACAACTCATTTAGAAATTCTTTTTCCATACCATTCCTCCAATCTTAAATTGTCAAAATTAAAGCGATTAACAACTTTATTGTTTTCGTTAAGCATATTTAAATCCTGAAGAATATTAAGCAACGCCTTGTCTTTCAGGATAATATCACGAATCTCTTCTTTAGCCCTTAATAAATCGCTTTTAATTGTGCTTATGGGACGAGCGAGAACTTTCGCAATTGCCTCATAGGATAATTGCTTAAAATAATAGTACTCAAAAGCAAGGCGATAATTCTCGTTTGGTATTTGCTTTAATGCCTCAAGGATTCGCGAGCATATTTTTTCAGCGTCGGCATATTCAATAATAATTAGATTAGATGGGGTTGCCTTGCGTGCTACTTCATGACAATAATCATTACGAAGAAAATTATCATCTTCGTTTTTTCTCTTTAGCCAGTTTTTAATTAGGTCTTTTATTCCCAGATAAACAAAGGTGGTAAATTTTGCTTGACTATTTGTATCATATTTTTTTGCTTTCTTATAGACAATTTCATAGGTATCCTGCAGTAAATCGTTAAGGTCATTCTCCGAGAATGAAGATTGAAACGTTTTTAATAATCTTTTAATTGTGCCTATAAGAAATGGTTCAATAAGTTTCCAAAGAACAGAATGGTTATCTTTTGAATTACCCAGTCCAGATTGAATATCGGAAATCACCTTGCGAATAAATTTATCTTTCATAAGAATCTCCTTAACAATTATAGTTTACCCTCTTATTATGTCCATAATATTATCTGTAAGGAAATCCTGAAATGTTGCAGAGAATCTTATTTTTTGTCTTGACCTGCCTGAATAGATTCTTGCTATAAATTAGCTCAAAATATTTGAATGTTAACTGATATCTCCGAGTATCGGCCGTACTCCCTACCAGTATAGTCGGCAATATCCCCCAATCTCGTTATAAGTCCCTGCCCATTCGGTCGGCCGGGCCTACGAGCATGGTGGTAAACCCCTACGGGTTTCGGCGCCAGTCCCTTCCAGTAAAGCCGCTACCCCCTACTGATATGGTCAAAGAGGTCTACCGGTTTAGTCGGCTCTGCCTACCAGATTGAGCGGCAATACCTATGAGTAGGGTACTAACCACCTACGGGATTGGCCGGTCAGGCCCACCAGACCCCACCCCCACCCCCCATAGACCCCACCCTATCCCCTCTTAGAGCCAGTTAGACCTTTGGTCGTTATTGGCTTTTAGATCCCGCAGAACTGCGAGACCAAAATTTAAGTCAAAAGTGCACAGTTAAGGGTTATAAGTGCTTGGGAAATCAGTGTTTATCTGCGTTTATCTGTGGTTACGGATTTGGTTTTGTCCAGGATACCCTGGGCCGCGGTTTGGATTTTTCGGATTTGCCTGGGCAACTCGGTCTTGATATATAGATTAAGCGGGGCAGTAGATGAGTGTTTAAGGTGGCGCGGCTTTATCTCTTTCTCAAAATCCAGTAGTTTTACGAGCGGAATATTAAAAGCAGAAGTAATCTTATAAACGGTTTCTAACCGGGGTAAGATATCGCCTCTTTCAATCAAGCCGAGCGTATCGTGCGATATACCCGTCATTTCTGCAAAAGAGGATTGCTTGAGTTTCAATTGTTTTCGGATTGCCTTGATTCGCGCCCCCAATAACTGAGCCAGTTTGCGGATTTCTATCATAATAAACCCCTTAATTTTAGACATCTTTCCCGGTTAAATATCTACTTTTTCGGCAATAGTTAATAACGATATTTATCGTAATTATATTTATACGATATATTTCAGTATTTATTGACAGGAATGCGAAAATGTGGTAGTTAACCAGGTAAACCTTATAAACAGTCAAACAGTCCCGACAGATTCGCCTTGCTCACTGCAAGCAAATACTGTCGGGATAAGATACTGTAACGACCTTTGACTGCTTCGCATCCAAAGTTCTAACAGTATCTAAGGAGACATATATGAAAAACCGTGTATATCTGGTAGTGGCGGTTCTTTTTCTGGTGGCGTTTGTGGCCACGGCTAACCATGGTTGCGGCGGCGGAGGCGGAGGAGATTCCGGCAGTAGCACGCCGCCTCCTGCAACAAAATTGGCATTTACTCAACAGCCAACCGCTATTGCCGCGGGCTCTACCTTCAGTCCCTCAATTGTAATCGCAGTTCAAGACGCTAATGGCAATACTGTAACCACGGCTACTAATGATATAACCATTACCGCCGGTCCGGGCCTGACATTAACCGGAATAACAACGCGAGCCGCGGTTAATGGCATCGCAACCTTTACCGTTTTGGGTGCCAATTGTTTAGCCGGTAGTTATACATTAACCGCGACTGCCACAGGTCTAACCAGCGCCACCTCTAATGCCTTTAATGTTACTTTTGGAACGGCAACGAAATTGGACTTTATTCAACATCCTACTAATAACGCTCCTGACGCGGCTTTTAATCCGGTCGTTACCGTGGCGGTCCGTGATGCTTATAATAACACCGTAACCACGGCTACGAATAATATAATCATCGCGGGCAGCGGTGGCCTGACATTAGGCGGAACGACCACACGGGCCGCGGTCAGCGGCGTGGCGACATTCACGGGGCTGACCGCAGGCGGAGCGGATGGGAGTGGCTATACATTAAATGCCAGCGCATCCGGTTTAACGGGCGCAACCTCAAACACATTCTCTATCTCCGGTTATGGTGTTCCGGCAAAATTGGCTTTTACTGTTCAGCCGACCACTACCTCAGCCGGTGCGGCTTTTAACCCGGTGGTCAGGGTGGTAGTTCAGGATACTTATGGTAACCTTGTTACGACTGCAACCAATACAGTAAGTCTGTCTGTCAGCGGAGGAGCGACATTAGGCGGCACAACTATTGTAGGCGCTTCATCGGGCGAGGCAATCTTTAATGGCGTGACCATCGGCGGGTCTGCGGCCAGTAATTATGTAATTACCGCAACTTCAAGCGGATTGACTTTGGCAACATCCAATACTTTCGGGATTACGCCGGGTACTGCGGTCAAACTGGCGTTTACCTCGCAACCGACTACCACCGCGGCCGGCTCCGCCTTCAGTCCGGTGGTCAGCGTTGCGGTAAAAGATGTTTACGACAATACTGTAACTGTCGCTACCAACAGCATTACCATTACGGTTACTCCGCCGGGAAACGCAGATGCTGAATTAGGCGACACTGTAACGAGAAATGCCGTGAACGGGATTGCTAATTTTACCGCGGTGACAATAGGCGGATGGTCCGATATCAGTTATACCTTAACTGCTTCGGCAAGCACTTTGACTTCCGCCCAATCAAATGAGTTTGGTATTACTTTCGGGCCGCTATATGGGTATACGATAGATACTTTCATAACGACACCAATAGTAAGCGGTAGCAATCAAATGGGTTATATCGAACCTGTGGATGCCTATGGCAATTGGGTTGAAACGGCAACAGGCGTTTTACAAATGGGTTCGCAGAATCTTGTAGGCACCACAACAGTTTCATGCTATACTGATAGTACTTATAGCGCCGGGACAACTTCATACACTTTAACAGATGGTTACGTATGGATATGGTTCAGGGCAACCGGGGTTTCCGGTAATGAGTTTAAAATCGCAGTAAATGATGGTGGTCCGTGGTGGCTTAGCGATACTATTGTTATCCAGTAGAATCAACGAAGGGGGCGGGGTTAGACATTAATCCTGCTCCCTGTTTCTTAAACCAGATTTTAATGCTTGCCCTTTATGGCCGTACCTCGCTTGATGGCTATCTTTCGCTAAAGATTCGGAATGGCATCATCGCCGAATTTGCTCTTCAATGCGTCTATCGCCCGGTAGGTGGTCTTAAGCAGGTAGTCCAACTCCGACAAACTGAGACCTAACGGCGGCATCAGGACAATGACATTTCCGAGGGGCCTGAGCATCACGCCTCCTTTGCGCGCCCCGCCCTGTTCCCTGTGGCGAGGGCGCTCCCGCCCAAGTTGATCGGAACGGAGCGCCTCAAGAATAACCTGATGCCCTATCCGCTTCTCATAAGGAAACGGCTCTCTGGTCGCCCGATTCTTGACTAACTCAATCCCAGCCATAAACCCGCACTGGCGGACCTCGCCCACATTCGGCAGGTCGTAGAATCGCTTCAGTCCTGCGGTGAGCATCCTTATTTTGGATTGGAGTTTCTGCAGGGTCTTTTCTTTGCGGAAGACCTTCAGGTTCGCCAGGGCCGCCGAGCAGGCCAGCGGATTGCCTGTATAGGTATGCCCGTGGAAAAAGGTTTTGTTATCCTTAATCTCGCCTAAAAATGCCTTGAATATTTTCTCTGTAGTCAAAGTAGCGGCCAGCGGCAGGTATCCGGCGGTAATGCCCTTGGCAACGGTCATAATGTCCGGTGTAACACCCTCGTGCTCACAGGCGAACATCCGTCCGGTCCGGCCAAAACCAGTGGCCACTTCATCCGCTATCATCAGAATATTGTATTTGGTGCAAAGTTGCCTGATACGTCTGATAAATCCCGGCGGCTGGGTAATCATCCCGGCCGCGCCCTGGACCAGCGGCTCTATCACCACCCCGGCTAATTCCCTATGATGCCGTTTAATCAGCCGTTCTGTTTCACCAAGGCATTCCAACCTGCATCGTTCTTCTTCCTTATTCATCGGGCAACGAAAGCAATACGGCGCTGGCGCCTGGATGGTCTTGAACAACAGCGGCCGGTAGATGGAATGAAACAGGTCCATCCCGCCTAAACTGACTGAACCAATGGTGTCCCCGTGGTAGGCGTTGACAAAGGTCAGGAACTTCGTTTTGCGTAGAGCGTAGAGCGTGGAACGTTTCGTCTGTTGCCAGAACTGGAAGGCCATCTTGAGCGCAATCTCCACGGCCGTTGAGCCGCTGTCCGAATAGAATATCCTCTGCAATCCCTTGGGGGCAATCCGGATAAGTTCCTCAGCCAGTTCTATGGCCTTGGGATGCGAAAGGCCTAACATCGTGGAATGCGCCATCTTTGATAATTGTTCTTTTATGGCGTTGTCAATCGTCTTGACCTGATGGCCGTGGACATTGCACCAGAGCGAGGAGACGCCGTCCAAATATTTCCGGCCTTTGGTATCGTAGAGATAATTGCCCCTGGCCCGCTCTATAATTACGATATCATTGGCCATCCAGTCCTTCATCTGGGTGAACGGATGCCAGAGATATCGCTTGTCTTTGCTCTCTAAACCGGTAAATCTCTTTGCCATAGAATTATGATAATAGCAGCGCTACCCAACTTCAAGAAATATAAACACGAATCAAACGAATCTGTGCAAATCACCCACTGGGTGACCCCGTGCGGTCACACGAATATAGATTTAATTACGTTATTCGTGACATTCGTTTTTATTCGTGTTATTCGTGTTAAGTTATTTATGAAACATCTTACTCTTGTCCTGGGCACCAAGAACCAACACAAGGTCAGGGAGATACAGGCCATCTACAAGCAGACCAATCCCCGCAAAGGACTAATCAAATTCATTCCCTTATCACGGTTTCCTAACACCCCTGTAGTCAGGGAAACCGGCCGGACCTATTTAGCCAATGCCGCGAAAAAGGCGATTGTCTGGGCTAAATATACCGGATTACCGGTTCTGGCTGAGGATTCAGGCATAGAGGTCAAGGCATTGAACTGGCAACCGGGCCTGCGTTCAGCCCGCTTTGCCTCTAATCACCGGCATAAAAATGCCACGGATGCGGAGAATATCCAAAAACTACTGACCCTGCTCTCTGGCCTGCCGATGTCCAAGCGGACAGCCCTCCGCCGCTCCGTAGCCGGAGATTTGGAAGGGCGAAGGACGGCAAGATACAGGTGCGCCGCGGTTATTGCCTCACCCACAGGCAGGATTATCGCCCGGACTGAGGGCACCTGCTGGGGCCGGATTGCCCTGAAACCAGCCGGCCAAAACGGCTTTGGCTACGACCCGGTGTTTGTGCCAAGGTTGAAACCCAGGGGAAGCAATTATGAATTACGAATTATGAATTATGAGTTGGGGAAGACATTCGGAGAATTACCGGCCGCGTTTAAGCACCGCATCAGCCATCGCGGCATTGCACTGAGAAAAATATTCAGGAAGATAGCCAAACTACAAATGGTTTCAAATCCTAACGGCCTCCCGTAAAGGATAAGTCAAGCGCACCCTAAATGGTGCGGCTTCAATCCTTGTTTTACCTATGTAGCCGTCCCACTGGGGCGTAAATACCCTTATGAAACCGCTTCTATGTCTATCTTACACCATGAGAATGGGGCGTTTCCCGATGTCCATCGGGGAGCGCCCCTTTTTGCGTTATGTATCCGCCAAGGCGGACCTAAGAGTCAGTCCTCCTGAGGCGCATCCGCCTTTGGCGGATAACTCACTGCGCTCTAACTGACTCTAAGACATCGTCTTTAATATCTTGTCCATTGCGTCCAGAAGACCTTTGAGTTCCTCGGTGTTGCAATCGCCCATATGAGCAATTCGGAAGGTGGTGTCCTTGAGTTTGCCGTAGCCGGCCGATATCATATAGCCAACCTTGCCCAGTTCGTCATTGAGTTTCTTGATGTCAATCTTGCGGGTGTTGTCCGCGGTTGTCATTGTGATTGATTCATAGCCCGGTTCGGTAAACAGTTTGAATCCGTTGTCGGTCACCCATTTGCGGCACATCTTGGCCAGTTCTTTGAGCCGTTCAAACCTTTTTTCCAGGCCCTCCTTGAGCATCTGGTCCAACTGGTAATTGAGCGCAAAGATATGCGAGACGGACGGCGTAGTCGGGGTCTGGTTCTTGGCGTCAAAGTTATCAAATTCCACGAAGTCAAAATAGTAGCCGCGGTTCGGGATGGTCTTGGCGCGCTCCAAGGCCCGGGCGCTGACCGAGCAGATGGCAAATCCCGGCGGCAGGGCAAAGCCCTTCTGGGTGCTGGCTAAGCATACATCAATGCCCCAGGCATCCACTTCTATCTTGGCGCCGGCCATAGAACTGACCGCGTCCACCATCAGCAGCACGCCCGGATACTTTTTGACCACGTCCGAGATTTCCTTTAATGGATTCATCACGCCGACCGAGGTCTCGTTATGGGTGACAAAGACCGTGTCGTATTTGCCGGTCTTGAGGGCCTCATCAACCATTTCCGGCTTGATGGCCTTGCCCAGCGGAACCTCAAACTTGTCAGCCGGCTTGCCGTTGGCCACCGAGATGCCGTACCATCTCTCGCCGAATTCGCCGCAGACGAAGTGGGCGGCGCGTTTGCCGATGCAGTTGCGCACGCAGGCCTCCATCAGTCCTGTGCCGGACGAGGTGGAAAGGTATATCTTGTTCTTGGTGTAGAGCAGTTGCTGGAGTTTTCCCTTTACCGCGCCGTGCAGGTCGGTGTAGTCCTTGGTGCGATGGCCTATCATCGGCGTGGCCATTGCATTCAGTACGCCCGGATAGACCTCCACCGGTCCGGGTATAAACAGTTTCTTATGCATAGTAATCCTTTCTTTTTACTCGCTGTTAATCCCGTAGGGGCGTTACCAGCGAGTTATCCCGACCTGCCTACCGCAGGCAGGCAGTTTTTGTCGGGGCTATTTAAATGTTGCCGAGCAAATGGCGCAGCCCTGGCGGGTTTTCCGGCCTTTTGCGCTAACTTTGGTTTCCATCTGGTGTAAATAGTTTATCTTGCTGATGACGATGCCGCTCAGGAGTTTGGGGTAGAAATCGGTTGATTTCTGGGGCATCCGTTCGCCTTTGAGCGAAACCGTCTTGACCTCGGATACCTTGGTTGGATTGAGGATAAAGGCCATCTGGTACCCGCCTGACTGCGTCATTCGGGCAGGCCTGCCTTTGCGGACGCTGTCAATCGCCTCGTCCTCGGAGCGGATGTAGTTGACGTTCTCCTCGTTTGCCACCTGGTCCTTGGTTATCCCTAAGAGTTTTTCCAGTATCAGGGAGTGGAGAATGGTCACGTCCAGCCGCTTCCAGGTTGGCGACTGCTTGTCGGTAATGACCTTATCCATCACCTTATCGTTTTTGAGGGTCAGGACGAGGTATTTCTTTACGCCCTTGACCACCAGGCCGAAGGCGTGCGCTTTTTCGCCGGTCATCTTGAGGTCCTCGGAGAATTCATTACGGCTGGCTTTTTCCTCTTTAGCCGTTCTGGTGGGGTATTCGTTTATCCAGAAATACTGCTTCAGTTTGGCCAGCAGGTTATTGAAGGAAAAATCTTTCAGACCGAAAATAAGCCGGTGCGTGGGCAGGACGACCAGTCCCTTGTCATCCATATTGACAAAGGTCATCATCCGGTTCTCGTATGATTCGTTGCCGATGCACTTCAGGCCCAGGGCGCGCATCTCGTTGCGGTAATTAAGCGCGGTCTCGTAACGGTGATGGCCGTCCGCAATAAAGACGTCCTTTTTCCTCATCGTATCCTGGACAATCCTGATTATCCCGGGGGCAGTGACCTTCCAGAGTTTGTTAATCACGCCATAGTCGTCCTTGAGTTTGATATCGGCCGGTTTATGGTCTGTAACCCGGGCCAGGGCCTTGTTGATAACCAGTTTCGGGTCGGAATAGAGCATGAAGATTTGGCCGGTTGAGCCGCCTACGGCACGCATGGTGCTAAGGCGGTCCTGCTTGGGTTTGAGAAGCGTGCGCTCGTGCGGGTGCACGCCGCCCTGGCCGAATTCCACCAGATGCATCAGTCCGATAAAACCCTTCCTGATTTCAGTTCCGCGGTCTGATTCGCCTTTAATCGGGGAATAAAATTCCTGGTGATAGGCATAGATAGCCCGCTTATTGTCTTGGACCAGGATATTTTTCCTCATCCAGTCGTTGAGATATCCGGCCGCGCGGGTGTATTGGTTATTGTTCTCGGTGTCGCCTTTGAAGCGCCGGCCCTTGGTGATGCGCACCAGGTTGTAGGGGTTTCTCTTGTAGTAAACCGCCTGCATCTCCGGCGTGATTTTGTCATACGGCTGGGTCAGAACAAGGTTGAAGTCCCTGATTTTCGCCTTGTTATAGGTGATTCCGTAAAAAGGCAGGATATCGGTCATTGGTTCGCTCCTTACTCGCTGTTAGCCCCTTGGTCGTTATGACCGCAGGAGTCCCGTTTACTCACTGTTAATCCGACAGGATGTTACAGTGAGTTATCCCGTAGGGGCAGGGACAGCCAGTTATCCCGCCGTATGGCGGGATTACAATTCTAATTAAGTTCTAATGAGACAGGCCTTTCAGTTCCTTAAGCGCATCCTGCAGGTTATTGGTAATACTGTAGAAGGTGGAGAGTTTGAACAGTTTGAATACCTCCTTGACGTTTTCCTGGGGGCTGATAAAGACAATCGTGCCCTTATTCTCGTCAAGCATATCCAGAAGCGAAATGAATAAACCGATGCCCGGACTGCCCATATAACTGACGCCTGACAAATCCACCACGAATTTCCAGACCTTGTTATTAAACATCGTCTCAAAGACGTTGCGGAGCGTTTCGGACGTATCGTTATTCAATACGCCATCCAGCGAAACCTGGCAGATTTTGTCCTCCAGCATCTTGGTCTCAATAGACAGTTCTGACATATTGTCATCCCCCTTCCCCGCTTTATTCATAAATGCTTCGCATTTAGTGCAGTTTGCTGTAGCGGGATAACCCGCCGTAGCCCTCTTGGTCAGATAAAATCTGACCTGCGAGGACAACGGCCATCCTGATATACATCGGGATTCTGGTTTCCGGACGGGAAACTACGGCTCTCCGCCGGCAGTTCCTATTTCGCAAACGCGATAAGTTTATCGGCCACGGCATTGCCCACCCGGTTCTGGCCTTCCACGGACGAAGCGCCCAGATGCGGGGTTAATACCAGTTTCTCCGCGATTTCCTTAGTGGTCAATAGCGGATTATCCGGAATGGCCGGCTCTTTTTCGTAGACATCAATGGCCGCGCCGGCAATCGTGCCGGCCTTAAGCGCCTCGGCCAGGTCTTTTTCGTTAATCACGCCGCCCCGGGCGCAATTGACGATATAGGCCGTCTTCTTCATCTTCTGGAAAACCCCGGCGTTAATCATCCCGGCCGTGTCCTTGGTCTTGGGCACATGCAGGGAAATGTAGTCGCTCTGGGTGTAGATTTCATCCACTGTCTTGACCATTTTAATGCCGGCCTTGGTAATGTGTTCCGGGACCGGATTCAGAAGCGGGTCATAGGCAATAACGGACATCCCCAGGGCGATGGCGCGTTTGGCCGTCTCAAAGCCGATGCGGCCCGCGCCGATAAGTCCGAGCGTCTTGCCGTATAATTCCGTGCCTTCCAGCCGTTTCTTTTCCCATTTGCCGGCCTTGGTTGTGCTGTCCGCCACGCAGATTTTGCGGGCCAGGGCGAACATCAGTCCGATGGTCAGTTCGGCAACCGAGATAGACGATGCCTCGGGCGTGTTTTCCACCCTGACATTGGCTTTCTTGGCCGCCTCGGCGTCAATGTTGTCCATTCCCACGCCGCCGCGCACAATCAGTTTAAGGTTCTTGCCTTTTTCAATGACGTCCTTGGTTGCCTTGGTGGCGCTGCGCACCACCATTATGTCGTAGTTGCCCACGACCTGAAGCAGTTCCTCGGGCTTTATGCCGGACTTATCGTCCACGGCCAGCCCTGCCTTGCGCATCTTTTCCACCGCGGCATTATCCACCTTGTCGCAGATTAACACCTTCATTCCTAACTCCTTTTCCGCCAAAGGCGGACCCGCCTTCAGCGGGCTTACTAAATTACGATGTTTTTATCTCATCGTTAGGATACGCTCTTTTTTATCCATCCACAGATTTTGATTATATCTCCCGCTTTGCGCCAATCTGTGAAATTTAGCGCTGATTTTTATACATCCAATAAAAGACGCAGTCAATAATTACACGACTAAATCAATTGACCCCGTTAGAAGTATTTTGTTAAATGTTTGATAAAGAATACACGGCATAGGTCTGATTATAAACCAGGAAGTAGATTTGATAATACGGTCACCCCCTGTTGTTTGGGGGCGACCTACTTCTAACGTGGCTTACAATAATAGAACGCAAGGTAAAATATCGCTATATGTCAGTAGTCAAACAGATTTGGTTCCGGGCCGTGCACCAGAATCCCAAAGGGTTTTTCTGGTGGGAAGTTAGGTTGGTTCTGAGGGCTCTATCGTTCTTCTATTATATAGGCATCAAAGCGCGTGGATTGCTTTACTGGATGGGTATCCTTAGGGCTCGCAAACTCTCCGCCCGTGTCATCAGCGTGGGCAATCTGACCGTGGGCGGGACCGGCAAGACCCCTTTTGTCCTTTATCTGGCTGAGAATCTATCTAAAACAAACAAGGTAGGAATCCTTGCTCGTGGATATGGAGCGGGACCAAAAGTATCGGATGATGACGAAAAGATGGACTTACCTGCAAATGTGATTCGGGCCGCTAATCCGGACCGATTCAGCGCCGGTGAGAAACTGATAAAAGAACAGGGCGTGCAGACCATTATCCTTGACGACGGGTTTCAGCACCTTTCTATAAAACGGGATGTGGATATCGTGCTGATAGACGCTACCAATCCGTTCGGTTTATCCCGTAGGGGCAAAGGACGGCTGATGCCGGCCGGAATCCTGCGCGAGCCGCTGTCCGCGCTCAAACGGGCCGATATCCTTGTGCTGACCCACGTTGACTTGGTCACGCCTGAGCAACTCAATGCGCTGGAAGATAAACTCAAGAAGTATAATAAGAAGATAATCAAGACGATTCATAAGCCGCAATATCTGGTGGATATGGCCCAGCCTGATAAGACCATTAACCTGTCTGAAATCAAGGGCAAAAATGTCTGGGAATTCTGCGGCATCGGCAATCCATTCCAGTTCCACAAGACACTTAATACGCTCTGCGCAGTCAAGGGACTGTCGGTCTTTCCGGACCATTATTATTATTCCCATCCGGACCTTCAGACCATGTTCCTTAAAGCCAAGATGGAAAAGGCCGAGGCGTTTGTGACCACGGAAAAGGACGCCTTACGGCTGAAGGGGATGAAACTGCCGAATGATATTCCGGTGTATTATCTGAAGATAAAGATAGAAGTGCTGCAGGGAGAAGATGTGATAGGAAGATTAGAGCAAAGAGCATAGAGGCAAAGTCCTTTATGCGACACGCTCTATGCTATACGCTCTATGCTGTATTTTCGCATTATTGACGTCAATTTGAACCGCGCCAGGGAGGCCACCCGGGTCATAGAGGACTACGCCCGCTTTGTTTTGGAGGATGCGGACCTAAGCGCCAAGGCCCGGAGCATCAGGCACCAACTGGTAAATATCCTCAAGCCCCTGCGTAGGCAACTCCTGGCCGGACGCGATATTGAGCGCGATGTCGGCAAAGAAACCCCAACCTCGGCCAAAACTACTTCTGAAGTTATTACCAGTAACTTTTGTCGACTCTCTGAAGCATTACGGAGTATATCCGAGTATCTTAAAACAATTACTGATGGTAATCTGTGGAAACTTGCCACACACATAACGTTATGTGCGGGGTCTGTGAACTCTACTGAGACCGCGATAGCGAAATCTGCGGAGTCGCAACGCCTGCCTGCCGGTCAGGCAGGGAGTCCCCCGCCGAAAGCGAGGCTCGTCCCGAAGGGCGGCGATTATTTCGGGGTGGTTGCAAAGGTAGAGCGCCTGCGCTTTGAGGCATACCAGTTAGAGCAGGAATTCTTTTTTATCCTCCGTCCCAGAAAGCCGTTTGATAGGGTGCGGCTCTATGTGTTAGTCCCGAATACTAACGATAAGGTTATCCGTGATCTGATTAGAGGTAGAGTTGATGCTATTCAACCGAGGGTCGAAGGGCTGTCGGACCGGAACCTGCTGAAACAAGCCATAAAGTTAAGAAAAATTACCCGGACTCATAAGGTCCTGCTGATTATAAATAACCGGATTGATATTGCCTTGTTGAGTAATGCGGACGGCGTGCATCTGGGAGAAATGGATTTGTCCGTGCGCGATGCTCGGAGGATATTAGGCCCGGATAAGATTATCGGCGCCACCAGCCATTCAATTGCCGAGGCGCTGGATGCCCAGAGAGCCGGGGCTGATTATATCTCGGTCGGTCCGATGTTCCCGTCACCGACCAAACCCTATCTCAAACCGACCGGATTCAGTTATCTCAAGGAGGTGGCTAAGAAGATACGTATTCCATATCTGGCTATCGGCGGCATAACCGCGGCCAATCTGCCGATTCTATTGAAGGCACATAAGAAATTATTTAAGACGCCGCTCAAGATAGCGGTTTCATCCGGTATTCTAAACACGAATAATATTTATAAAGCGACCAAACAAATAACCGGAATACTTAACCACAAAGAACACAAAGGATACTAAGATTCTTCGTGGTCTTTGTGACCTTTGTGGTGAAGGTTTTTCTTGATAATGTGGTTGTAATATAGTAGGTTAGTTATATGATTAGTATAGGCATAAACGGCGCGTCAGGCAAGATGGGTCTGTCTTTGGTCCGGCTCATCTCTGAATCCAGGGATTTACGGCTGGTTCAGGCCATTGACCGTTCGGACAATCCCAGCATTGGTAAAGATATAGGATTAATGGCCGGATTGGGTAAGCCCTTGGGCGTTCGGTTGTCTCCAGAGATGACTCAGAGAGTAGACGTAATGATTGATTTTTCCCAGCCAGCCGGCACGATGAAGATTCTGCAATCATGCCTTAGATATAAGACCGCATTATTAATCGGCACCACCGGATTAACCACAGCCCAGAAGACCAAGATTCGCCAGGCAAGCAAGAAGATTGCCTGCCTGATTAGCCCGAATATGAGTATCGGGGCAAATCTGCTCTTCAAGGTCGCGCCCCAGATTGCGGCCACGCTCGGGCCTGAATATGATATTGAGATAGTAGAGACCCATCACCGGTTTAAGAAAGACGCGCCCAGCGGCACGGCCATCCGACTGGCTGATGCCATTACCGCTGTTACCCGCAAAAAGATACCGACCCATTCATTACGCATAGGCGATGTAGTCGGCGACCATACGACGGTTTTTAGCACCTTGGGCGAGCGCATAGAATTGACGCACCGGGTCCATACCAGAGACATCTTCAGCCGCGGGGCATTAAAGGTCGCCCGCTTCCTGGCCCAAGCCCGGCCGGGATTTTATACCATGGCCGACGCACTGAAATAAAATATGCAAATCTAAAGACGCCGGAATAATAGTCCCGCTTTAATTCAATCTGTATTTTTATCTATACCTCCATCCGCCTTATTGTCCTTATACCCAGCCAGACCGAGAATCCGGTGGTAACCAGGGCTATCAGTGAGATTATAACAAGGCAGGCGGTTTGCAGATTCTGGAAGGCGCTGTCGTTGATGCGCCCGAGGACATAATATAGATGCGAGGGCAAACTGCCGATGACGATAATAGACAGGACATAAAGAAGCGACAGGACCAGGGTCAGGGTCCCGCCGAAGCCCGAGACAATCTTGGACGGGTTGTCCTCGCGCATATTGGGATACAGCACGCCCAGGGTCACGGCAATAGACGACAGCCCAAGGCAGATAAGAAACGTCAGATACAGGTGATGCAGGAGCATGAAGGACGGCACTTCCAACTGCCAGGACGAGATGAATACCAGCGGCTCGCTGATGAGGATTGCGCCGGTTAGGGCAAAGACCAGTTTGCTGTAGAAGATATCCTCGCGCCTGATGGGCATCATCCCGATTATCCAGAACCGCTTGCCCTCCAAACTTATCTGCGGATAGACGAACCGGGTGGTAAAGGTGGCCAGGGTCAGGGTGGTGGCGACCAGGTTGAGCGAGGAGACCAGATACTGCCACATATGCTCCTGCAGGTTGATATAGGGGATATTCTTGATATTGATGAAATACACGCCCAGGAGTCCGAAGAAGATGAGCAGTTGGGTCCACTGAACCGGGTCGCGCAGGAGATGCTTGATGTCCTTGATAACAACCAGACGCAGGGCCGGGGCAAGGAATCCGAATACGATTCGGGCCAGATAATCCAGGAGCGAGACCGGATTGTATTTCTTAGTCCGCTGGGATGAGCGCACCAGCGAATAGCCGGTGAAGTAAAACGCCGAGGCCAGCCAGTAAAGAACCATTCCCAGGAATAATGCCTGAGAGAGAAGAAGCAAGAAAAAGAATACTGCATCCCGGGTTCCCGATGTTTCAGCGGCGCTGAACAGGCCCTGGGTGACCCAGTAACTGGGCAGGAGCGGGTTCTGGGCGAATGAGAGTTTGTCCATAAATTTCTGCATCCAGCCGGCCGTGAATTCAAAGCGGCTGCCTCTCAAGCCGGACATCTGGGTGATAAACAGGACTCCGGCAATCACCACGATGCCGATAAGCGCAATCAGGAATGCCCGGCGGTGGCGCGGCAGAAACCGGCCGATGATGATACTCAGAAAACTGCCCACCAGCGCGGGCAAAGTGATGAATATGCCGGAGAACAGGACCATCCAGACATAGTATAACCAACTGCCGGCCCGGTCTATGCCAAAGGCAATCAGGAGCGGTGAGCCGAGGAACAAGAACGCCCATGAGGAAAAGGCAATGGATTCGGTCAGTTTATAGAAGAATATCCGGCCTGAAGAAATTGGCAGGGACATCAGGTAATCCGATTCCGGCGAATGGAAGAGCGAGGAATAATTAATGATGATATTGCTGATGACCAGCATTATCCCCAAGGCAAAGAAGAACAGGGCCAGGAAGTAGAGCCGGACCACGTCTGAAATCTCCTCCACGAATTTGTGGAGGAAGCCGAATGATTCGCGGAAGAAGACGAAGATGCTCATCCAGAGCACCAGGGCCGAGACCGAGACGATAATGAACTTGAGTTTGTTGCTGTCTATCTGCTGGGCGGCCTGGTTGGCAATGCTTTTCCAGCGGAAACGGTATAAAACTGCAAGGGACGAGGTCATAGGTCACAACTATTGTTACACAACATCAGGAATATATCCTCCAGATTCACCTGGCCGTTGTTATTCTTCTGCCGGGCTTTAAGTTCCTCAAACGTCCCACGGGCGATGAGTTTGCCCTGGTGAATCACGCCGATAAGGTCGGCAATCTCCTGGGCAATGGACAAAATATGGGTGGACATAAAGATGGTCGTGCCGCTGCGAACCAATTGCCTGAAGAGGTCTTTGACAATCCGGACATTGGCCGGGTCAAGCCCGACCAAGGGCTCGTCCACCACAATCAGCCGCGGCTTGTGGAGCACGCCGGCTGTAATGACCACCTTCTGCTTCATCCCCAGCGAGTAACTTTCTATCAACTGGTCTATATATTCCGTCATCTGGAAGAGTTCCAGATAGCGGCCTATTTCAGCGTCAAGTTCCGGCTTGGGAATCCGGTAGATTTGCCCGATGAAGTTGAGGAATTCCCGGCCGGACAGTTTCTCATACAGGAACGGCTGGTCCGGGATATAGGCAATGATGCCTTTAAGGTCCAAGGAGTCCGTGGACATCTTTTTGCCGTCCACATAAATCTCGCCCGAGGTGGGCTGGAGCAGACCGGTAATCATCTTGACCGTGGTGGTCTTGCCCGCGCCGTTCGGGCCGATAAAGGCGAAGAGTTTGCCTTTGGGTATCTTGAGATTCAGGCCATCCACCGCCACCTTGTTCCCGTAGCGTTTGGCAACGTCTTTTAGTTCTATCATATTCACTGCCCCCTTCGGGTGCTCGTGCTCACGCTTCACTTCGTGTACACTCCGTGGTCTCTGCGGAGTTCGCTTAGTTTACTCTCTTAATAGGTATAATCCCGGCAGGAATATTTCCTGCTTGAGTATCTTGCCTTCCGGCGTTATGTAGGCGGTGTAGTTAAGCGCGGACTTGGAGCCGGAGGGCTCGCTGATAATGACTTCATAAACGTCGTGCATTTGGTTCTGCCATTCTATCTGAGTGCGGCTTTCCACCCGGGCCTTTAGGGTCTGCATTGAAGCGCCAAAGGGATTGATATAATTGATGGACCACTCCTTGCCGACCGTCAGGTTGGGCATAGAGACAAAAGGCGACATCCCGTCCGATACGGTTGAATCGTTTTTATAGGGTATAAAATTGGTGGATGTCTTCAGGCCGTCATAAAGGGTGAATTCCAGCAGGTCGCCTTTTACCTCGCCGGAGATATTATAGTTCAGGAACGGGCCCTGGGCCGAGAACGAGAAGGATTTCAGTTTGTATTTCTCGTCAATCAACGAATAGCCGGAAAAGGCCATTTTGCCAGCCCTGGATTCAAACGTATTCTTGATATTACCCGCTCCGCTCCCACTGGGCGAGTCGGTCTCCTTCTTGCGGTTGCGACCCGTCCCAAGGCGTCGCCCCGCAGGGCGAACCTCGCCTAAGGCGGGAGGGTCGCCCTCCGGGCGGCGGTTATTGGCAAACAGGATATTCAGCATCCCGGGCAGGTTGATATCCGTGGAGTTGGTGATTTTGGTCTGCCTGTTTTCCATTGGCAGAATATCGGTCTGGGATGAGCCGATGCGCTCGCCTCCGAAATAGATGCCCATCCGGACCGTCTTGTTCTCGCCCAGCGACTTGAGATACGCCTCATACGAGGGTTGGGACAATGCCGGCAGGGAAGGCAGGACCTCACGCCGGATAAACAGCCCGGTCATCACCAGCCAAAAGATGATAATACCGGCAGAAATCAGATAACCTTTGGATAACATAAAATGCAACCACAGATTTCACAGATTACACGGATTCAACCGGAAGAATCAAGGAAATCTGCGGAATCTGTGGTTTTATCTTTTACAGTTTCTTATTTAGTTTCACGTACAGGAGTTGCAGGCCGGAAATCAGGTTCTGGAAATTATCCTCTTCTTCCTTGGCCAGATTGCCCTTGGTCTTGTCCTTAAGCATAATCAGGATGTCAATGATATATTTCCCCTGGACTAAATCAATCTCCTTTTTCTTGGTGAGTGGGTTTTCCATCTGGCCGAGCGAAATCAGGGCCTGGGCTGAGAGCGAGGCAAGGTAGGTGTTGAAATCAGGCGGCGGAAGCGGCTCATTACCGGCTGGCTCCTGGGCTAGGCGCTCCTTTTCCGCGCCGGCCTTCTGCTTCCACTCCTCGTCCACCTTCTTCTCAAACTTGATATTTTCGTCTGTCATAATAATTATGCTTTTAACGACGCCTTGATAAAATCCCTGAAAAGCGGATGCGGCCTAATCGGCTTGGACTTGAATTCCGGATGGAACTGCACGCCCACAAACCAGGGATGGTCCTTGATTTCTATGATTTCCACCAGTTCGGTGATGGGTCTTCCCTGCGGGTCGCTGACCGTATAGGTGCCTGACACGTCAAACCCCTTGCAGGTGAACTGGTCCTTGTATTTGTTATTGAATTCATAGCGGTGGCGGTGGCGTTCCTGGACGAGTTCGGCCTGATACGCCTTGGATGCCAGCGAATTGGGCTTGAGTTTGCAGGGATAAGCGCCCAGGCGCATTGTCCCCCCCAGGTTCTTTATCTGGCGCTGTTCGGTCATCAGGTCAATCACCGTATGAGGGCTGTCCGGCGCAAACTCGGCGCTGTGCGCATCCTTCAGGCCCAGGACATTGCGGGCGAATTCTATGGTCGCGCACTGCATCCCCAGGCAGATGCCGAAGAACGGCACATTCTTCTCACGGGCGTATTTGATGGCCGCAATCTTGCCTTCTATGCCCCGGTGGCCGAATCCGCCCGGTACCAGGATGCCCCGCACGCCCTGGAGCAGTTTCTCCGCGCCCTGTTTTTCCACCTCCTCGCTGTTGACCCGCTTTATCTTCAGCCGGACGTTGTTGGCAATGCCGCCGTGCGTCAGGGCTTCATATATGGATTTATAGGAATCCTGCAATTCCAGATACTTGCCGACCACGGCAATCTCCACGGTCTCGTCGGCCTTCTTGAACCGCTCCACCATTGTGCGCCATTCCCTGATGTTATTGTCGCCGCATTTCAGGCAAAGCAGGTTTATGATGGTTTCGTCCAGTTTCTGGTCCGCAAAGGTAACCGGCACTTCATAGATGCTGAAGTCAACGTCCTTTTCCTCAATAACATGCTCGGTCTTGACATTGCAGAAAAGCGCCAGTTTATCCCGCATCTCGTCGGTAATCGGCTTCTCGGTCCGGCAGATGAGGATATCCGGCTGGATGCCGATTTCGCGCAGTTTGCCCACGCTCTGCTGGCTGGGTTTGGTCTTCATCTCCTGGCTGGCCCTTAGGTACGGAATCAGGGTCAGGTGGATATAAAGCACGTTTTCCCGTCCGGCCTCAAAGCCGATCTGGCGTATGGCTTCCAGGAACGGAAGCGACTCAATATCGCCGACCGTGCCGCCCATCTCGGCAATCGCCACGTCCACCGGCTCCCTGGACGGGTTCTTCATCGCTATCTTAATTTCATTGGTCACGTGCGGAATCACCTGGACGGTCTTGCCGAGGTATTCGCCGGCCCGCTCCTTGGCGATGACGCTGCCGTATATCCGGCCGGTGGTGAAATTGGAAAGTTTGCTGATTTTGGAGTTGGTGAACCGCTCGTAATGCCCGAGGTCCAGGTCGGTCTCGGCGCCGTCCTCGGTCACATAAACCTCGCCGTGCTGGAATGGATTCATCGTGCCGGCGTCCACATTGATGTAGGGGTCGAATTTCTGGATGGCGACCTTTAATCCACGGCTCTCCAGGAGTTGCCCGATAGATGCGGTGGTCAGTCCTTTTCCAAGAGAGGAAACCACGCCGCCCGTTATGAAAATGTGTTTCATATACGGAGACGCATATTATACGATTTATTAGCATAAGTCAAGTTTTTATTGCATAAACCGCGGCGGGCAGGCCACCTGATTTGCCAGCAAAACCAACCGAATCCGCCCGCTATATTATAAATTATTGCAATATTTCCTCTTGACAAAAATATGACAATTGCTATAATATTTAATTTAAGATGAAGATTGACCTGCATTTGCATACGACCTACTCAGATGGTATCTATTCGCCCGAAACGGTGATTAAACTGGCGCGCGACAATGGGTTGGACGCGATTTCGCTGACCGACCACGATACGGTCGGGGCTTATCAGGAACTGGAGGGAGTAGAAACCGGTGGTTTGAAAATAATCCGCGGAGCGGAAATAACGGCCAATCACGAGGGCAACGAGATTCATATACTGGGGTATTTTAAGGAGGACTTAGGCGGCGACCTGCAGGATTTCCTGAACAATACCCAGGCCGAGCGCATCAGGCGGATAAAGGAGGGCTTGAGCAACCTGCGCAAGCATAATATCAACCTGTCCTATGACGAGTTGAACGAATTCAACAAGGGCGAGAGCGTCGGGCGCAACCACCTGGCCAACCTGCTGGTGGCCAAGGGATATGCGGCTTCGGTCAAGGAGTCGTTCCTGCTCTACCTTAAGGACGAACTGAATATTATACCGCAGTTATTGACGCCGGTAAAAGAGGTGATTGAGGTCATCCACCGGAACCAGGGCGTGGCCGTCTGGGCACATCCGCCCCACAGGTTCTTTGAGAAGTTTCTGCCGGATTTCAAGGAGTGGGGACTGGACGGCATAGAGGCATTTAACTACCGCAAGACCACGGCCTTCGCCCATTATTATGCGGATACGGCGCTGAAAAACAATCTCCTGATAAGCGCCGGCTCGGACTGGCACGGCTTTGAGGGAGAGACGTTTCCGGATAAGGTGTTTTACCGGGAAGAGATAACCGACAAGTTTATAAACCTTTTTGACTAAAGGAACTTACAACCTAAATCCGATAGTTAGGTAATAGAAAGTCACAAAATATGTTAGACCCTAAAGTTATTCTAAAATCGTCCCTGGAAGGCCGGGAAATCAGCCCGATTGAAGCGGTTATCCTGATGCAGAGTTACCCGTCCTTTGCCCAGGAAATCCACGAAACGGCCAACCTGATTAACAAGCGGATTCACCGGGACGTGGTCAGTTTTACCCACAGCAAGAATATCGGATACACCAATATCTGCCGTTACAGCTGCCGTTATTGCTCGTTTTACCGCAAGAAGAAGGAACAGGGCAGTTTTACGCTGGGCATAGACGACGTCCTGAAGAAGATAGCCGAGACGCCGGGCCTGAACGAGGTCTGCATCTACGGCGGGGTCAACACCTCGCTTCCGTTCAATTACTATACGGATATGCTCGCCAAAATCAGCAAGAATTTCCCGTCCGTCAGCATCAGGGCCTTTTCGCCGCTGGAAATATTCTTTATCGGCAAGAAATCCCGGCAGACCGTGGCCGAGGTCCTGAAGAAATTCAAGGAGTCAGGCCTAACCTGTTTGCACGGGGCCGATGCCGATATCCTTAACGACAAACTCCGCAAGAAAATCTGCCCGGACAAGATTAAGACCGCCGAGTGGATTGACATCATCAAGACCACGCACAATCTGGGCATTAAGACCTCGGCGATGATGCTCTTCGGCCACCTGGAGAACGAGATTCATATCGCCGAGCATATGGAAATCCTCAGGGACATCCAGAAGCGGACCCAGGGCTTTACCGATTTCACCCCGATGCCTTTCGGCGAGCACGAGAAGAAACTGAATATCCTGGAAAAACTCCTGAAGCGCGGCCGGCGCGAGGACTATTTCGGCGGCGAGAGCCAGATTGTCAAGATTGCCGCCATCAGCCGTATTTTCTTCGGAGACACCATCAAGAACATCCAGGCCAACTGGTTCAGGGTCGGGCTGGACAATGCGGTCAAGAGTTTGCACAGCGGCGCCAATGACCTGGGCGAAACCCACTTTGACAAGACGGCCATCAAGAACCTCAAGCCCAGGGACGAGATGAGCATCACGCCGGCCCGGCTCAAGCGGGTGATAATAAAGATTGGGAAGACGCCCCGCCAGCGCAAGCATTGATTCCCTGTTGTTGATTGGACGGAAGCGTGCCCCACTGGAAGCAGCGACATCTATTTTATACTTATATTCCTTGCTTTTGCCTCAGTTAATGGTTATTTATTGGTGTAGAGTGTTTCTAACGAGGCGCGGTACCCAAGCAGCAAGGGAACGGTTTGCAAAACCGTGATGCGCGGGTGCAAATCCCGCCCGCGCCTTACTCGCTGTTATCCCGAATGTATTCGGGAGTTACAGCGAGTTATCCCGCACCCATCCCGCAAGGATAGGCGCGGGATTAAGGAGTATGACTTATGCCGAAACCAAGGTTATTCATAGCCGTTTTCCTGGCCCTGATATCCTCTTTCGCATTTTCCCTGCGGGCCGAGGACAAGCCGAATACCGACATCATAGCCGGGCTCAAGAGGGGCGAGCGGGTAAATATCATCCTCAAGAACAATATTTCCTACACCGGCATCATCAAATCGGTCATCAGTGACAGGATAGAGATAGACATCTCATACGACGACCCGGTGCTCAAGGGCAGTTTTTCATTCCGGGCGCGCGACATCAAATCCATCATCGCCCGTTCCACGCTCAGTAAGGCGGAAAAAGAACGCATCATCGCCGAAAAGGAAAAGAAAGACCAGGAACGGGCCCGGGAACTGGCGCCAAAAACTCCAGCGGAGGATGAAACAGCCGGACCGGCTGGCCCGGCCGAAAAAAAGGAATTGGACGATGATGAACTGCTGGGCCTGCTTGATAAATTCCCCAGGGGCGAGAAATGGAACAGCAAGACCTACCAGTCAATAACCGGCAAAGACGCCTTCCTGAGAACCCCCGAGGAAATCAGTTTTATGGAGAATTACCAGAACTGGCTTAAGGCCCTGGAACTGAAAGAGAAAAACGCCAATCTGGAGTTCTTCAAGAAGTATCTGCCTGAAAACGGCTGGGGCGATGAGAAATACACCGAACTTATCACCAAATACATCCGCCTGAAGGTCGGGCTTTCGGCTGAAGAGCAGGAATTTGTGGATAAATACGAGACCTGGAAGAAAACCCGGATAATATACGAAGCGGAGCAGAAGAAAAAGCAGGAGGAAGAAAAGAAGAAGGAAGAGGAAAAGAAAACAGAGCCCGCGCCTCAGCCCGCCGAGGAAGAAAAACCCGCCTACGAACAGCCGCCGGAAGAGCCGGCTAAAGAATAACCGCTTACCATCTGAACGGCTTCTGCCAGGATTCCTTCAAGACCGACAGGTCTTCAGTGATGATTATCTTGTCCGCCGCGGCGGATCTGCCTGAGACATGACCCACAACGCCTTTGATGATAAGTTTTTTCTGCTTAACGGTCCTGCCGATTAGCCCGTAACTGCATCCAGCCAGGGTATTCTCAAAATCCGCCTTGTGCTCAGGCCTGACTTCTACTAAGAATCGGGAATTAGATTCAGAGAAAAGAATGATATCGTCTTTTGATTCGTAATTCGTTATGTACCCGGTGCGCTCCAGTGGGTGCTTCCGACCAGTGCTGCGCACAGGGCGTAATTCGTAGGGTGCTTTAGCAAGTTCTATCTCCAATCCGACTTCGCCGGCAAATGCCATTTCCGCGGCCGCGACGGCCAGCCCGCCTTCGGACAGGTCATGGCAGGCGCTTACCAGCCCGGACCCGATTGCCTTTGACACGGCCAGCATAATCTGACGCCCGGCTGTGGCATCCACCTTGGGTACTTGACCGCCCTTGAGACCCAGCAGGTCGTGATAGTGCGAGCCGCCCAGTTCGTCCCTGGTCAGGCCAACGATATAAACCAATCTGCCCTCGGACTTGAAGTCCATTGACACCACCTTGCGCACGTCCTCAATCACCGAGATGGCTGAAATCAGGAGCGAATACGGAATGGAAATGGTCTTGTTGGCCGCCGCCAAAGGCGATCCTCGCCCTATCGGGCGGGAGACGCGGTATTCATTATTGAGCGAATCCTTGCCCGATATAAAAGGCGTCTGGTAAATTTTGGCGATGTCGTAGCAGGCCTGCGAGGCGCGGACAATGGCGCCCAGGTGCCGCGGATTATTGACGTTGCCCCAGCAGAAATTATCCAGGATAGCGGTCCGTTCCGGGTCGCCGCCCGAGGCCACGATATTGCGCAGGGCCTCGTCAATCGCCGAGGCGGCCATGTGATATGGGTCCAGGTCCCCGTATTTCGGACTCATCCCGTTGGCCAGGACGAACCCGCGGTGCGAATCCAGGAGAGGCCTGCAGACATAGCCGTCGCCCGGGCCGTCGTTATTCCGGCCCTGCATTGATTTTAAGGCGCTGGCCCCCTGCACCTCGTGGTCGTATTGCCTGATGACCCATTCTTTAGAACAGATATTGGGCATTCCCAGAACCCGTTTCAGGGTCTGGCCCAAATCAATCTTCTTATTGTAAACGTGCTTCTCCCTGTCAGCAGCCGGAACCGCCCACTCGGCCGGTAGTTCCAGTTTGGGCAGTCCGTTATGCAGGAACTCCATCTCCAAATCCGCCACCGTATTGCCCTTGTATTTCAGGGTCAGCCGTTTGTCTCCGGTAAAATGCCCGATGATGGTCGCTTCCACGTTCTCTTTGGCGAATAATTCCAGGATTTGCTTCTCGTATTTGGGCGGGACGGACATTATCATTCGTTCCTGCGCCTCGGAAATCCAGATTTCGGTATATGACAGCCCCTGGTATTTGAGCGGCACCTTTTCCAGTTCCACGACACAGCCCAGTTCCTCGGCCATCTCGCCGACCGCCGAGGAAAGCCCGCCGCCGCCGCAGTCCGTGATGGCAGTGTAGTATTCCAAATCCCGCGCCTTCAGTATCACGTCCAGCATCTTCTTCTCTTCTATGGCGTTGCCTATCTGGACCGCTCCGGATGAAATCATCTCCGACTTCTCGTCCAGTTCTATGGAGGCAAAGGTCACGCCATGTATGCCGTCCCGGCCGGTGCGTCCGCCGGCCAGAAGAATCAGGTCGCCCTGGTTGGCGCGCTTGAAACACTTGGTCCGGGGCATAATCCCGGCCGTGCCGCAATAGACCAGAGGATTGGCAAGGTAGCGGTCGTCAAAATACAAGGCGCCGTTCGTGGTCGGAATGCCCATCCGGTTGCCGTAGTCCCTGACGCCGGCCACCACGCCCTTGAATATGCGTTTGGGATGGAGCACGCCCTTGGGCACCTTGTCCGTTGGGAAATCGGGCGGCGCGAAACAGAAGATATCAGTATTGGCCACGGGCTTGGCGCCCAGGCCGCAGCCCATCACATCACGGATGACCCCGCCGATGCCCGTACCGGCGCCGCCGTAGGGCTCTATGGCAGACGGATGGTTGTGCGTCTCCACCTTGAAACAGACCGCGTTGTTCTTATCAAATTCTATGATGCCGGCGTTGTCCTTAAAGACCGAGATGCACCAGGGTTTGTCCAGTTCAGTGGTCACCTTCATCACGGTCTGCTTGAGCAGGTTATCAATGGTCTGGGTGCGTTCGGTCCCATCCGGAAGCGTCTCCTTGTATTTAATCAGGCCTTTCAACGTTTTGTGCTTGCAGTGCTCGCTCCAGGTCTGGGCAATGGTCTCCAGTTCTATGTCGGTCGGGTTGCGCTTCTGGGACCTGAAATAATCCACGATGGTCTTCATCTCGTCCGGATTAAGCGACAGGCAACGTTCCTTGCTGATACACATCAGCGTCTCGCTGTCCGCGTCCAGTATTGGTACGGTTGACAATTTGAAGGTATAGGGCGGGGCCGAGGGAATCTCGGTCAGGACCTTGTGACCGATGAAGAAATTCTCTATGACCGGGTTGGCGAATATGCGCGCCGAGAGCCGTTTGATATCGGCCTCCTTGATTGAGCCCTTGAGATAATATTTCCGGCCCGTGTGGACCGAATCAATCCTGAAGCCCAGGTCGCTGACGGCCTTCAGGGCGCTGGCTTCTACCGGGTCCATTACCCCGGGCTTGAGGAACACCGTCACCACCGCGTGGGGCGAATTCTTAAACAGTTCCAGCGGCTTGTTGACCGCGAATTGCTGGACGGTCTGGTCTGAGAGGACATAAGAGGCAATGGTATCAATCTCGTTGGGGGACAATTGCCCTTCTATAACATAAAGCGAGGCGAAGCGGACGTCCGAGACGGGCTTGACACCGCCGTGCCTACCGGCAGGCAGGAAATCCAGGATATCGTGCTTAACCCCGGCGCCGACCGGGTCCGGGATATTGGGCTTCAAAGCGACTTCTATCTGAAAGAGCATATAACAGGGAAAGATACACTAAAATCCGAATCCGGCAATAAATATCAGAAACAAAAACCTTGCCCGCGAAGCCGAGGCGTAGTCCCGCTCCAAGCGGGAGAAATCCTTGCGTAACTTAAGCGGAAATGGTAGGATTGTCCTTGAGCGAAGCGAAGGAATGGGATTAAATTAATCAGACAGGGGGGGTGTATACCCCCCTCCCCCATATTACCCCCCACCCCGGGTGAATATCACCCCCGCCCTAGGTGAATATCACCCCCACCGTGGGTGAATATGACTACTGGTAGGGGTGAAAATGCCCCCCATTACTGGTGAATATGACCTCCGGTATGAGTGAAGATGA
>JBFMDM010000014.1:0-28630 GCA_040753835.1 Planctomycetota bacterium
GCTTCCTGCCCTTCAGCCAGTCGGACAGTCAGACCAGCACACCGGCAGACAGGCAGACAGGCGAACAGGACTATCTCTTTGAACCCGAGCCCATTGAATTGTTGAACCAGATTATCCCGCGCTATCTTGAGGTGATATTCTACCGGACGCTCCTTGAGGCGTATTCCAGCGAGCACTCGGCCCGGATGATGGCGATGCGCAACGCCTCCAAAAACGCCTCCGAGGTAATAGACGAACTGACCCTGACCTTTAACAAGGCCCGCCAGGCCAGTATCACCAAGGAACTGCTGGATATCGTGGGCGGCGCGGAGGGAATGAAGTAGCGTGGAGCGTATAGCGTGAAGGGTAAAGCGTAAATAAGGAGGACAAACTATGGTAGTCAAGGATTTTAAGGAATTACGAGTTTATCAGATGGCCTTTGATTCAGCAATGAAGATATTTGAGTTAACCAAGAAATTCCCGGCTGAGGAACGTTATTCACTGAGCGACCAGATTCGTCGCTCTTCGCGTTCTATTTGCGCCAACCTCGCCGAGGCCTGGCGGAAACGTAGATACCAGGCGGCTTTTATCCTAAAACTATCGGATGCGGACGCTGAATCGGCCGAGACCGGCGTCTGGCTGGACTTTGCTTTACACTGCGGCTATATAACCAAAACTGTTTACCAAACTTTATTAGATAATTATGACCATATCTGCCGGCAACTGACTAAGATGTCTTCACAGGCAGAAATGTGGTGTCTGAAAGGTAGAACATCTTAAACGCTCTACGCTTTACGCTCAACGCTCTACGAAAGGAGTTCTTACTATGGCTGACAACAAGGGTTCCGTCCTACAGGTCATCGGCCCGGTGGTGGACGTGGCGTTCCCGGACGGGAAACTGCCGCCCATCTATAACGCACTGAAACTAACCAGTGAAACACCGCCGCTTAATCTGACGCTGGAAGTGGCCCAGCATCTGGGCAATAATGCGGTGCGCACCATTGCCCTGGCGTCCACAGACGGCGTGGTCCGGGGAATGCCGGTAGCCGATACCGGCGCGGTGATTACGGTCCCGGTCGGACGGCCCACCCTCGGCCGGCTGATTGACCTTTTGGGACGGCCCATTGACACCATCGGAGAAATCAAGACCAAGGACTACTACCCGATTCACCGGCACAGCCCTGCCCTGTCCGAGCAAGCCACCACCACCCAGATATTTGAGACCGGCCTGAAGGTCATTGATTTATTAGCGCCCTATTCCAAAGGCGGCAAGGTCGGCCTGTTCGGCGGCGCGGGCGTGGGCAAGACCGTGGTGATTATGGAACTCATCCGCAACATTGCCACCGAGCACGGCGGCTTCTCTGTATTCGGCGGCGTGGGCGAGCGCACCCGCGAAGGCAATGACCTCTGGCTGGAGATGCAGAAGTCGGGCGTGCTGGCCAAGACCACCCTGGTCTTCGGCCAGATGAACGAGCCGCCCGGCGCCCGCCTCCGGGTCGCCCTGACCGCGCTGACTATGGCCGAATACTTCCGCGACCAGGAAGGCCAGGACGTGCTCCTCTTCATTGACAATATATTCAGGTTCACCCAGGCCGGCTCTGAGGTCTCGGCGCTGTTAGGCCGGATGCCTTCGGCAGTCGGATACCAGCCCACCCTGGCCAGCGAGATGGCCGAACTGCAGGAGCGCATCACCTCCACCAAGCGTGGCTCTATTACGTCAATACAGGCCATCTATGTGCCGGCCGACGACCTGACCGACCCGGCGCCGGCCACGACCTTCGCGCACTTAGACGCCACGACCGTGCTCTCAAGGCAGATTGCGGAACTGGGCATCTATCCGGCTGTTGACCCGCTGGACTCAACCTCAAGAATCCTTGACGAGCGCATCATCGGCAAGGAA
This sequence comes from Planctomycetota bacterium, assembly GCA_040753835.1. GTDB lineage: Bacteria > Planctomycetota > MHYJ01 > JACQXL01 > JACQXL01 > JACRIK01. The sequence continues at coordinate 1,880 of JBFMDM010000014.1, forward strand.
CACTACGCAACAGCCCGCGAGGTCCAGCGAATCCTACAGCGCTATAAGGACCTGCAGGACATCATTGCCATTCTCGGTATGGAAGAACTCTCGGACGAGGACAAGGCGGTAGTGGCCCGGGCCCGCAGAATCCAGCGCTTCCTCTCCCAGCCATTCCACGTGGCCGAGCAGTTCACAGGCACGGCCGGCAAATACGTGCCGCTAAAGGACACCATCCGGAGTTTCAAGGAGATTCTTGAAGGCAAGCACGACAAACTGCCAGAGCAGGCGTTCTATATGGTTGGCAATATTGACGAGGCCGTGGAGAAGGCCAAAACAATGTAAGCCCCGTTAGAGATATTTGGGCTTATTTTGATGAAGATGTTTCGTTCAGTAGTCAGTCGAATATGATGAACCACCTCAAATGGGACGTGGCGCCAAAGCGCCACTATCTCTAACGGGGTAAGCCACAGACCCGCCTGCCAAAGCCGAAAGGCGGCGGGCAGGTTGCACAGATTCCGCAGATAGGAGGATTTATGACTGACGCCAATGTTCCACTGAAACACTCCGGATTCGGGATTGTGTCTTTTATCATCTCGCTGGTAATCGGCGTGGCAGAATTCATTATGGTGGCGATTGCCGGTTATATGGAGATGTCCACGCCGGGCGGCATAGACGATAAGTCGGCCAGCGCCATAATCCTCGGCCTGTTGCTGATAGGCGGGCTGATGGTCAATCTGGCCGGCGCGGCATTCGGCATTGTCGGTCTCCTTACACCGAATACCAAAAAGGCCTTCTCTATCCTCGGCCTGCTCTTTAACCTGATAATCCTTATCGGAATGGCCGGGCTGATGCTCATCGGCCTGCTGATGGGCGGGTAATGCAATATGACATCACAGCGAACAGGGGTTAATATATCCTAACAAAAAGAACCGGAACTCCGCAGAGACCGCGAAGCGAACTCCGTAAAGACCCCGCCAAAGGCGTCGCCCGAAGGCGAACCTCGCCCTAATGGCGGGAGGCGGATCCACCTTCGGCGGATAACGACCTACGCGCTAACAGCCGGTAAGAGGGGTGAGAATTATGGATTTCATAACAGAGTTAGAGATGCTGCTCTATGTGCCGGAGCGCTGGACCGTACCCGAGGATATGTCAAAGCGTTACCAGGAGAACACCAAGAACGCGGCCATCTATGCCTACCAGCGCCTGATTAAGAAGATAGGGTTTGACGAGCGGTTCATATCCACGATGGCCATCCCTTCCAACCGTGCCTATAAGAAGATGATTGCCCCGGACTTCATCTCCAAGCACTGGAAGACGGCCTAGGAAATCATCAACGCCCAGGCCCAGAATATGGTCACCAAATACAAAAAGTGACTTAAGAACCTGCAGAAGCAATATGCGGACGACGCCAAACTCTATAAGGCCAAGATTGATTCCTCAGTTGATGATTGGATAAAGGAGGCGTCCAATACGGTCTATCGCCTGGTCGGCAGCAAGAAGGCGCGTTCGGTCGTGCCGGTAGCCGTGCATTTCCTGGCCGGCGAGCCCAGCGCGGCGGGCTGGATAATGCCGGCCTGGAAGGTGGACGGAGCGCCCTATTGCATCGTGACCCAGCGGGAACGTTCGGCCTTGAAGGCCGCGCTCCAGCAACGATTAGTCCAGGGCGGCATGGCCGTAATCAAATCCGAATACGGCAAGCAGATAATGGACGAGGAAAACGCCATCAATGCGGTGCTGCTCAATCATATGCGCGACCCGGCCCGGTGCGCTGAATTCGCGCCCATCCTGACGGACGGAAGGTGTTTTTGCGGCTGGGAGATGGACCAGAACCTCTTCCGCCTGCATATTGTGATTGGACGGAATGGGTAAAAGTTGTGGGGACGCCTTACCTAACCAGTGTAATGGGTGAGGCGTTCCCGTGTTACTCTGCCTACGGAGTTGAATATTTCCTGATATTCCTTGCCTGCCTCGCCCCGTTTCATCCGATACATCTGTTTGATAACGGAAGGCAGATACTGGAATGCACCTGCCAGAGGGACTGCAACTACTCCGGCGTTTCTATAATAATTTTTGCCTGTATGGCTTTGGCGGACATATTTTAATTCCGATATTTCTTGATGGTCTGGATAAATTCCGATGCCTGCTTTACGGCATCTGAAGCATCCCGATAAGATAGACGCACATACTCTTTATAATCGCCCTCCTGCCGGGTGTCAAATAGTTTGTGTAGCATCCTGGAATATGCCTTATCTATTTTACCAGTGCGGATAAACTGCCGATCAAATATGGAAATCACCCCGCTGTGTTTTGAGGTCTTTATGGCCGTGCCTGTCTTGAGAAACAGCGCCAGGACCGAATAAAACATCGCATAGTATGAGCGGTTTATGATGGAACGCGGGCTGAGGCGGTGTTTCAACATCTTCTTGGCGTCCGAGAGCGTTTCCTCGGCCTGCATCAGGCGGTAGTTAAAAAGCAGTTGCTCGTCTGTCATACGGCAATGCCTTCTCTTGCGATATTTTTTACGATAGGCGAAACCCTTAAGGGCGACTTTTCTATTTCGTGTCTGGTGAAGATTAATGGCGAGATGACAATAGAATGCTTAAAACCCGTTTCCCAGACAACATCTAAAATCTTTGACTTGGTTTTGCGCTCAAGTTTTTCCACCTCCAGAAAGACGTCCATATCGGAATATTCGTCGTTGTCCCCCCGCACCAGTGAACCAAAGACCTTAAAATCAATCAGATTGGTAACTTGAGATAGGCGTTTTTTTAGTTCCCGGGCTATTTTGTGATATTTGGATTTCATACCATAATTATATTATCCTATCAATATCTGTCAAATATTTATGCACCATTCTCTACGGCTGATAGCACCATTCTTTGACCACAATACTACTATGCGATACGGCTGAGACCGCCATTATAGAACCAAACAGCCCAACCGGTGCGGCCATACCGGACCTGATTATCTTATCATCCATAATTTCGCCCTACTTTTCCCTATCCGGCGTTATAGTGGCAACATATAAGGTTTGCTCTTTTGCCACAGAACCGTCCTTATTATACTGTTGGATAACAACCCTGCCCTCTTCTATGATGACTATCGTCCATCGGCCATGCTTTTTGGAGTCCAGGACATCGCCTTCTGTGTAAACCATTTCCTGACGAGTAATAACATTGACGAGAAAAGCATATTTTGCCTCCGAATCTATAACCGTCCCGGTCAGTATGAATTCAAGACCTGATAGATTTTGATTCGCTGATTCCTCTTTATCGGCCTCGTTTTTCTCGCCCGCCACAACCGTAAACGCGCCCTGGGCAATATATGCCAATGTCCTTTCATTGAATAATTCAACCGAGTATTCACCGGCTGACCACCCGGTCTTTTTTTCCAGCCAGACGAAACTATGCTTTGCATCAGGATTTATCGGCCGGCCTTCAAGCATCACTACTTCCTCAGTGGTCTTATTAGTCCAGCGGATGATTACCTCAGAAAGTCCGGGTAATAACCATTCATTTGCAAAACAGGCATAGATGCGGTACTTGCCCGGCTTAAATGTAGCCGTGGGCGAAATAGGGCTGTTGTCCGGATTAACCTTACGGGCAAAGGAAATATTTGATACCGCGCCAGATGCGGCCACCTGTCCATTTAATACCTTATTAAGTATCTTGGAAGGGTTATCCGCCCTATTATGCTCTTTCAGCATATATTCTTTTGATGCCGGACCATCCTCGTCATACAGACGAACAGCCACCCCCTTGTTGCTGATGCGTGAAATAACCAAACGGCCATACTCCTCAGAATCAAGAAAATCACCTTCCTTAGAGGTCGTTTCCTTATGCGTAAGCGCATTGTAAATAAAAGCCATCTTGGGCTTTCCGAAGACGACGATTGAATCAAATTCCAGCCCGGGCAAATAATCCTTATCCTTATTGGGCTCTCTGCTCTTTTCATCATCGCTTTTAATCCGCACGTCCTTATCTGAATCCTGTTGGCCGTTTTGGGGTTGACCAGCAACTTTCTCCTGCAGCTTACCCATCGCTATTTGGAGATTACGAATGGTTTCATCTCTCTTTTCCAGTTCAAAGTACTGGCCATCAACTATCTTTCTCAAGAACGCCTCGTCCTTAGACGCCGCGGCGAGTTTGTCTTTCAGTTCCATAATCTCCCTGTCCCTGGCATCCAAATCCGCCTGCTTGATGCCGGTGCAGCCAATAGCGCCGAGCATCAGCCCGGCAATCACCAGAAGAATAATAGCAGTGGTTTTCATAATATCCTCCTAAGTTAATATTTTACAACGGGATTAATCGGATTAAACGGATACTTATCTTAATCGGCGTAATCAGTTTAATCCTGTTGTCTAATTATAATATTCTTAATAGCCAACCGGCCTATGGCCTTGTTCACCCGCCCTCGGAGAGTTTCACATGGTATCCGATAATTGCGCCGGGTATGATGCCCATAATCAGGCCCCGAAGCAATGTTAGCCCAATCCATAGGCCGAATACATTCAGCGTCAGATTGCCGCGCAAGACGGATGGCGCCGAGGTAATTAATAACAACACGGTGAAGAATCCGGCGGAGATGAGGACGCCCCTTGCTACGCCGCCGCCCCAGCGGCTTATAAGATAGCCGACCGGGAATCCGAAGATGGCGCTTAGAACCGCATTAATTACCAGATTCCAGTGGAGCAAACTGCCCGGCAGTCCGGCCAGCGTATTTAATATAAAAAAGGTTATGATACCGGTAATCCCATGGTCACGCATCTTATAGCGCCGACGCTCCCGCGTCTGACGCGCCTGCTCCGCGGTCCGGGCCGCATATTCACGCCTCAATTCGGCCAGTTTATCATCCTGGACGGTTTCTTTCACTGCGTCTTGCGCCACAACCGGCGCTGTGAAGACCTTACTGCAGAGATTACAGGACTTGGCCGTGTCCGCATTATGGGAGCCGCAGGATGGGCATTTCATAAACAACTCCTTTCTGTTTACAATATCCGCATTGCCAGTTGGCCCAGTGCCTTATTCAGGCGCCAGAGGAGGGCGAGAGAGCGTTGAGGGTAGAGCGTAGAGCGTAAGGCGTAATACAACTCACCCCTAAATCCACTCTGACACACCCCTGCACCCATCTCCGTATCAAGTACGGGGCAGGTTTTTTTAGAGGGAAAATTATATTGCTGGCTGATAAATTGCCCTGACGGGAAGAAGGAGTTCCTGAAGATTTCCCAGCGGCAGGCCGGACGGGTAATAAAGCGAAGAACCCTGGAAGCATCCTCGGTGTCGTACAGCGTGAAGCGTGGAGCGCAGAGCGTAGAATAATATAAACGATATTCAAGAGAACGGTGGCGAGGGCGTAATGCAGTCATCACTTCAACAGGGATAGGAATTCCTTCCTTGCGACAGAGGTCAAAGAGGATGTATAAGGGCGTTTCAAGACGGTAGGATTTGATACGTTTAATTATAATAGACCAGTCAATACTGCCACTAAGGCACAAAGGCACTAAGGGAAATCTTCGTGTCTTAGTGTCCCTGCCTTGCCGGCAGGCAGGTTCGTGGCAGGAATAGCGTTTTATAATCAATTCAATGTCCTTTAGGACGGTCGGGGTGATGCGGCCGTGGTATATTGCCGCGTCTACAGCGGTATATATCAGAGTATCTTCTGGAGATAATATCAAAGGATGGATTCCCGCTTTCGCGGGAATGACAGAAGAAAGAGACGGAATGAGAGACGGGGGGCGAGCGCGGGACCAGACGCCGGCCAAGGCCCTATCATCCAGATAGTGCCTCAAGTCAGTGTGGCAGTCAATGTGGAGCGTGAACCCCGCACATACCCCACTGTCCTGGCAACCAGAGGCAGAGGTTATGTGCGAGGCAGGGTCACCTATGGTCTTGGAATAATGCTCTTCATCAGAGCGTGAGGTTTCTAATGAGTATCCTAAACCTGCTAATAACCCCCCGATGGACTGCCTATCCCGATGCCGGATTAACAGGTCAATATCGCCCATCGGACGCTCGGCCATACTGGGATAGACGGTCTTGCCCAGGGCCGCGCCGGATAAGACGATTACCTTAATTCCGGCAGGGTCAAAGGCAGTAAGTATCTTGTCCAGTTCGGAGTAGATGATAATGTTGCGGGCAAGGGTATAATTCATCGTCTGAACTTTAGCCACCAAGGCACAAAGAATTATTCGCTTACGCTGTCTCTGCGGAGATATCTAACGCGGTCACACTTCGTGTTCTTGGTGTCTTAGTGCCTTCGTGGCAAAATACAACATCCACATTAATATAACGAAGAAAACGAAGAATATAGAAGGATATTTAACGTAATAAACTATCGGATTTAATGCCAGACGGATAATGAACGCCTGCATCGGCGAGTGCTTCAGGTATTCGGCCACAGGCGGGCTGATCTTATAATACAGGTCAACAAAGCGCCGGCCTAAGGCATTGGTCAACAGACAATTGTCACGGAAGTTTCTCAAGACCAGCACATTGGGATGATTATAGTTGCCATAGACGGCTGTGGCAATGAAGCATCCCTGGCTTACGCCCCTGCCCCGCCCGCTGCTTCCTGCAAAGGAAGAGATAGTAGCATAGATGGTATTACCAAATGCGCCCATATTGATGCGGTCACCGCTGGGAATCGGCTCTATCGTCCAGTCATCAGCCGGGTCGCCCATATCTACGGTCTCTGAGCCGACCACCTCGCGGTAATCATTGGCCGCCTCGTCCGTAAATACCACGTCCACAGAGATATTGCCTATTCCTATTTCGGCATCCACGTAATCCGAGGTATTGCCATAGACGTCGTTGTAGGTGATGGACAATTTGGGCAGGTCCGGCTCTATGCCCTGCCACCAGATTCCGGTCTCGTTGCGGACGATGATGTTGTTGCGGATATTGGTCTGGCCGGCCACGATAATAGCCGTCTCGGTGTGCGAGATAAAGGTATTATTGACAATGGTAATATCAGAGGTATCGTTACCGAATATACCCGTGCCCATCTGCCTGAATATGGCATTCTGGACCTCAATGCTGTAGGACGAGGCATCAATGCCGATGCCCGCGCCGGTCAGGGTGAGATTGGAAATCACGCCCTTGGTGACGACCGACGGTCCGGTCAACTCAAAGAGTGTTGCCCCGCCCGGACCATAGAGCACGGTCAGGTGCGGCGCATAGCCGCTGATGCTGACACCCTGCCTGAGATACAAGGTGCCGGGCACGACAAAGATTATGGGGTTTAAGGCAATGGTATCTCCGGCCTGGGCCGCAGTAACCGCATCAGCCAACGTTGCATAGGGCGAGCCGTTGAGGAAGGCCTGATAACCCGGCGTCTCGGTCACCTCGGCCGATAAACTCTGCAGGCCGACCGCGTCCTCGGCAATGACGCTGAAGGTGTAGGTGATGCCGTTGGTCAGGCCCGGCACTTCATAACTGGTAACGTTTCCGATAGCCAGATAAGAGCCGAAAGAGCCGGTGATTTCCTTATATGCCACCAGATAACCGGCGGTATCCGTGCTCGGCGAGGCGGTCCAGTAGAGCGTAACTGAATTATTGCTCGGCGTTGCCATCAACCCGGTGGGCGGATTAGGCGGCGTGATATCCTGAACCACAGTAAATGTCTGGGGCTCAGACCAGGCCGAATACGCACCAGAGGGGTCAATGGTGCGAATCGCATAGGTCAGATTGAGGGTGCCGGTGATGGGAATCTGTGCAAGGGTGACTGAGGTTATGCCGGCTGAAGTCGTGGTGAGCGCGTCGTAACTTTCTATTATTTCTCCGTCGTCGTCCAGCCGGACCTGGTATTGCAGGGTAGCGGACGCATCGTTGGTGTCGGTTGCCGGAGACCAGGTAATGGTGGGCGTAAAAGCGCTGGCGCCGATGGTAATGGCGGTTCCGGTAACCGGCGAAAACCCTGCAACAGGCGGCTCTGGCGCCTGATTCCCCGTGGAGCGTAGAGCATGGAGCGTGCCGCTCTTAGTCGCAACTAACAAACGACCATTGGCCGCAACCGGCGATGACTGCACGGTTGCGTCAAGTGTATAATTCCAGAGGATAGCGCCGTTAGCCGGATTGAGGATTCTCAATTCGGTTGCCAAGGATGCAGGAACGGCCAGCACGGTCTGGCCGGACTGGGATTTCATTCCAAGCATAGTCGGGCACAGGCCATAAGGCGGGATGTTATTCTGGTTGGCGGTAATGAGCGTGCCCAAGGCAACCTGCCACTTGATTGATGCAGTGGGCGTGAGCGGGTCAATGGCAATGGCATATTCGTTGAGCACATACTGGTCCGCAATGGTATCAGAATCAGTATCCACCGAGTAGTCAAACCGGGCCGTGAATCCGACATAGTCCCCTGCCCTGATGAGCGAAGAGGTGGCGAGTTTGGTGGCGACAACATCTCCGACGATTGTGCCTGAGGACGGGTCTGAGAGCGCTATGGAATAATTTGAGACCGGCCAGTTGGCGTTGTCAATATCAATGGAGTAAAAATCCAGGTCATTGCCGCCGGGTAGGAGATAGACATCTGTTCCGCTTATGAGCGGCGAGGACAATAACACTGCACCGATAGTCGGATATGTCCATATTTCAGCGCCGGTGTCCTTATTCAGGGCATAATATCTGCCGCTGTCACAACCGATGACCAGGGTCGAGCCTGAAACAGCCGGCGATGAATAGACAATCTGTTCGGTGGGCGACTGCCAGACGCTGGTCGTGGGGTTATTCACATCAATGGCAATGACCTTCTGGTTGGGGAACCCCAGACCCAAATAGAGCCGGTTATCCAAAACCAGCGGAGACGAGATATCGGTGCTGGTGGTCGGGAAGTCCCAGAACGTGACGCCGTCCGTGAGCCGCAGGCAATGGACCTTGCCGCCGGCCGGGATATATACACGCCCCAAGGCAATGGCCGGCGAGGCAATGATATCGCCGCTTATCGCCGAAGACCATAGCAAGATACCGTTTGATTCCCTCAACGCAGTAACTGAACCGTCCCGTGCGGCAAAGACCACCACACCATCTCCTACTGCCGGAGAGGAGATTATCTCCGAGGCAATGGAATACTGCCAGTCCGGGATAAAGGTATCGGACAGTTTCTCGTCTGTGCTTCTGGACCGGGCCGGGTCATTGCCCAGAGATGTCCAGTCAGCGGCAGATACAACACTTGCCACTAAGGCACTAATGGCACAAAGCACACCAAGAACAAATACGATTCTCACTAACTTCATAATATTCTCAATCCGCTATTGGAGATAATAAATCCTTCCGGTGCTGGTCGGTATCAGGTAACGGTTATTCTCACTGTCGCGGCTGATATCGCCTATCTTTATTCCGTTGCCGAACGAATAGGTCTTCACGACGCCCTTGGTGGATTCGTTGACAATAAAGACATTGCCGTTATTATTGCCCAGATAAATCAGCCCGGTATTATCAGGCAGGGGCGAGGATTCAATGGCCACGCCGCCGCCGAGTTGGATTGGATACGGCCCGCTGCCCGGGTTATAGGCCACAGCCGTGCCGGTAATTCCGAGGATATGCAGATTTCCGCCGGTATCGGCATAGACCAGTTTGGTCTCGGCATTCCACCAGAAATATTCAACCGATGCCATAGCCGTAATGGAGAACGCTCCGGAATTGAACGGGAAGCCGCCCAAGTTGGTGAATTCGGTTGACCAGGCGTTGACACCGTGCATCAGGCCTGAATAGTCGGCTACATAGACGCCCTGGGTCCAGGGCCAGTAGGCAGTCGGCGCGCGGACGCTGTTCAGCGGGCTGTTATTCTGCTTGTCAATGGCGCGGGCCGGGACGTTAACCCGGTAAAGGACCGGCGTCGGGCTGTCCGAGCCGACAAATAGATATGTAACGCCCTCAGTGTTCTTGTCCCAAGACGGCGTGGCGCGGATGGGCGAGGTGACCGTGGCGCTTAACGGAACCGTGCGGGTGGTGATTTCCACCCCGTAAATCCTGGGCGTGCCGGACGCGATACCACCAAAGTAGATATTCGTGCCGTCCGGGACTACGGCTGAGGTTATTTCGTCGCAGACCTTGACCGGCCAGCCGACGCTCAGGTTCAGGGCGCTGCCGGTGTCAATCAGGCGGAAGAGATAACCATTGCTCGTGCCAAAATAGACCGTATGCGTCGTGCCTTCGGTATAATACCAGGGGAAGAAGACAATGTCACCGTATGACTGGCTGACGTCGTAATAATATTGCTGGAATCCGTTGCCGTTCAGGACCGAGAGCCGGTCCGTGGTGCCGGCAATGTCCCTGGAGACAATGTAGGTGCCGTAATATCCGTAGGTATTGAGGTCGTATGCCACGACCGGGAAACCCTGGCTTCCGCCGGTAGAGGCGGTGTCAAGCACGGACCTTTCTATCCAGTTGATTACGGCGCCGCCGGTATCAGGCACGCCGTTGTCATCCGTATCGTCGTCATAATCCTTGGTGTCGCCTGTGCCCGGGCCGGCATTGTAGTTCTCAAACCGGAGTATGGAAGCGCTCCCGCTGGCCGAAACGTTATAACCGGTCGTGATGGTGTCAAAGTAACAGCCCGGCAGGTCCATATCCAGATTTGGCAGAGGGATACTAATGAAGCGGCCGGATGCGACATCCGGGTGGTTATAGAAGGCGGTATTCTTGAGGTTCTGAATCATTGCGCCGGACTGGATATCAAGCCCGTTAGCCATCATACTGCGCACGGTTACGCCGTCAAAGTCCAGCGTGCCGGAAACAAGGAAATAGAACCGGTCGGTGCCCGGAGTCGGCGTTGTGATGTTAGAGGAATTCAATGCCTTGAATGTGGCATTGGCGTTGATATTGAGGGTTGAGCCGTTGCCCATATTAAGCGCGGCATTGGAGAGATTGAGTTTTGCCTGCGGCTTTACGGTGAAGGTGCCGTTGGCGGCAATGCCGACGACCTTGCCGGCAGGAATGGTGATGGTGATAGCCGTAACGCCGTCGCCGATCTCCACGGTCTTGGCAGTGGCGGCGTAGAAGTTGTTATTATTTCCGGTCAGGATAATCTTACCGGCGGTCTGGTTGATGCCGCCGGCTGATGTATTGTCAAGGAAATCCTGCCTGGCCCTGAGCGTGGCGCCGGCATTGGTGATATTTATCCGGCCGCCGGTGGCTCCGCCGTTGATGGTCACGTTGCCGTTGACCGTAAGTTGGTAGGCGCCGCTCATATTGATAACCGCGCCATCCTGGACGACCAGGGACGCCACAGTAACCGATTCGTTAAAGGTCGGGTCATAGGCGCGGTCCTGAATCACGACATTACTGCCCTCGCCCGGCTTGCTGCCGGTGGACCAGTTGCCGCCGACGTTCCAGTTGGTTTCGGTGCCGGTCGCGCCGCCCAGCCAAAGGACGTCGCCAATCCAGATGATATTGGTATTCGTGCCCTGCCACTCGTATGAATCCCCGGCCCCGACGCCGGACCAGTTGGTGAAGTTGAGCGTGGTAGAGCCGGATGTGTTTGCGGCTACCACGTTATTGCCGGTCGCTGTGCCAAAAGAGGTATCAAACGAGCAGTTGTCAAAGTTAAGGGTAACGGTGCCTGAAACGAATCCAAGATAGAGATGCCGGGCGCCATTGCCCTGGCCGGTGCCGGACAGGTCTTCCTCCACATACTGGAATGCCACGTCGTCAATGTCAATATTGCCGGGCGAGGCAGTTGACTGGATGGTCAGGCCGCCTTTCTTGGCGTATTCAAAGACCAAACCGTTTAGGTCGATTCCGCCGCCGGACTGGACAATGAAATCATATCTGGCGCCGCTGGCCGAGCGGGTAACCTTGGGCTTATAGGTAAACGAACCGGACGGATTGGACTGGAAGAAACCTTGGATATAGGCCGTGGTATTGTTTGCCATTTTCAGTTCGCCGACCTGCGCTGAGGTATTGGAGCCGCTTGTCTGTAATATGGAATTTGGATAAACCGTAAGATTGCCGTTGACCGTGAGTTTGGAGTTATTAATATTGAGTGAACCGGCAGTTGAGGCATCGCCGACCTCAAGGATGGAAGCCACGTCATTTACATAGCCGCTTCCAAAGTCCAGCGAGCCAGCGGTAATTATCTTCAGTGCGCCGTCAATATCCAGACCGTTAGCTGAAGCGCCATCGATTGAGGCGTTGCCGATAATCGTAAGGTTGTAGAAATCAGCGCTTGCTCTGTCAGCCCGGATTGTCCGGCTCGCGCCCATTATCTTAACCGTGGAATTGCCGATGGTGAATAAGCCGGTGTCAGACCAATTGCCGTCGCATTCTATCATTCCCGCACCTGAGACGCCGAAGTTGAGCGTACCGGTATTGGACAAGCCGTTTGACTTGAGACCATAAGCCGTTGAGTTAGACGAACTCAGGTCAATCACACCACTGTTTGTGACCGGACCGCTAACCGTAATCTTGCCTGTGGAGGTATTCAGAGTTGCGGTTACAGTCAGCGATGAGCCAATTGTATGAACGGTGTTGGAATTAAGTGTAAGCTGCCCGCTGCGGACTACCAGATTATTTGTTATCTCAATATCCTTGCCTGATACAACAGTAACAGAAGGAGTAGCAATGCCGTCGCCTATGGTAAGGTTATAGAAGCGGTTGTTGCCGGTTCCTACATCGGTATTTATGGATTGGGTGGCGCCGATAAGGATAACGGTTGAAGTCCCCCCAGTAAAGACGCCCGCTGAATCGTTCCAGTTACCTGCCACGCGATGGGTATAGTTGCCGGCATTGAAGACGCCGTTGGTGTTTATATTTACGTTCCCTGATATATCCAGACCGTTATAGACCGTATAATTGCCGCTTATGTTGAGATGGTAGAAATCAGTGGATGACGCGGTGGTAATGGCCTTGGAATTACCGGTAAGATTTACGGTGGAATTACCCGGATTGACCGTGCCTGAATCATTCCAGTTGCCTGAGACCGTAATTTGGCTGGTGGTGTTTGTGCCGCAGTCCAAGATGCCGGTTGCAGTATTCGTAAAGGCGGCGCAACTCAAGATTGACACCTGGTCCATATCCAGCGTGCCGCTATTGTTAAGTCCGCCGGTTATGGCCAATGTGCCTATGCTTAGGTCCAGTCGGCTGGTGTTCTCTACGGTCGCACTTCCGCCAATTGTATGCCCGGTATTGCTGTTTAAGGCCAACGTTGCGCCACTCTTAACAGTAAGGTTATTAGTAACCAGTAGAGAGTAGCCAGTAGTCAGTAGACAGTCGCCTGTTACTACAAGCCGGTAGAAATTGTTATTCGGCGTGATTACCTGCGACGAGCCGGTCAGCGTTATTGTGCCTATTCCAGCCCTAAACTCCGAACTCCCTACCCCGAACTCCGCACTCCCGCCTATGCTATGGCTCCAGCCCAGGTTTGACGGGTCTGCCTTGAATATCCCTGATGTCACCTTAAACCGGCCCTGGATATTGATGCCTGTGTTTGCCGCATTGGCTGTATAACTTGTTGCGCCTGAATATTTGTCTATCTCCAAATTGTTATACGTCAAGGCCGGTATGTTCTGGTCTGCGGCCTTGTTGTCAAATATAACTGTTGAAGATGATGCTGTAAATGTAGCCGGTGCAAAGGTTGCTCCGGCAAACCTGATTGTTCCGGTCCCGCCATCCAATGTCCCGCCGGTCAGGTTGCCATTTATATCCAATATGCCTCCGGCAACCTGGATTGTCCCGTTATTGGTTGTCGTTCCGTTTACGATGATTGTTTTATTACCGCTGTTTAAGGTGCCGGTTAAACCCAGATTGTTCTCTATAGTCAGATCTCTTAATATGGTAACGGTTCCTGACGCCTTATTTATTTCCAGATTATAGAGTTTATTGGTTACTGTAATCCCCAAATCAATGGTCTGGCTGCCGGCGCCGTTGAGTATTACTCTTCCATTATTGTGATTGAATGCCCCGGTTCCTTCCACGCTTATATCGCCTTTTACTTCAAGATTATATGTGCTGCTTAGAGTAATGGATGCCCCGTTTTCTATCTTCAGCCCTATGCAGTTTCCGGTCGTATCCAGAGTCGGGAAATTACCGCCGGTCGGCGCCGAGGGTATTAACACATCCTTTGTCCCATCCGGTATACCATTGCTCCAGTTGCCGGCTAAATTCCAACTGGTTGTATTTCCAATCCAGGTGTTTAACTCTACCCAGTTAACTACCACATTCCCGCTGTCCCAGTCCCATTCCTCCTTGCCCGGCGGCGGGGCGACATTGTCCGTGGCATTGGACATCGTTATTATCACGTTGACTGCGTTATTGGCCACCACCACATTACCCACTGTGGCCGTGGCTGTTATGGCGCTACCTTTGTATGAGCCGTCAAAACTCATATCCGAGAAGGTGAATGTCTGCGGCGTTGCATATCCTCCTGTTACCTGCAGATTTAAGGCCGCTCCACCAGCCGGCGCTACCTGCGTCACAAATGCTACATCGTCTATATCTATTATATTTGCCCCGCTGTTTATCCTTAAGCCCGCTGCATCTATACTTTCTATCGTCAATCCGCTGATGTCTATATTGCTTCCTGAATTGCCATTGAATGAATAGGCATTGGTACCTACAACCCCGGCTGTGGTTATCTTTGGCTTGGTCTGGCCCGTAGTCCAGTAGGTTTCAAAGTTGCCGTTCACTGCTATGGCCTTGGCATCCGCCATCTTCAACACCCCGCTGTTCCTCATTATCAATTTGCCGCCTGCCTGAATAGTCAGATTATCTATGCAAGTTATGATGCTTCCGTTTATATCTATGATGCCATTGGCTGAAGATGTGCCGGTGATGGTGTAATTAAGCCCGGTCCCGAGGTCCAGTTTGCCTGATAAGGCATTAAGGGTATTATTACAGGAGAATCCGATAGCGGTCTGTAATATCGCATTGGCCCCGATATTTACCTTGAGATTATTGAATATTATGTCATCGCCATTTATCCCCTTGCTTATGGAGACCGTTCCGCTTGGGGCGTTGAATTCCATTGTCCCGCTTCCGGCTGTGAATGAGCCGTTAAATACCGCATTGCCGGTTATACTTATCCCATAGTTATTGGTATTTAGCGTGCATTTGGTTGCATCATCTGTCTCGTCTATGGTCAGGTTACCCTTAACTATTATGGCTCCGCCTAATGTATAGGTGGTATTGACACTGCCGGTCTTCAGGTGATAATAGGTCTCTGAAGGTATGCTTTGTGCTGTGCCGTCAAATATGATGGTGCCAACGTCCTCATTCAGGGCTGCGGGTGCAAAATTTCCCGCTATCCTGAGAGTACCGTTATTGCTGTTGAAATCCAATGTCCCGCCAATAAAGTCGCCTCCTAAGTCCAGCAGTCCGGCAGTCCCTACAGAAACCAGCCCTGCAATGTTCACTAAATCACCACTGTTATTATAAGTGCCTGAGCCAATATTGACCGTCCCGGTATTGGTGGTTACGGTTGATACATTTATGGCAGAAGCAATATCCATTTTGACTGTCCCACTGTTGGATATACTGCTTATGCTGTGCACCCTTACAGATGCATCGTCCGCATCAAAGGTGCCGCTGGTAATATTCAATATGCCGTTGACTGTGAGATTTCCGATTGTAGTTCCTATCTGGTTACCTTTGGATATGGTCAGGTTATTATAAGTGTATGACGGTATATTCTGGCCTGACGCGGTACTATCAAAGATTATCGTCCCACCGCCGGCATTTAAGGTAGCGGGCGCAAAACTACCGGCTATCTGCATCTGACCGCTCCCAAAGCCCAATATTCCGCCGGTAAAATTACCCTCCAAGTCCAATAACCCGGAGTTATTGACCGTCACCATGCCGGAATTGGTGATATTCCCGTTAACGCGTAGAGCGTATAGCGTAGAACGTAGTTCACCTGCGCTTACCGTGATATTGCTTGATACGCCAATATCACTAGTGCACGAGATTACACTGCCTGAATTTATCTCTAAATTATAGAAGTCACCGCTCCCTGAACCGGTCATTGTATTATTACTGCCCGTCATCACTACCTTGCCGGTACCGATATTAAACACCCCGCTCTTTACCCAGTTTCCGCCGCAACTGATTGAAGCAGATGAACCGGTCATATCCAATGTCCCGGTTGCGGTTATATCCACCCCGCCTGCGGCTGTCAAATCCGGGTCGTCGGCGGAGTTAGAGGTCAAGTCCAGCAGTCCGGCAGTCCCAACAGTAACCACGGACATCACAGATAAGGATGAAGTATTTAACTTTAACTTGCCATTGTTGATATCCACATTGCCCGCGACCGTGTGTTTATCCGCTCCGACAAAGCCGCTGCCCAGATTTAATTCGCCTTTCGTAATCTGAAGATTCCCATTCACGGCTATTTTCCCCTGGGCCAGGACATTCACCGCCACGCCGGTATTGGATATGGTCAGATTATTGAATGTGTCTGCTGAAACATTCTGCTGGACAGTCCCGTTGAAGACAACCTCGCCTGCCCCCTCTGTAAAATTGTCCTCGCTGCCGCTGTCCATCCAATGACGTCCTACATAAAACGTATAGCCGTTGCTGTTAAGGATGCCGTTCTCATTAAAGATGATATCATTCTTGACCGTGGTGTTGTTGGGTAGGGTATAAGTGATATCAACGCTGGCTGCACCGACTGACAGGTTATACCAGGTCTCGTTAGGTATGGTCGCACTTGTGCCGTAGAAATAGACCGTGCCTGTGTCTTCCGAGAGATTATCCCCGCTGTCCGCGTCATTCCACTGCCCGGTTATGGTTAATTGATAGGAATTTAACTTGATGACGCCATGCGGCGGTGTTAGTCCAGAGTTAACATTTCCTAATTGGACATTCCCCTGGAGCGAAAGTATGGTCGCAGTACCAGAAACGCTGACATTATTCAATATAAATGGCTGTTGGGCAATCCCCTCTATTGTCTGAGTGGTGCTGCCATTAAAGATAACACTGCTGCCTGACGGCTTAAACACATTGTCACTGGTAGTTGAGCCATCAATAGTCAGGTTGCCGCCGATTCTGATTGTAGCATTCTGTGCATCGGCATAATTAGGCGCAACCATTCGTATCACAAGATTCTTGGCTATATTATATGTGTTGTTGGAGAATGTCGTCGCAAAGGCAAGGGCGCCATCTCCAACCTGGAGATGATAATAGTTCTCTACCGGTACTGATGCGGCGCCCAGCCACACAAAAGTTCCGGTATTAGAATTGAATGTACCGGTTTTCGTCCAATTAGTGGTATAGAAAGTAGCGTTATTCAGCGAAAAACTCCCGCCCTGGACAGCAAATGTAGTGGACACCTTCACAGAGGCGCCGGTTACCAGAGAAGCCATGCCGGTAATACTCACAGAACGGAAGTTCGCTTCTGATGAAATAATTGAGTTAGAGCCGTTAAATACAATCAACCCGGCTGTCTGATTCAATATCCCGCCTGTATTGGTCCAGTTGCCGGCAAGACGTAATTCGCTGTTGGCAGTGGTCATTTGGAGCGTGCCGGTTGTCGCCAACGTAAAGTTACCGGTAATTGAGAGCACCTTCCCATTAATATCCAAACTGCCGTTATTCTTTATCTCCAGCGAGGCACAAGACCCGTTCTGGTCCATAACGGGCAACCGTCCAGACGCCGGATAGACAATGACAGCGGAATTCTCCGCGCCCGGTGTGCCATTTGACCAGTTGCCGTTATCGCTCCAGGCCGTGGAATTATTGCCTTCCCACGTAGTCGCGCCCAACCAGCCAATGGAAACATTAGCATTGCCCTCCCACTCATAAACAGGACCCGAACCAGAGCCACCGTAATTAGAGAACGACACCTGGGTAGACCCGCTGGTCGCTGCGCCGACCACATTGTTACCGGTCGTCGTTCCGAAGGAGGTATCAAAGGTGCATCCATCAAAGGTCTGGGCAAAACTGCCTGAAGCAAACCCGATATAAAGATGCCGCGCGCCGTTGCCCTGGCCTGTACCGGACGGGTTCTCCTGGACATATCTCAAGACGCAATCGTCTATATCAATGTTGGAAGCCGTGGCTGTTGATGCAATAGACAATCCGTCGCTGTTGGCATATTCAAATATCAGCCCATTAATGTCAATACCGCCGCCATTCTCTACGGTGAAAGAATATCGGGCGCCGCTGGCTGCCCTTGTTACAATGGGCTTATAAGTGAACGTCCCAGACGGGTTGGACTGGAACAATCCCTGAATACCGACTGCTTTGGCATTTGCAACCTTTAACTTTCCTTCCTGTCCGCTGGTATTGGAGCCGGAGACCAGTAATGTGCCGCCGCTATTTATTGTCAAATTGCCGTTTGAGACCAGTATGGAATTATTGATATTAAGCGTACCGGAAACCGAGACGTTACCCATGACGGTAGTTGTTAAGACCGTGCCAAGGTTAAAACTACAGGATGCGTTTACCGCAAGATTGTTATCTACCTGAAGCGATGATGCCGCACTTACCGTTCCGCTTATGGTCAGGTTATAGAACGCGCCATTAGCCAATGGCAGATTGATATTGCTGGATGCGCCTGCGACCTCTATGGTTGAAGTTCCCTTGGTGAAAGTCCCGCTGCTGCTCACAAATGAACCATTAGTAACAATCTTACCGCTTCCACTGGTGCCAAAAGTAATAGAATTGTTGTTAGTAACAAAGCCGGCAATAAGTTTACCGTTAGATAAGGTACTCTCAGTCAAGTCAATTGTGCCGTTATTGGTAATAGAGCCGGTCGTTATCTGAGCGGTTTTGATAAAGAGAGTAGACGAAGCATCAATTATGACAGAACCGCTTATGCTGTGACTGGCACTTGTATTTAAGGTTAAAGAACTACCGGTATTTATGGCCAAGGCTCCTGAAACCCTTAAATCGCCTCCTGATACGACAAGCACCGATGGCGCATTGGTATCATCTCCAATATTGAGGTTATAGAAATTATTATTGCCACTCGCCACCTTCGTCGTAATCGTCTTTGCGCCGGTGCCATCAAATATAACATTTCCACCTGTAGCGGCAAATGTTCCGGTGGAATCGTCCCAGTTACCGGCTATCTTATGCGTATAAACATCCGGATTGAACGTGCCGGTAACCTTGACATTACCTTCAATATCCAACCCGTTCAGGGCAATATAATTCCCGCTAATACTAAGATGATAGAAATCTGTCGTGCCTGCAGTGGCGATATTATATGTGGTTAAACCAGTCAATGTTATGGTTGAGTTCCCCGGATTGACTGTGCCTGAATCATTCCAGTTGCCTGAGACCGTAATTTGGCTGGTGGTGTTTGTGCCGCAGTCCAAGATGCCGGTTGCAGTATTCGTAAAGGCGGCGCAACTCAAGATTGACACCTGGTCCATATCCAGCGTGCCGCTATTGTTAAGTCCGCCGGTTATGGCCAATGTGCCTATGCTTAGGTCCAGTCGGCTGGTGTTCTCTACGGTCGCACTTCCGCCAATTGTATGCCCGGTATTGCTGTTTAAGGCCAACGTTGCGCCACTCTTAACAGTAAGGTTATTAGTAACCAGTAGAGAGTAGCCAGTAGTCAGTAGACAGTCGCCTGTTACTACAAGCCGGTAGAAATTGTTATTCGGCGTGATTACCTGCGACGAGCCGGTCAGCGTTATTGTGCCTATTCCAGCCCTAAACTCCGAACTCCCTACCCCGAACTCCGCACTCCCGCCTATGCTATGGCTCCAGCCCAGGTTTGACGGGTCTGCCTTGAATATCCCTGATGTCACCTTAAACCGGCCCTGGATATTGATGCCTGTGTTTGCCGCATTGGCTGTATAACTTGTTGCGCCTGAATATTTGTCTATCTCCAAATTGTTATACGTCAAGGCCGGTATGTTCTGGTCTGCGGCCTTGTTGTCAAATATAACTGTTGAAGATGATGCTGTAAATGTAGCCGGTGCAAAGGTTGCTCCGGCAAACCTGATTGTTCCGGTCCCGCCATCCAATGTCCCGCCGGTCAGGTTGCCATTTATATCCAATATGCCTCCGGCAACCTGGATTGTCCCGTTATTGGTTGTCGTTCCGTTTACGATGATTGTTTTATTACCGCTGTTTAAGGTGCCGGTTAAACCCAGATTGTTCTCTATAGTCAGATCTCTTAATATGGTAACGGTTCCTGACGCCTTATTTATTTCCAGATTATAGAGTTTATTGGTTACTGTAATCCCCAAATCAATGGTCTGGCTGCCGGCGCCGTTGAGTATTACTCTTCCATTATTGTGATTGAATGCCCCGGTTCCTTCCACGCTTATATCGCCTTTTACTTCAAGATTATATGTGCTGCTTAGAGTAATGGATGCCCCGTTTTCTATCTTCAGCCCTATGCAGTTTCCGGTCGTATCCAGAGTCGGGAAATTACCGCCGGTCGGCGCCGAGGGTATTAACACATCCTTTGTCCCATCCGGTATACCATTGCTCCAGTTGCCGGCTAAATTCCAACTGGTTGTATTTCCAATCCAGGTGTTTAACTCTACCCAGTTAACTACCACATTCCCGCTGTCCCAGTCCCATTCCTCCTTGCCCGGCGGCGGGGCGACATTGTCCGTGGCATTGGACATCGTTATTATCACGTTGACTGCGTTATTGGCCACCACCACATTACCCACTGTGGCCGTGGCTGTTATGGCGCTACCTTTGTATGAGCCGTCAAAACTCATATCCGAGAAGGTGAATGTCTGCGGCGTTGCATATCCTCCTGTTACCTGCAGATTTAAGGCCGCTCCACCAGCCGGCGCTACCTGCGTCACAAATGCTACATCGTCTATATCTATTATATTTGCCCCGCTGTTTATCCTTAAGCCCGCTGCATCTATACTTTCTATCGTCAATCCGCTGATGTCTATATTGCTTCCTGAATTGCCATTGAATGAATAGGCATTGGTACCTACAACCCCGGCTGTGGTTATCTTTGGCTTGGTCTGGCCCGTAGTCCAGTAGGTTTCAAAGTTGCCGTTCACTGCTATGGCCTTGGCATCCGCCATCTTCAACACCCCGCTGTTCCTCATTATCAATTTGCCGCCTGCCTGAATAGTCAGATTATCTATGCAAGTTATGATGCTTCCGTTTATATCTATGATGCCATTGGCTGAAGATGTGCCGGTGATGGTGTAATTAAGCCCGGTCCCGAGGTCCAGTTTGCCTGATAAGGCATTAAGGGTATTATTACAGGAGAATCCGATAGCGGTCTGTAATATCGCATTGGCCCCGATATTTACCTTGAGATTATTGAATATTATGTCATCGCCATTTATCCCCTTGCTTATGGAGACCGTTCCGCTTGGGGCGTTGAATTCCATTGTCCCGCTTCCGGCTGTGAATGAGCCGTTAAATACCGCATTGCCGGTTATACTTATCCCATAGTTATTGGTATTTAGCGTGCATTTGGTTGCATCATCTGTCTCGTCTATGGTCAGGTTACCCTTAACTATTATGGCTCCGCCTAATGTATAGGTGGTATTGACACTGCCGGTCTTCAGGTGATAATAGGTCTCTGAAGGTATGCTTTGTGCTGTGCCGTCAAATATGATGGTGCCAACGTCCTCATTCAGGGCTGCGGGTGCAAAATTTCCCGCTATCCTGAGAGTACCGTTATTGCTGTTGAAATCCAATGTCCCGCCAATAAAGTCGCCTCCTAAGTCCAGCAGTCCGGCAGTCCCTACAGAAACCAGCCCTGCAATGTTCACTAAATCACCACTGTTATTATAAGTGCCTGAGCCAATATTGACCGTCCCGGTATTGGTGGTTACGGTTGATACATTTATGGCAGAAGCAATATCCATTTTGACTGTCCCACTGTTGGATATACTGCTTATGCTGTGCACCCTTACAGATGCATCGTCCGCATCAAAGGTGCCGCTGGTAATATTCAATATGCCGTTGACTGTGAGATTTCCGATTGTAGTTCCTATCTGGTTACCTTTGGATATGGTCAGGTTATTATAAGTGTATGACGGTATATTCTGGCCTGACGCGGTACTATCAAAGATTATCGTCCCACCGCCGGCATTTAAGGTAGCGGGCGCAAAACTACCGGCTATCTGCATCTGACCGCTCCCAAAGCCCAATATTCCGCCGGTAAAATTACCCTCCAAGTCCAATAACCCGGAGTTATTGACCGTCACCATGCCGGAATTGGTGATATTCCCGTTAACGCGTAGAGCGTATAGCGTAGAACGTAGTTCACCTGCGCTTACCGTGATATTGCTTGATACGCCAATATCACTAGTGCACGAGATTACACTGCCTGAATTTATCTCTAAATTATAGAAGTCACCGCTCCCTGAACCGGTCATTGTATTATTACTGCCCGTCATCACTACCTTGCCGGTACCGATATTAAACACCCCGCTCTTTACCCAGTTTCCGCCGCAACTGATTGAAGCAGATGAACCGGTCATATCCAATGTCCCGGTTGCGGTTATATCCACCCCGCCTGCGGCTGTCAAATCCGGGTCGTCGGCGGAGTTAGAGGTCAAGTCCAGCAGTCCGGCAGTCCCAACAGTAACCACGGACATCACAGATAAGGATGAAGTATTTAACTTTAACTTGCCATTGTTGATATCCACATTGCCCGCGACCGTGTGTTTATCCGCTCCGACAAAGCCGCTGCCCAGATTTAATTCGCCTTTCGTAATCTGAAGATTCCCATTCACGGCTATTTTCCCCTGGGCCAGGACATTCACCGCCACGCCGGTATTGGATATGGTCAGATTATTGAATGTGTCTGCTGAAACATTCTGCTGGACAGTCCCGTTGAAGACAACCTCGCCTGCCCCCTCTGTAAAATTGTCCTCGCTGCCGCTGTCCACCCAATGACGTCCTACATAAAACGTATAGCCGTTGCTGTTAAGGATGCCGTTCTCATTAAAGATGATATCATTCTTGACCGTGGTGTTGTTGGACAAGGTATAAGCGGTGTCAACGCTTGCCGCGCCGACTGACAGGTTATACCAGGTCTCGTTGGGTATGGTCGCACTTGTGCCGTAGAAATAGACCGTGCCAGTGTCCTCGCTCAGGTTATCCCCGCTGTCCGCGTCATTCCACTGCCCGGTTATGGTTAATTGATAGGAATTTAACTTGATTACGCCATGCGGTGATGCCAGTCCCGAGTTAATGCTGGTAACAGTTATCGGCATATTAAGTTCTGCCGTAGTAGTGGATGTTACCTGGATACTATTAAGCGTCAGGGCTGGCGGTGGTATTGTACTTCTTATCTTCTGGACCACACCACCACTGAATATCAGAGTAGATGTTCCCATATTGATGGTTCCATCCACAATCAAATCGCCCTCCAGCCGGACCGTGGCATTATTCAGATTCAGTGTGGCGCCCTCCTTGACCCAGATATTGCCTTCAATGGTCAAAGTTCCGCCTGTTTGGTTTAGGGTCAGGGTTGAGCCTGCATCCACAATCAGATGGCGGTTGATTGTCTGGCTTGCACTATAGGTATAAGTTGTGGAGATATTATAACTATCTATATTACTGCCTATTTGCAGGTCGTAATACGTTTCTAATGGCACATCAGCCGTTCCCATCCAGACGAATTTAGAATTACCGGCGCTGAACCTACCCAGATTAGTTGTCCAGACCGATGCCTTTAGTGTTGCCTGATTGGTATTGTTGCCGCCATAAAGCATCGCCGCGGTATTGATAAAATATGACGCCGATGTCCCGCTTATGGCAACAATTGCGCCATCGGCCAGGGTATAGACCGCAGTAGCCGTATCCAACGAGAGTTTCCTGAACCCATTTTCAGTTGAAATAGTATTATTCGTACCTCTCAGATAAATAATTCCACCAGTTGTTTGTTGGTCCAACACGCCGCCCTGATTATCCCAGTTGCCTGAGACATATAATAAAGCGCCTGTCGTATCCTTCATTGTAATACCACCGCCTGCCTCTATGACCACATCGCCGGCCACGGTCAGGTCGTCGCCGGTCGTATCATCTATGAAAACAGTGTTACTATTCTTAATAACGAGATTCCTGATGCTATAACTCGCGGTTCTTACCCTGGGGTTATAACCGTTGGGTAAAACCCGATTAATAATGGCATTCTCTCCAGCAGCATTTGCAATGTTGGTGTTATCCCAATTAGAGCCTAAACTCCAGTCCGCAGAGGCACCACCATTCCAGACGCAATTGGTAGTCCAGTTGATTGTCCCGGCCACCGGCTCGTCATAACTGCCGCCGCCTCGGGCGCCGCCCCAATTGGTAAAGTTAAGCGCCGGCGTGCCGTTATCCATCCTGACATTGACCGTGCAGGAGGCGTCAAAGGTGCAGCCATCAAAGTTATAGGTCCCGCTGGCTATCCTAAAGTGAAGCCCGCGCGGACCGCTGCCGCCCTGGACGTTCTGATAATCCACATTGTCCAAATCCGTGCAAACCGAACCCGGCTCCAATAAAAGCGCCGAATAGAATGCGCCAACGCTGTCATAGGTATAGGCCGAGTCAATAACCAGTCCGGCCACATTAATCGTCCCGCCGGACTGGACCACAAAGCCGTAGAACGGCCCGGGTGCAATCGGATTATAGGCCTCTAATCTCGGCTTGGTGCCGCTTGACCACAAGCACTGTAGCAAGCCGCCGGACTGAACCGTAATATCAGACCGGCTTATGGCATTGGTATAATTAACCGCGGCCGAGTTCCCCTGCATCTTCAGGGTCGGCGCGGCCGTGTCAGCGCCTGACATTATCATTGTTCCGTCAATTACCAAATCGCCGAAAACGGATGCGGTGCCAATCGCCAACGTGCTGGTTCCCATATCCATCGTAGCGCCGGTGGAAATGCTTACATCATCAACTACGGTATGATTAAGCGCCACCCCGACATCCAACTTCAACTGGCCATCAAGGATGGACAAATCGTCAAGAATCGTCAGGTTACCCTCGGTGTTCACATAACCAACGCCCGTATTTGTGACGACCAGCACATTAAACGACGAATTGGTCTTGATGGACTGAGCCGCTGAAGCGTTAAGATTTACCGTTGAACCATCATAAGTGAATGTCCCATTCACAGTCCAGTTGCCGCCGCAATTAATCGTGTCATTTGTGGCATCCAGTGTCGTGCCACTGCCGATATTGACATTGCCCATGTTGGTATTACCGGCATTGTCCCTGGTTTCAATCGCAATGCTGTCTCCTGTTGGCCCGCCGGACTGCTGGACCAACCTCAGTATAGTTCCTGTGTTCAGAAGTTTAAGGTTATTAAATACAGCCACACCAGAAGGTCTGACTAACTCCTGGGTCGCTGCGCCGTTAAAGGTTATTGTGGATAAACCGGATGAGAACGTCCCGCTCAAGATGAAGTTACCGCCAATCTTGATGTCTATGGCGGTCTGGTCGGTCGCCGATAATGTTGCGCCATTTGCGATGGCAATATTACCCAATATTTCCGTATTGCCATCCAGCCGCTTGGGCTCAGAACCGCTGAATTCCAGATGCTTAAACTGACCGCCTGTGATGGTCTGCTCCTCGCCGCCGGTATTGCCGTTGAATTTCAGGGTGCAACTGCCCGGCGTGAACGTGCCGTAGTTGTTCCAGTTCCCACCCACACGCACCTCATTAGTCGTGGCCACGAAATTAACCCCGGCCAAAATATCCACGTTATTATAAACCACGATGGGCTCAAAGACCATCTGCAGTCCCGATGTGTTGGATAGTTTAAGGTTGTAATAGGTGGTGGCGACCACGCCCTGGCCGGACGAGCCGGCATAATCAACCGTGGACTGACCTGGGTCAAAGTTGGCATTGGTATTGACTGTCCAACTGCCATAGATAGTCAGGGTCCAGGAACCACTAATTGAAAGCATTGTGGTGGCGCTGCCGCTTAATGGCGATTCCATCGTGATATTCTTGACCGCCACATTGGAACTTATCACCGGCCAAACGTCAGGCGAACTGTCCGGGTTTGCCGGAATGGTCACGGAATCAGAACCAATCGGCGCAGTAGTTGCCGAGCCATCAGCCAGTTTCCAGTTGCCGTCAAGGCCCCAGTCCTGACTGACCGTGCCCTTCCATATCTTAACCACAGACCATTCAATAGAGCCCGGGTCAGGGTCATCACCCGGATTAACCGAGTCATCCCTCATATCATAATTCTCGCCCACGCTTCCGCCTTTATTACCCGATGACATCGTCTGGATAATCGTGCTGCCTGTGGAGCCGCGGTTTAGGTAAACATTGACATCCATATTGGCGTCTGCCGTGCCGTCGTCGTAGATATGCTTGTTGAAATCCATCTCCAGTTGCGGCGACGAGCCGTTCCTGAATATTCTCAGATAGGTATCCCGGGTACCTGAATTCTGGATATCATCAAAGACAACCTGGTCAAAATAGGCGGTACCGGCCGTAAAGATATCAGCCGTGGCAAGAACGGTGAAGCCGTGATTGGCTGCCGGGTCGGTAAATGTCCCGGCTGAACCCAGCGAGGTAATCTGAAGACCATTTATCTGTGTCTTGCCTGCCACTTTTACATAATAGAAATTTACACCAGGGTTATTGGATGTAATAAGAGGTGTCAGCCCACTCTTGGCCGTCTCCAGCACCCCATCCGGCGTCTTTACTTCCAGCACAGTTCCGTTTCCCATCTGGAGAGTCACGCCGCCTAACATTTTTAATATGGAATCATCAGAGCCGGAACCATTGCCGACGGTCAGGTTGCCGGACGAGCGCATCGTATCAGCAGTTGAACCAAAATCCATGATGCCGGCCAGGATAATGGTTGTTCCGTTAACGGTCAGGTCAACGCCGGCTACACCAAAGCCAAGTTCCACGGTCTTGGCCGCAGTATCTCCGCTGGTTT
>JBFMDM010000015.1:0-26135 GCA_040753835.1 Planctomycetota bacterium
TTCCTTGACATTTATGATTATACTGCATAAAATAATCCTATGTCTGACACCAAATACTTAGGCATATTGGTCGGCGGTGGGCCGGCGCCGGGCATCAATGGCGTTATCAGCGCGGCCACTATTGAATCCATCAACCATGGCTGGCAGGTGCTGGGCATAATGGACGGCTTCAAGCACCTGGCCCAGGCCGATACATCGCAGGTAATGTCGCTGACAATTGACGATGTCTCGCGTATCCATTTTAACGGCGGCTCCATCCTGCGCACCTCGCGGGAAAACCCGACCAAGGATAAGGCCAAAGTCAAGAACGTCATTGACTCGCTTATCAAATTGGGCATAGACCGTTTAATTACCATCGGAGGCGATGACACGGCCTATACGGCCAGTGTGATTGCCAATGAAACCCAGAATAAAATCCGCATCGTCCACGTGCCCAAGACCATAGACAACGACCTGCCCCTGCCGGACAACAAATCCACCTTCGGGTTCCACACGGCCCGGCATTTCGGCGTAGAGATTGTCCGCAATATAATGGAGGATTCGGTTACGACTAACCGCTGGTATTTCATCATTACAATGGGCCGCAAGGCCGGGCATCTGGCCTTGGGCATCGGCAAGGCATCAGGCGCAACCTTGACCATCATCGCCGAGGAGTTCGGGCGCAAGTCCGTCAAGATTGCCCAGATTGCCGATGTTCTGGAAGGCGCCATCATAAAGCGCTTGGCTATGGGCAAGGAGCACGGCGTGGCCATCCTGGCCGAGGGGCTGGCTGAGAAACTGTCGTCTGACGACTCCATCTTATTCAGTGTGGGTCGGGACGAGCACGATAATCTTCGGCTGGCTGACGTGGACCTGGGCAAATTCCTCAAGAACGAAGTCAAGAAACGGCTGGACGCCCGGGGCATCAAGATTACTATTGTGGACAAGGACATTGGTTATGAACTCCGTTGCGCGCCGCCTATCCCGTTTGACTGCGAATACACCCGCGACCTGGGCTACGGCGCCAGCAAATTCCTCCAGACCGGCGGCAGCCCGCCCGAACGACTATCTGGTCGGGCAGGCGGCGCTATGATATCGCTCCAGGGTGGCAAGATTACGCCCATATATTTCCCTGATATTATGGACCCGGCTACCGGCAAGACCAGGGTTCGCTATGTGGATGTGGCTACCGAGTCGTACGAAGTGGCCCGGTCGTATATGATTCGTTTGGAAAAGGGTGATTTTGGGGACACTGCGCAATTGGATAAACTCTGCCAGGCCGGCAAACTGAGCAAAGAGGAGTTCATAAAAAAGTTCGGTTGGCTCAATAAATAATGTTTAGAGAGGAGAAATTATGAAATTATATCAGAACAACCAGGATTTGAGGGATTCTATATCGGCTATGATAGAAAAATATCCTGACAATACCTTTAAGGTGAAAGATATTAAGGCCGTACGGGCTGAAGGCATTGATAACCTGATTTATACCTATGTGTTCGGAGATAATGCCAATCTCAAGAAACAGGCGGCCTGGCTGATTAGGGATATTGCCATATCTGTCGGCGTGATTCCGTCCAGCATCCAGCACTTATATGACGCCGCGTCACAGGGCGTCTATGCCAACAAGACCGTACCGGCCATCAATATCCGGGGCCTAACCTATGACGTAGCCCGGGCCGTATTCCGGGCGGCTATCAAGAACCATGTCGGCCCGTTTATCTTTGAGATTGCCCGGAGCGAAATCAAATACACCGAACAGCAGCCCGAGGAATACGCCACCTGCGTCCTGGCTGCGGCCGTTAAAGAGGGTTATCAAGGATTGGTCTTTATCCAGGGCGACCATTTCCAGGTCTCGTCCAAGAAATATGCCACCGACCCGCAAGGTGAAATCAACGGCCTGAAGAAACTCATCAAGGACGCCATTGAGGCCGGCTTCTATAATATTGACATAGACGCCTCGACTCTGGTGGATTTATCCAAACCCACGGTTGAGGAACAGCAGAAGGAGAACGCCCGGATTACCGCAGAACTGACCGCCTATATCCGGGAACTCCAGCCCAAAGGCATCACCATTTCCGTGGGCGGCGAGATTGGCGAGGTGGGCAAGCAGAACAGCAATCCCGAGGAACTGCGCGCCTTTATGAAGCAATATAATTCCTTTCTGTCCACCCAAGGCGGATCCGCCTCTGGCGGAAAGCCGGGATTGAAAGGCATCTCCAAAATCAGCGTCCAGACCGGCACCAAGCATGGCGGGGTGGTCCTGCCGGACGGCTCCATTGCGGAGGTGAAGATTGATTTTGATACCCTTAAGGTGCTGTCCGATATTGCCCGCAAGGAATTCAAGATGGCCGGCGCGGTCCAGCACGGGGCTTCAACTTTACCGGATAACGCCTTTGACCAGTTCCCCAAGACCGGCACGGCCGAGGTGCATCTGGCTACCGGATTCCAGAACATTATCTATGAGCATCCGCAATTCCCCAAGGAAATGCTCAAGTCCATCGGCGAGCATCTGGTCAAGAACCATTCGGATGAGCGCAAGCCCAAGGACACAGACGAGCAGTTTATCTACAACACCCGCAAAAAGGCATTCGGTCCGTTCAAGAAGCAGATGTGGGACCTGTCTCAGAGCAATCTCAAGCCGATTATGCAGGCGCTGGAAGACAAGTTCGGTTTTCTGTTTAATAAGCTTAATGTCGTGAACACAAAAGATATTGTTCAGAAAACACTAAAGAACTGAAGGACTAAAAAACTATTGTTCTTGCGTTCTTAAGTATTAGCGAGGAGCGCTTATGCCCTACATAGACCAGCCCAGCCGCAAGGCCATTGAACCGGAACTCAAAGCCCTTATCAAGAAACTGAAATCCATCCCGCAGGACCAGATAGATGGCCATATCAATTACTGCATCTGCACCATGATGAAGGAACTGTATTCGCCTTCATATTTCAATTATAACCGGATGATGGGCGTGGCGGCCTGCGTCCAGCAGGAGTTATACCGCCGTCTGGTCGCGCCTTACGAGGACAAGAAAATCAAGGAAAACGGGGACGTGTTTTAGGCCACAGCCCTTTGCGTTAGCAATGGTCAGGAGCACGACGAAGTCGCGCGCACTGGGTACTTGCACAGATTTAATATGATAAGAAATATATATTATTTCGCAATAGCGGCTTTAATATCAGCAAGTTGTGTCGCTGTTATAAGACACTATCATAAACCCGCCATACCTGTACGACAAATAACGCATCAAGGCACTCAAAACACTAACAATAGAGAACAATTATCACAAGAAGATAAATGGAATAGGCGAGTTGGGAAACTGCCGCAGACATTTGGGACGCAATATTATAACTGGCTTCAGAATGGCGAGAAAATCGGTTATATGGTTCTGTCTATCAAGGATGCCAAATATGATGGGCAAGAGGTTTTTAAGGTAAAAGGTAAATGGGTGGTAAATAAGCCGGTAATAGGATTTGCGGAGATAACTTCTTACACCAAGAAGAATAAATACCTGACGCCATTATACGAGGAGGTTAAAGGCAGCGCTGGGATTGGATTGGCCACATTTGATATGAAATTAAAGGTTCAAGATGGCAAGGGAAAACTTACCGGCGAAGCAAAAGCCGTAGGTAAAACAACATCTCTGGATAATACCATTGATATACCGGAAGATATGATTACCTGGGAAGGCGGTTTTATCTGCGCCACGGCTTTACCGCCGGATGAGAACCTGTCGTACGGTTATTCAATATTTGCCCTTTCTGAGAAAGAGGGTTTTGAGCCGTTAAAGACCGGACCGCTTAAATTCGCAGGCAAAGAGGAGATTAGTTATAAGAACGAGAAGGTTGAGTGTTATAAATTCGCCGGTAAACTCCGCGAGAGCAATATTTATTTCTGGGTTGATAAAAACTATAGATTAATAAAGGGCCTTGCCGGAGACGGCGATGAGATTATTCTGATCGACAAGGATGATGCCCTAAAAATGCCCGAAGATAAAACAAGGCAGGTAGAGAAAGAGAATGATATAAAAACAGGCAAGCCATCATGGTCTGGTGCCCATAGCAAGATAAAAGAAGAAGGGTTTTATCTTATCAGGACAAAGGAAGAATGGGAAAAGATGTGGCAACGACATAGTCCAGGTGATAATGTTCCTGAAATAGATTTTACCGAAGAAATATGTATCGGAATCTTTGCTGGTCAACGCTCTAATAGTTGGGGCATTAAGGCTGTCTCAATTACCGAAGAGATAGATAAAATATTATTCAAATACGAACATCTTTGGTACCAGACAATGGGTGAAGCAGACAATGCAACGCCTTTTGGTATTTTTGTATTGCCGTATTCTGATAAAAAAGTAATTCTTGAGGAAAATGTGCAAGGATACATAGGAGGGTCTTCTCTCTGGAAAAGGAAGAAGGTTTTTGGAGGAAGTGAGGCGGATACTCAAGACCCACTTCCGCCAAGCAGTTGGGTCTGGACTAAGCAATTCGGGACAGCAAGGAACGATAAGGTTTCCGATATTGTTGTTGATATTTCAGATAGTGTTTATATTTGTGGAGATACTGAAGGGAGTTTGAATGGTTATATTAATCCGGGAGACAGAAGTCAGGCGTATGCGGCAAAATATGATGCTAACGGCAATCAGATTTGGTTTAGGCAGTTCGGTACAAAAGAGGGCGATGAAGCCATAGGTATTTCCATAGATACTTTTGGTAATTTTTATGTTTGTGGCCATACCTGGGGAGGTATTGACGGTAATGTCAATGCTGGTGACAAGGATATCTTTGTAATTAAGTTTGACGGTAGTGGTAATAGGTTATGGACCACCCAGATAGGATCGGGGGAATTTGATTATGCGCATAGTATTGCACTTGATTCATCTAATAATGTTTATGTAGTTGGCGTAACAGGCGGTAATCTTAATGGTAATTCTCTTAAAGGGGGTGGAGATGGGTTTATAGTTAAATACAATTCCGATGGTATAAAACAATGGACAAAACTTTTAGGAGCAGTAAATTGGACTGTGTCAGAGGATATTGCCATAGACAAATCTGATAATATCTATATCTCTGGTCATACTTGTAGTGGGTTTAAGGAAAAAGCCACCAGCGATTGGCATCTTGAAAACTTCTTGGCTAAATATAACTCTAATGGTGAAAGACAATGGTTGAAAATTTTAGATAGTCATTCAGGCAAGGAAAGTAATGCTGTTGTTGATAGCGACGGGAATATATATGTAAGTGTGTCAGATTCCTTAGGTAAGGGGTCTAATAATACATATGTGGACGTTTTTATAACCAAGTATACCCCAGCAGGCGAATTGCTATGGGCTAAACTATTAAGCACCCCAGGGGATGATCGGGTAGCCGGTATCACCGCTGATATAAATAATAATATATATGTCTGTGGTTATACTTCTGATAAGATAGATGATACTATTAATGTGGGCACTTATGATTTCTTTGTGGTTAAGTACGATTCGAATGGTAAAAAACTATGGTCTAAACAGTCAGGAACTAAGGGGCATGACTGGGCTAGTAGTATTGCTGTAGATAATAAAGATAATGTATATATAGGTGGTTACACAACAGGTGGGCTGAATGGTAATAACCACTTCGGATTTTATGATGCTTTTGTAACGAAGTATAAAAATACTGATTCTAAGAAATAAATCTGGGACATATTTTGATTAGATTATGTCATCCGCGATTCATACCGTAACTGGCGCGTTTGGATATACCGGCAGATATATTGCCAAGCAATTCATTGATGCCGGTTATGAAACCCACACGCTAACTAGCAGATATCCTGTTGACAATCTATTCGGTGATAGGATAAAAGCCAATCCGCTTAACTTTAATAACACAGAAGAACTTATTAATTCCCTGCGCGGGACTGCGGTTCTTTACAATACCTACTGGGTCAGATTTAATCATAAGAACTTCTCCTTTGCTAAGGCGGTTGATAATTCCTCCAAACTGTTTGATGCGGCCAAACAGGCGGGTGTAAAAAGAATAGTTCATATCAGCATTACTAATCCGTCCATAGATTCGCCTCTTGAATATTTCAGCGGCAAGGCAAGGGTAGAACGCGCCTTGATGGAATCCGGCCTGTCCTATGCAATCCTCAGGCCGGCGATTATCTTTGGCAAGGAGGATATTCTGATAAACAATATCGCCTGGTTCCTGAGGAACTTCCCAATATTCGGCGTATTCGGTAGCGGTAATTACCGACTCCAGCCAATCTATGCCGAAGACCTGGCGAGATTGGCAGTAGAGCAGGGACGAAAGACGGAAAATATTATCATTGATGCCATTGGTCCTGAGACATTTACCTATCGAGAATTGGTGAAGCAAATCCGGGACGCCATCGGAGTAACCAGGCCGATTATTTCTATCCCGCCGGTAATAGGTTACTTAACCGGCTGGTTACTCGGTAAGGTTATGGGTGATGTGATTATCACGCGGGATGAGATGAAAGGTCTGATGGCTGGCTTGCTGTGCACACATTCGCTACGCTCAGTGCAAGCAAATTTACCACCGATAGGCGCAACTAAACTGACCGATTGGCTCAAAGAAAACTCCGCCACTCTGGGCATACATTATAGCAACGAATTATCCCGGCGGAAAATCTAATCAGCGCAATCCGTTCAATCCTGTTGTAGAAATATTCCTCAATTTCTTGACACTTCAACAGATTTAATAGTAAATACCGTTCTAAAAATCACTAATGACATCACCCCTTAAGGCAGTCCTCGTGTTGGAGGACGGTTCAGTTATCCAGGGCAGCGGATTCGGCAGCGAAAAGACCATCAAGGGCGAATTGGTTTTCAATACCGGAATGACCGGCTACCAGGAAGCCCTGACCGACCCGTCATACAACGGCCAAATCCTGATGATGACCTATCCGTTAATCGGCAACTACGGAATAAGTCCGCAATATGTGGAGTCAGAGAAAATCCAGGCCGAGGGTTTTGTGGTTCGGGAACTCTGCGACCAGCCCTCGCACCGTCTTTCCGGAATGACCGTGGACAGTTTTCTTAAAGGGCATCGCGTCCCTGGCATCTCAGGCATAGATACCCGGCAACTGACCATCAAGACCCGCCAGTCAGGAACTCTCAAGGCCATTCTCAAGACCAGTGTTGGCAATATCTCGGCTTCGGAATTGGATATCCTGCGCTACGAGGCCAAGATGATGCCTTCGCCGGATAAATATAATCTGGTCTCCGAGGTCTCCTGTTCCGCGCCGGTTACCCTGCATCCGGAGAATCACTCTGATAATGGTAATCTGAAAATATTGTTGATTGATTGCGGGACCAAGATGAATATCATTCGCGAACTCACCCAGCGGGGCTGCACGGTCATCCGGGCGCCCTATAATACCTCGGCTGATGAGATAAATAATATCAAGCCAGACGGCATCCTGGTATCCAACGGACCGGGCGACCCGGCACATCCGGAAATTATGGCCAGCGTGGTCCAGACCATCCGGGCCGTATACGAGAAATACCCGATAATGGGCATCTGCCTGGGGCATCAAATCCTGTCGTTGGCCTTCGGGGCCAGGACCTACAAACTCAAGTTCGGCCACCGGGGCGCTAATCAGCCGGTCAAGTTCTTCTCGGATAATAAGGTCTATATCACCTCGCAGAACCACGGATTTGCCGTGGACCAGAACTCTATTCCGGCGGATATAGAAATAACCGCGCTGAATGTCAATGACGGAACGGTTGAGGCAATGCGGCACAAGAAACTGCCGATATTCTCGGTCCAGTATCACCCCGAGGCCTCGCCCGGGCCGTGGGACAATAAATATTTATTCGACCTATTCATAAAAGAAGTAAGCAGTAGATAGAATGCCTAAAAGAAGTGATTTGAAAAAACTGATGATAATCGGCTCGGGCCCAATCGTCATCGGCCAGGCGGCTGAATTCGATTTCTCCGGCACCCAGGCCTGTCGCTCGCTCCGGGAAGAGGGCTATCAGGTGGTGCTGGTCAATTCCAACCCGGCCACTATCCAGACCGATATCGAGATGGCTGATACGACTTATGTTGAGCCATTGACCGCCGAGATGTTGACCAGAATCATTGAGAAGGAACGGCCCCAAGGCATCCTGTCCGGCATGGGCGGGCAGACCGCCCTGAATCTCTGCTCCGAACTGGCTGATTTAGGCGTTCTTAAGAAATATAACGTGGAATTGCTGGGCAGTTCCTTCAAGACCATTGCGGCTTCCGAGGACCGCGACCTGTTCCGCCAGTTGATGCACGATATCAAGGAGCCGGTTCCGCGCAGTGTGGCCTGCCATACGTTGGAAGAGGTCTTGTCCGTGATTGACCAGGTGGGCGGATATCCGGTGATTGTCCGGGCGGCTTATACCTTGGGCGGCACTGGCAGCGGCATTGCCGAGAATAAGGAACAGCTGGAGGAAATCGTTACCTTGGGCCTGAGTTATTCCCGCATCAAGCAGGTCCTGATAGAGGAGTGCGTGTTGGGCTGGGCTGAATACGAATACGAGGTGATGCGCGACAAGAACGATAACTGTATCATTGTTTGTAATATGGAAAACCTGGACCCGATGGGTGTCCATACCGGCGAGAGTATTGTTATCGCACCGTCCCAGACCCTGTCCGACCGGGACCATCAGGTGTTTCGCAATGCCTCGCTCAAAATCATCAGGGCTCTGGGCATCGAAGGCGGATGCAATGTCCAGTTTGCTCTCAATCAATCCAATGGCCAATACAGGGTGATAGAGGTCAATCCGCGCGTTTCGCGTTCCTCGGCCCTGGCCTCCAAGGCCACGGGTTATCCGATTGCCCGGGTGGCAGCTAAGATTGCAGTCGGACTGACGTTGGATGAAATTCCCAATTTGGTCACCGGGAAAACTTATGCATCGTTCGAGCCGGCCCTGGATTACGTGGTGATGAAAATCCCGCGCTGGCCATTTGACAAGTTCCGAACCGTGGACCGGCGCATCGGCACCCAGATGAAATCCACTGGCGAGGTCATGGCCATCGGCCGGACCGTGGAAGAATCCATTATGAAGGCCGTGCGCTCGCTGGAGACGGACCGGATTGCCATAGAGCCCGAGGCCTGGTCCAAGTCCACGCTCTTAAGCGAACTGGTTGAGCCGACCGACAAGCGTCTCTTTGCCATTGCCGAGGCCTTACGGCGCGGCTACCAACCGACCACACTGGCTGACATCACCAAGTGGGACATCTTCTTTATCAATAAACTCCATAATATAGTAAAGGCCGAACAGGAATTGAAGGCACGCGGCATAAATAAACTGGATAAGGAGTTTTTCTATCATCTGAAACAGATGGGATTCTCGGACGAATATATCGGATATGTGATGGAAGTGGACGAGCCGAAGATTACGGCCAAGCGTAAGGCGCTGGGAATAAACGTTTCATATAAGATGGTGGATACCTGCGCAGCTGAGTTTGAGGCCAAGACGCCGTATTTCTATTCGACGTATGAGTCAACCAGTGAGCCAGTGAGCCAGTCAACCGGTCAACCGGAAAACAGGCAAACCGGCAAACTGGACAAGGTTATCATCGTGGGCGGCGGGCCTATCCGCATCGGACAGGGCATTGAATTTGATTACTGCTGCGTGCACGGCGTGATGGCCCTGCGCGAGCAGGGCATCAAGGCCATTATCATCAACAATAATCCCGAAACCGTGTCCACGGACTACGACATCTCGGACCGGCTTTATTTCGAGCCGCTGACTTTTGAGGATGTGATGAATGTCATTGAACTGGAAAACCCGGACGGCGTGGTGGTCCAGTTCGGCGGCCAGACCTCGGTTAATCTGGCTATGCCTCTGCAGGCCGAACTGAGCCGCAGGAAAGACCTCAAGACCAAGATATTCGGCACGCCGGCTGATTCCATAGACATTGCCGAGGACCGCAGAAGATTTGAGGCCCTGATGCGCAAGATGGGCATTATCCAGCCCGAAGGCCATACCGGTTATTCATTTGACGAGGTGCGTGAACTGGCCGGGAAAATCGGATATCCGGTCCTGGTCAGACCCAGTTATGTTCTGGGCGGCCGGGGTATGGAAATCGTGCACAACGAAAAGGACCTGGAATTTTATATTACCTCAGCGGCCCGGATATCCAAAAAGCATCCGGTGCTGGTGGACAAATATATCTCCAATGCCGTGGAGATAGACGTGGACGCGCTGTCGGACGGCACGGACGTCTTTATCGGCGCGATTATGGAACACATAGAAGAGGCCGGGGTGCATTCCGGCGATGCCGGCTGTGTCATACCGCCCCAGACGCTCAAGCCGGAGATTATAGAGGAAATTAAGCGCATCACCAAAGAGGTGACCCTGGCATTAAAGACCATCGGGTTGATTAACATCCAGCTGGCGGTCAAGAGTGATAAGGTCTATATGATTGAGGCCAATCCCAGGGCCAGCCGGACCGTGCCTTATGTCTCCAAGACCATCGGCGTGCCTATGGCCAAGATTGCCACCAAACTCATGCTGGGCGCCACGCTCAAGGGACTCGGGCTGGTGGATATGGTCCAGGTGGATTATGTCTCGGTCAAGGCGCCGGTATTCCCGTTTATGAAACTGCCCGGCGTTGATGCCATACTCGGGCCGGAGATGAAATCCACCGGCGAGGTCATGGGCATAGACAAGTCATTCGGCCTGGCATATTACAAGGCATTGCTGGCGGCCGGGAATTCTTTGCCCACAGAGGGACAGGTCTATATCACGGTCTGCGACTCGGACAAGGAAAAGATAGCGCCGATTGCCCGCAACCTGGCGGCCAACGGACTGACGATTATCGCCACCAAAGGCACGGCTAAGTATTTAGAGGAACATCAGGTGCCGGTGACCACGGTCTGGCGCATCAGCGAGCGTCAGACGCCCAATGCGCTTTCGCTGATGCGTGAGGGCAAGGTCAAACTCATTATCAATACGCCGACCGAGGGCAGCGGCCCGAAGCGGGACGGCTACCGGATGCGGCGCTTGGCTGTGGAACTGGGCATCCCGTTTATCACCACCATCACCGCGGCCCGTGCCGCGGCCAATGCCATTGAACTGGTCCGCAAGGGCAAGATGCAGGTCTCGTCGCTGAATGACTATTTAGACAAACACTCCAACGGTAATAGGATATATGTCCATACATACACCTATTCATAAACATCCATACTCCAAGCGCCCTGGAGTGTGCATGGTTATGACATATCGTGCTACAGCGTATGATATGAGGTATTACACCGTAGGGCATGGTGTGGCAGGATATATGATTAGCCGTGCTATAACGTAGGGCATATCGTGCTACAGGGTGTGATATGAGGTATTACAGCGTAGGGCACGGGGAGTGGAGCGTGTCTAAAAACTCTATTTTTGGCGCCAAGATATACTATATGTTGTATAATATTTTAATATTGCCTATTACTAATGAACGAGTATCTTAGTTTTTGGACAGGCTCAGTGTCCCCCCACCATACCCCCTCCCCTCTTGCCTTGGAGAGGTGATATCTGTATAGTATTATATAGTATAATGAGTTATATAAAAAGACCGTATAATTATGCTCGGATTATGGCAGGTGGTAACGTTGATTTTATTGAGTTTAACTCGGTGTGTTTCTACGCCTACAGGATTCGCAGGTACCGCAGGGGGTCTTGCCGCTTTCATAGCAACTCCAGAGACGTTCCAGCGGCAGGCCTAATTTTCGGGCCTGGGCCGTCATCTGCTTTTTGTCCATCCGGGCGGTAAAACTTACCACCTTAACATTGCCTTTGAGTGTGGAGTATCTGAGGGTCTTATTGACGGCGCTGATAAAGGGGATGGAGTTGTCCGGGAAATTAACCGCCTCTTCTTTATTGAATCCGGTGATGATGTATTTATAATTCAGCTTTTCAGCAAATGCGGCTGCGATATTGATGAACAGGGCATTGCGGTTGGGAATCCAGACCAGCGCGGACGCTATTTTTTGGGGAACCGGTTTGGATTTATCGGTCAGTGGATTAGCGGCCAGTTTGCCCAACCATTTGAGGTTGAATACCTGGTGCTTTATGTGGAACTTGCAGCATAG
This sequence comes from Planctomycetota bacterium, assembly GCA_040753835.1. Lineage (GTDB taxonomy): Bacteria > Planctomycetota > MHYJ01 > JACQXL01 > JACQXL01 > JACRIK01. Next base: position 12,035 of record JBFMDM010000015.1, read on the forward strand.
GAATTTAGCCGAGCTGATTTCCTGTTTGGCGGATTTTTGGCCGTAGTCAAAGGTCAGGGCTAATTTGACCTTGAGTCCTTTCTTAAGCGCTAAAGCCAAAGATACGGCGGAATCAAGGCCGCCTGATAATAGAATAAGTGATTTACTGTTTTTCATTTGAGGACACTGTCTACTGCCGCCTCTGGCGAGCCGCCCGCCCACGAAGGCGAGGTTCGCCCCGAAGGGCGACGCCTTTGGCGGGACTACTGTATACTGTCTACTTTTAGACAATGTATTTCTTCTTGAGCGATGCCATTAGTTGCTGGTAGCGCGGGTCTTTGCGCAGGTTGTCCAGGTCCTTGTCGTTGTCCATATGCTTCCAGTCGCTGTAGCCCAGTAGCACGGACATTTCCAGTTCGTTCAGCGCGCCGTCAAGATTGTTGAGTTGCGAATATGAGCAGGCTAGATTGTAATGGACAATTGATTCCTCGGGTAGGAGCCGGACCAGGCGCTGGTCTATCTCAAGCGCCTTATCGTGTAGCCCTTCGCGGGAATAGATGTAGCCCAGGGAGCGGAGCGCCTCTACATTATTCGGATTAGAACGAAGAGCGGCCTCGTACAGGCCCATCTCAAACTTCTTGAAAACTTCCTCTTCGCCTGGCAGTCGCTTCATAGTTGCTTTACTCTCTAATAATTCGCTCAACCCAGGGCTGAGACGCGGTATCTTCTGGTTTTTTATCATAGTATAATAGTATCGGCAAGGGAAGTCAAGTTTTTTAGCGGTATTTAGCTCGCCCCGTTAGAAATGCGGGTAATCAATTAAATCAGTGCAATTTTATTGATATTGTTATAGTGTTTTTATAATAGTTATATCATTAATTTCTAACGGGGTTGACTCCCTTTAGTACTATAAGGTGGCCCCGTCATACGACGGGGTCTAACTCGCTGTCCGCCGAAGGCGGATCCGCCTCTGGCGGATAACTTCCTTTGCTCTAACAGCGAGTAAGAGAGGACTTTTTATGACAGAACCGACAGGTTGGCAGATAGTAGACGGATTTATAGCATTCATATTTGCCTGCGCAACTACCGCGGGCTTGGGTTGGCTGGTCTGGCGCGTGACCGAGCGCCTGCTCAGGGGATTCCTGGGCCGGAATATCGCCTTTTTCGGCGCCCTGTTCGCAACCGTCTTAATCGGCGTCAAGGGCGTCAAGGTCGCGGCGGACTTCCTGTCCAGTTACAAGAAGATACCTATCCTGCAGGGCGTGGTCAGCGGCATTGCCGACACCATCAATGCCTGCATTGCCCCGAAGGTTTTCAGTCCGTTTGAATTCATCATCGTCGTCGGGTTCTTCCTGTATCTGTGTTACTGGCTGCACACCCGTTATACGCCCAAGCAGACAATGGACGATATCAAGGATAAGTTTGACCATACCATTGACCCGGATTTACCGCCCAGGCCGCCGCATGATTACTAAAGGCAGAAGGTATGCTTACCCCGTTAGAGATGAATGCGCAAGGTGGATTTATGGAACAACATTTTCCTAATTCATCTCTAACGGGGCTTAGGATAATTATCGGCCAGACGGCCAGCGGTAAGAATGCGCTTGCCTTTCAGATTGCCAGCCGGAATGATTACGAGATAATCTCGGTTGATTCAATGAAGATATACCGGGGGATGGATATCGGCACATCCAAGGCGAAGCGAAGTCCCAGCGGGACGAGCGAAGTCCCGTCGAATGACGGGACCTGTCAAAAAGAAGTAAAATACCATCTTATTGACATAGTTAATCCATGGGAGAGTTATAATGTGGCGCAATTCGTGAGCGACTGCGATAAGGCAATCGCTGATATTGCCGAACGCGGCAGGAAGCCGTTGTTGGTCTGCGGCACGCCGCTGTATCTAAAGGCATTACTTTATGGGATATTCGGCGACTTGGGCAGTAATTCAGAGATAAGGGCGGAACTGGAAAGCATTGCCTATGAAAAGGGGCTGTCATCTCTTTACGAGCAACTGGTAAAGGTTGACCCTGATAAGGCGGCTAAAATCCACTCTAACGACCGTAAGAGGATTATTCGTGCCCTTGAGGTCTATCGTCTGACCGGCCAGCCCATTTCAGCATTGCAAACGCACTTTGGCAGTAGCGAATTGCGCTATCCGGTTCGGATGGCCGGCTTGAGATGGAAATCAGAGGATTTATACAAGCGGATTGATGAGCGGGTGGAGCGGATGTTCCAGTCCGGCCTGGTGGAAGAAGTGAGGGGATTAAAGGATTTGGGCAAGCAGGCCCGTGAGGCCATCGGCTACAAGGAGGTTATTGAATACCTGAACGGGAAAATCACTTTAGACGAGGCTAAAGAGCAAGTTAAGAAGGGTACCCGCTATCTGGCGCGCAAGCAGATGACCTGGTTCAGGCGATTCCCGGGTATTAAATGGATTGACTGCCGGCCCGGCGATACAGCAGACAAGATGTATAAGCCGGCGATAAAGGCGTTGGAATAATATGGAATTACATTGACAACCACTTCCATCATTAATATTATTCAGGATATAATAGGGTATTAACTGCATTGATATTGCTTCATAAGAGAATAACCGATTAAGGATGATAGATATGAGACCTCCTATCGTTTTCCTTGTGCTTATTTTCTTGCTGGTGGGAACGCAGGACCTGCTGGCCCAGCAGAAGTATTATTATTACGGCGAGAGCAAGACCTCGGGTGGGGTGAAATTCTTCTTCGGCTCCAAGTCGCTTGACGATATCTGGGACCCGGTTGAGGGCCATACCGAAATCGGACTGAAGTTTGATTTTAAGGGCAGGGACTGGCCGTTCAGCATTGCCTTTGATATCCTATCCTCGTATGACACCAAGGCAAATTACTACTACAATGGTTACCTGATGGACATTACCGGCAACACTCTGGAGAAGAATATCGGCATCCGGGTGGAGACCCAGCCGTCAGACAATATCAACGTCTTTACTGGCGCTGGGGTGTCGTTTATCAATGGCACGTTTAAGAGCAGTGATTTATTTGGTAACTCGGCGTCAGATGCGGACAGCGGGGTTGGCAGTTGGTTTGAGATAGGCGCCGCTATGAAATCGGACAATATGGAATTCGGCATCAACATAATTGAGTCATCCGCCGACATAACGTTATTCGGAGTAAGCGGCGACGCCGGCGGATTGCATTTCGGGATGTTCTTCGGGATGCGGTGGTAATCAGTTAATAGCCATTTTACGTTCCATTATCCGGCCTTTCCATACATAATATTATTTGACTTTGGCTGATATAAAGTGTATCACTACTCTTATGAAACTGCAAAGACCGCAAGGGACAGAGGATATCCTGCCGGAACAGATTGGCTTGTGGCACTTTATTGAGGATACGGTGCACAACCTTTTTCCCCGCTACGGTTACTCTGAAATCCGCACGCCTGTGATGGAGTTGGGTTCCCTTTTTAACCGGGCCGCAGGCGAGACCTCGGACGTGGTGGAGAAACAGATGTATTTCATCAGGGCAAAAGAGGATGACGAGAAAGAGCCGCTGGCCCTGAGGCCGGAAATGACCGCATCAGTAGTGCGCGCCTATCTGGAGCATTCACTGGACAAGACCCAGGCATTCCGGAAACTATATTATCTCGGGCCGGTGTTCCGGCACGAGCGGCCCCAGAAGGGGCGCCTGAGGCAGCACTGCCATCTTGGCATTGAAGCCCTGGGCTCATACGAGCCGCTTCTGGATGTGGAGGTGATAGACCTGGCGCTGGTTTTTCTTAAGGCCGCCGGTATCAAGGACTGCACCTTGAATCTTAATTCCATCGGCTGCCCGGACTGCCGGAAGGCGTATATTGAAGCGTTGCGCAGTCATTTGGCCAAGGATGCAAGCCGGTTATGCGGCAATTGCCAGCGTAGATTCGGCAAAAATATCCTGCGAATCCTTGACTGTAAGGAGCAAAAGTGCTATGAAATTACCTCCCGGATTGACCCGATGGAGAATTTTCTCTGCCAGGAATGCCGGGCTCACTTTGAGCAGGTGAAAAACGGCTTGGCGGACAACGGGATACCCTATGTCCTGAACAAGCATCTGGTCAGGGGTCTTGATTATTATACGAGGACGGTCTTTGAGATAACTTCATCCGGGCTGGGCGCGCAGAACACCTTGTGCGGCGGCGGGCGCTACGACAACATGGTCGAGCAGTTCGGCGGGCCGAAAACAGGCGCGGCCGGGTTCGGAATGGGGATAGAAAGGGTGATTGCGGTTCTTGACAAGCAGATAAAACCGGCCGGGCCGGACGTCTATGTGGTGATTACAGACGGCGGGCTCAGGAAAGAGGCATTTAGAATTATCCGGAATCTGAGGCATCATTCAATATCCGCTGATATGGACTACGAGTCCAGGAGTTTGAAGGCACAGTTCAGGAATGCGGACCGACTGAAGGCGCGGTTTGTGGCGGTGCTGGGCCCGGATGAACTGGCCCGTGAATCGGTCAAACTTAAAGAGATGGCAACCGGAGCAGAAAGGGAAATAAAATTAACATCTCTCGCAGAAGAGATTAAGAAATTGTAATAAATGTGTCCCGATGTCGCTATGTTCATCGGGATAAGAGCCAATAACGGCTTTTGGCTACTGCGTATCCAAAATCCTAACTGGCTCTAAAGAGGAGGGATTATGAGGAAATTGCTGGTAATCGGCAGCGCAATCCTGCTGGGCGGCAGTATGTTCGCCGGCTGCGCATCCAAGGGCTTCGTTCTTGAGGAAATCAAGAAGAGCGAGGAAAAGACCACCGTGGAATTGTCCAAACAGGTGAGGGAGTCCATCGGCAAGTTTGAGATGGAGGCGAACAAGCGCATCGCCAACATAGAGTCCAGTTATGCCCTGAAGAGTTATGTGGACAGCCAGTTGTATGACAAGGAACAAAAGATAATGCAGGCCATAGAAAAACGGCTGGAGGAGATTAAGGCCGCCCTGAAAGACCTGCAGGCCATCAAGGAAGAAACGATGGTAAAACTCAGCCAGAATCTCCAGGCCTCGCTCGGCGTTCTCCTGAAGCAGTTAAAGGTCCAGAAGGACGGCGTGGATGTCGCCATAGAGGAACTGGAAAAGTTCATCGGCGGAGAGAATGTCGCGCCGGAACATGCGCCGGCGACTGATGACCATAAATAACACCTTGAGGATAAAAGCGGGGGTTGCAGAACGAGCCCCGCACATAAATGGATAGCAGGCCATTTATGTAAGAACGGTTTTCAGTGGGGTAACATAAAATCCCGGATATCGCGTCTTGACGAAACCCATTTTGTAAGGGACTCTAAAATATATTTATGTGCGGGGTGAACAAAGGCAAGATTAAAATCGCTGCCGTGGTCCTGGCCGCGGGCAAGGGGACACGTATGTCCTCGCCGCATCCCAAGGTGCTCCAGGAAATATGCGGCAAGCCGTTGCTTTATTATACCTTTAAGACGCTCAGGGAACTGGGCGGCCTGGAAGACATATATGTCGTTGTCGGGCACGAACGGGAAAAAGTAAAGGATTCATTCAGCGGCGAGAATGTCCGGTGGGTCACCCAGGACGAATTGAAGGGTTCAGGCGACGCCTTGAACAGGACGCGGCCCTTTCTGGAATCCTTTGGCGGATTGATACTGGTTCTCTGCGGCGATACGCCGTTATTAAACGCCGGCCTGCTGAAAGAACTCATTCAGGCGCACCTCTCGGAAAATGCCGTTGCCACGGTTCTTACCTGCGAACTGGACGACCCGGCCGCCTACGGCCGGATTCTGAGGGACAGAAAGGGCAATGTAAAATCCATCGTTGAGGCGAAAGATGCCGGCGAGAAAGAGAAAAAGATAAAGGAGATAAATTCCGGCACTTATGTCTTTGATGCCGGCGTTTTCAGGGCGCTTGGCAAGGTAAAACCCAATCCGGCTAACGGCGAATATTACCTGACTACGGTGATTGATATCCTGGCAAAGGAGGGCAAGAAGATAAAAGGATTTAAAGCGGACAATCCATCCGAATGCCTTGGTGTGAACACGTTTGATGAGTTAAATGCGGCCGGAGCCATAATGCGCCGCAGGATAATAAACGGCTTTATCAAAGAAGGAGTGATTGTTGTCGCCCCAGAAAACACCTATATTGAGGAAGGAGCGGCAATCGGCAGGGATACGGTAATCTATCCCTTTACCGTAATCCATTCGGGCGTAACAATCGGTTCAGGGTGCGAGGTCGGGCCTTTCAGCCATTTGAGAGGCGGGACGGTCCTGGAAGACGGAGCAGAGGTCGGCAATTTCACAGAGGCGAAAAAGACCCGTCTGGGCCGGCATTCCAAGGCCAAGCACCTGAGTTATCTGGGCGATGCCATTATCGGCGATAATGTCAATATCGGAGCCGGCACCATTACGGCGAATTATGACGGCGTCCGAAAGGAGCAGACGGTTATAGAAGACGGCGCCTCAACCGGCAGCGGGACTATTCTGGTTGCGCCGGTGAAGATGGGCCGGAATTCCAGGACCGGCGCCGGTGCAGTCGTGACTCGCGGGAAGAATGTGGAATCGGGAGCGACTGTAGTAGGAATCCCGGCAAAGGAGATTAGTAAATAGGTTAAAGATTAAAGCGAATGGAACCACCCAGCGCCTATCCCGAATCCTTTCGGGATAGGTGCTGGGTCTAAGAGCCAGTAACGCGCTTTGTGCTAACTGGCTCTAAGAGGAGAATAATGCAATGATGGGCTTGAGAAACCGGTTACAGGTCTTCAGCGGCAGCGCCAGCGCTGCCTTGGCCCGCAAGGTCTGCGCCAAACTCGGCGTCAAGGTGGGCGATATCAGCATCGGCGCATTCCCGGACGGCGAGACAGAAATCAAGATTAACGACGACGTGCGCGGGGCTGACGTCTTCGTGATTCAGTCCACCTGCTCGCCGGGCAATGACAACCTGATGGAACTCCTGATTATCATTGACTGCCTTAAACGCGCCTCAGCCGAGCGGGTTACCGCGGTATTGCCTTATTTCGGCTATGCAAGGCAAGACCGCAAGGCCGAAGGACGAGTGCCAATCACCGCGAAACTGGTCGCCAATATGATTACCACGGCCCGGGCCGACCGGGTCCTGACCATAGACCTGCACGCCGCGCAGATACAGGCGTTCTTTGACATCCCGCTTGACCATCTCTATGCCTCGCCTGTGATGATTGACTATCTCCAGCGGTTGAATATACCCAATCTCACCGTGGTTTCGCCGGATGTGGGCGGCATCAAGATGGCGCGCTCTTATGCCAAGAAACTCAATGCGGAACTGGCTATTGTTGATAAGAGACGTATTGGCTCCAAGCAGACCGAGGTGATGCACATTATCGGCGATGTGGCCGGCAAGAACGTCCTTTTGGTGGACGATATGATATCAACCGCCACGACCATCAGCGAGGCGGCCGTGGTGCTGAGGGACAAGGGCGCCAGGAATGTCTATGTCTGCTCATCGCATGCAGTGCTTTCCGGCAATGCGGTTGACAAATTAGCCAAGGCGAAATTCAAGGAAGTGATTGTCACAGACACCATACCGTTGAACCCGTCAAAATCCAGGCCGTTTATTAAGGTGCTGTCGGTCGCGGACCTGCTGGGCGAGACCATCAGGCGGATTCACAACAGCGAATCAGTCAGTTCGTTATTCATCTGACACATAGTGCCGGGTTAAGGTGGCAGGATGGATAGATTCGGGGGCGGAAAACACATATTTTACTTGATATTACGTCTTCTGTTTCTATAATAGTTGTTGATTATACTGTTGGCATTGCATACATTGAATTCGCAGATTTCTGACTAACCCGCCAGCAGTTTATTATTTATGGATACCTGCTCCAAACATCAGGGGCAGAAAGGAGAGTGTATGGCAAGTCGTTGCTTAGTAATATCCGGTCTGGTTTTCTTAATCCTATTTATATCTGTTTCCGGTGCCTATGCCCAACAAGCCCCGAGTTTTACCATCACCGCTGAAGACGGTTCCAATACGATAAAAGGAAACCATGGCGATATTGTTACCGTCGTCCTAAAAGGCACGACACCTGGTTATAACTGGGGTGCGGTCCAGGTGGATTTTACCCAAGGCGTTCAGGAAGTCATCAGCGTAGAAGAATATTATCGCGGCTGGTACGACGGTATGGGGCTCTGGTGGACCACTGCGAGCGCTGACCCGGCCCGTGGCGGCGGTGGAACGCTCTACTATTACAATCACGACCATTCTCAAGCACAAATTGGCCCGATTAGTTATAATGACTATCTCAGTGAAGGCACTGTGGACGCCGCCAGTTGGGATTGCGAGGGGTTTGTATACGGCTATAATCCCGGCCCTTCGGCCAGCATTGACGGGACAACCATCCGATTTTATTACAGCGGCTATTTAGGCCCTGATGCGCCTGGAATAAAGATTCAGGTCAAACTCAATGGCACAGGGCCCATTATGGCGGACATCTTCAATCACACAAAATTCCTGTTCTCCTGGTTTCCGTATGATTGGGAAAATTCCCAGTACGATGTCGGCGTAAATCTTATTCCTCGGCAGAATTATCAGGCCGTTCATAACGAGGACTATCTGGCCAATATCTGGGTTGGTTACAAAGGCCCGGAAACAGCCAAGGTGGGAGAGAAATTTAGTTTCACAATTTATGCCCAGTTATTAATCGGCTCCGGCAACCTTGCGTATGATATAAATATAGCACAACCGGACGGGACAGTAGTGGACATTGCCAGCGGTATTGCATTAGACCGGTATGAAGGCACGGACTTTACACCAACCCAAACCGGTGAACATACAGTGCAAGTCAGCGCTACAGACCTAAGCGGTCACGGCAATGGCTCGTCGGTTATGACCGAGGCGTCTGTAAATGTTGTGTCGTCTATAGCGCACACCCTCGGCACAAAAGACCCCTGCGATACCACAGAAGCCAGAGAGAGTGGCGGCTCTACCATTGATTACGCCGGCGGTAATCTTAATCTGGATATTGAGGCCACCCGCCTAATCCCGAACTCCCGCCTGCCTGTCAATCTTACACTATATTATAATTCTCTGGATGATATTGTTACCGGCCCCTTAGGCCCGAACTGGACCCATACCTTTAACCAGAGCGTCATAACAAACACAGACGGCACGGTTTCCTACCGGATGGGAGACGGCAAACGGTTTATCTACACACCCACTGATACGGCCGGTATATTCATCTCTTTGCCCCAATACGGCGATTATTCCATAATCAGCGAGACCGCAACAGGATATCTGCTGATTAAAAGAGACAGGGTTACTTACACATTTTCCGCCGAACCCGCCGGGTCTGGCGGAAATACCATATATCGGCTCCTGAAGATACGAAACCGCGACTGCGAAAGGGTTACCTGCCAGTATACCGGCGATAATCTCACGGAAATCACCCTGGCCAACAATAACCAGAAAATCCTGCTCGCCTATACCGATAACCTCCTCACCCAGATTACCGACCCGCTGAATAACCAGACCGTGCTTTCATATACCGCTACCGGCCAGTTGGAAACAGTGAGCAAGAATTCAGGGGAATGGAAATGGCGGTTTGAATATCTGCCGGACACTAACCTCATCAGCGCCGCAACCAATCCGGAAAATATCCGGACCCAATACCAGTACCAGACCGGAACAAATAAAATTATCAGCATCATAGATACCAATAACAATACCTGGGGATTTTCCTATGATGTGGAGAATTCCGTGGTTACCATTACAGACCGGGCCGGCAAGACCACGACCGCAAAGTATAACCTTGCGTTGGACACCTGGCTTGAACGGACGGATAATCTAGGCAACCGGGCAGTCAATGTCTTTGACAGCAGTCGTAATCTCCTCTCGCAGACCAGGCCCGGCGGCGCGGTAACCCGCTATACATACGATGCCCTGGGCCGGATTCTCACCGTTACAGACCCCCTTTCTTGCACCACGACCTATCGGTATGAGCATCCCAACCCTGCTAATTATTATCTGCCGACAATGATTACCGATGCGCGCAATATCTCCACCCTCCTGTGGTATGATGATAATGGTAATCTCATCACCCGGATAGAGGCATTAGGCGCTCCGGCCGAACAGAGGACCGATTATGAATATTACACCTTCTGCAGGGTGAAGAAGGAAACCCGCGACCCGGGCGGCCTGAACCTGGTTACTGAATATAAATATGATGCCAACGGCTATCTCACGGAAAGAATCACAGACCCAGCCGGGCTAAATATCGTCTATAAGACCGATTATGATGTCCTAGGGCAAGTCATCAGAACCTATTGCCCGCGCAGTATGCAACCCAATTTTGAATACACCTATGATTACCGGGGCAACCAGACCTCTATCCGCACCTACACCGCGCCCGGCGTCAGTTACCTGACCGCGTTGGAATACAATCTGATGAACAATCTCGTCCGCAGGACAGAGGATGTGGGCGGGCTGAATATCGTTACTGAATACCAGTATGATAATCTGGGTCGGCTGGTATTGACTGTGCTTGACCCGGCTGGTCTGAATATCCGGACGCAGAACGAGTATGACAATACCGGACGGCTGACGCGGACTATAGACCCAGAAGGCGCAGAGACACTGTATGAATACTACGGCAACGGCTGGCTCAAGGAAACCAGACGCCAGTTAACCTCTTCGCTTTATGCTATAACCTCGTATGAATACGACGCCAACGGCAACAGAACCCGTATCACAGACCCTGAAGGTCATATCACTTCTTACACCTATAATATCAAGGACCAGATAGAGACAATGACCGATGCCGAGGGCAATGTAACCCGCTACGAGTATGAGAACTGCGGCTGTTGCGGTGCGGCTTGGGTTACAGACCCCAGAGGCAACACCACCTACACGAAGTATGATGAACTCAAGAGGGTTAAGTATGTCCGTACACCGCAGGACAATATCACCACTGCTTATGTCTATGACAAGGCCGGACGCCTGACGCAAACCATCGGGCCGTGGTATGATACGAACCAGAACGGAGCCACAGATGACACAGATTTAGCAGATATAAGATACACAGAATATGATAAAGACGATAGGATAATAAAGACGTGGGTAAATTCTCACCCTGCTACAATGTATGCCTATGACAAGGCCGGTAATGTTACCCGCATTATAGACCCTGAAGGCGCGGTAACCGAACATCAATATAACCGCTGCAGGCATTTAGTCAAGACCACCGTTGACCCGAGCGGACTCAATGAATGCACTTTCTATAAATATGATACTATCGGCAGGCAAATAGAAGTAACCGCGGGCTACGGCACGCCATTAGCCACCACCACTTATTCTGACTATGATAATGCCAATCGGTTAATCAGGCAATATACCGCAGACCCGCTCTACGCCACCACTTATCAATACAACAAACGCGGACAACAGACCTCTGTTACCGATGCCGAATCCCGAATGACCCAATACTTCTATGACTTGAGCGGTCGTCTTATCAGAACCACAGACGCGCGCGGATATTACACTGACTACGAATATAATAAGGATGGTCTGAGAACCCAACTAACCTATTATCGTAACGGCTTACCCGTGGACACCCTGTACACCTATTATCGCAACCACTTATTATGGACAACGGACTTACCGGGATTTGCCGGACGCAATGTTACCACGAATGTATATGACGGCAACGGGAATCTGGTCAGCAAGACCGATGCCAAAGGGCAGGAAATAGTTTATACGTATGACAAGAACAACCGGATGACCGGCAAACAGGCAGACCAACTAACCACATACACCTACGACGCCTCAAGCAACCTCTTGACGACTCTTGACGCGAATACCGATACTATAAATGAATATGATGATTTATCGCGCCTGACTAAAGTAACAGACCGGAAATACACGCCTGCAAAGGTTATAGAATATACTTATTGGGATGATGGAACGCGTAAAACGATGCTTGAGCCAGAAGGCGCTTTGGTGGAATACGGATATGATAAAGCGAAAAGATTGTTGAGCGTAAAACGTAACAACGTAACAGAGGCAACCTATCAATACAACCGACTGGGCCAACGGGTCAAACTGACCAATGGAAGTAACGCATATACTGAATATCAATACAATCACCCATTACGTTGGCTCACTCAAATCTCAAATCGCAAATCTAATGGTTCAATCATCTCCTCCTTTGCCTATACCCACGACAAAGTCGGCAATCGCAAGACAATGCAAATTCAATCTGGGCAATCTGTGGAATCTGTGGTTTATGATTATGACCCTACTTATCAACTTATCAACGAGCAACGCACCGGCAGTGCGTCTTATCAACTCGCATGGACCTACGATGAAGTGGGTAACCGATTGAACCAAACCAAAGATGGCGCAGTCACGAGTTACACCTACAACGACGCTAACCAACTAATCAGTGAAATCAGCGGTGGAGTAACAACCAGTTATGAGTATGACGCTAACGGCAATCAGATAGTAAAAAGGAGTCCATTATTATCTATTTTAAGAGGTCGGTTTGGCATAGAGAGATTACCTGGGAGGGGCCCGTGGCGTGGCCTGATAGGACGTCATCTAATTCCGAAGAAAGGCGGGGAAACCGATGAGGCAGAAGACACGGATGAAGAAGAGGACGATAGTGAACTGGCGGAGTTAGATAGGGCGGGTATAACGCAGGCCCAGGCGCCCCAGATAGAGATAGCGTGGCGATACGATTATGATCACGAGAACAGGCAGGTTAAGATAACCCGAGAACTGTTAGTCAACGGACAGGTAAGATGGAGCCGGGAAGTCGGAGAATACAAATATAACGCCGCCGGCAGCCGGATAGAAAAGAAGGTATTTGGTAGAAGGAACCGGCCGGTAACCACGAGATACATATTAGACGGCGCTAACATCATAGCGGATTATACACTACAATCCGGAATCTACAATCTTACTGCCTCGTATCTGACTCCATTCCTGGACCAGAACCTCCTAATGACTCGTGCCTCAATGCCGTATTACTATATGGTGGATGGACTTGGCTCGGTACGGAATATTATTGACCAGCGCCAAAGAGTAAGGAACAGATATGACTATTATGCCTTTGGCGAGACCCTGAGCCAGGTTGAAGGGGTGAGCAATCGCTACCGATTTACCTCCAGGGAATGGGATAGTGAATCAGCCAATTATTACTACCGTGCGCGATATTACACGCCGATAACGGGAAGATTCATAGCAAGAGACCCAATAGAATATGAGGGCGGAATAAATTTTTATACTTATGTAGGAAATAATTCCGTAAATAAAATAGACCCGTCTGGCACGGGATTTTGGGATTATCTTAGACGTTATAATGCTTGCGTAGATAGATGTTTAAAGTTTTGGTATGTGAACGAGATTTGTTGGGTTGGAGGTGGTACAGGTATGTGTAGACTCCACTGGACAAAGGGACTTCCAGCCAGAGTATTAAGCAGGCTTACGGCACTTGCTGGTGGCTACTGTATTGGGGTTTTAATTGGTTGTGAGGCAGCATGTTTAGGAAATCCCGATTTATATCAATAGTACTTTAATAACAAATATTTGTTTTAGGAAAATTATGGACATAAGTAGAAAAACAACAAAATGGTTTTGTATTGTATTTGGGTTGCTTAGTATTATTGCTTTAGCTGGATGCTTTATTTTCAAAACAAGTTATAGTATAATCCTTGCTCCACTCGTTATGTTTATGGTTTTTGTTATCTTATATAAGGAAAAAAAAGTTAACGGTAATAACAAATGATCTAGTTCGGGAGACAGTATATCGAATTATGACATACAACGATGCAAACCAGTTATTAACCGACCAAACCGGCATAACTGGCTCAACTTATCAATATGATGCCAACGGCAATCTAACCGCCAAAACCGACGCAACCGGCTCAACCATAAACCTGTCAGGTGACACCAACCAGAGGCCCTCCTGAGGCGGGTAAACGGGCAAGCACACCATCCGGGGAAAGTGGCTAAATGCTTGACTTATAAGGCACGGTTTCTGTAATCTGGGGACCACCCCGATGCCTGCCTGTGCCGGACTCACGGCAGACAGGTCCATCGGGGGGCAAGGCACAAACGAATTGATTGCGACTGATGAGGGGAAATTCTATGTCCTACAAATCCTTCA